>NZ_JBHJTK010000003.1:0-370743 GCF_042267665.1 Streptomyces sp. NPDC056224
TCCGTCGCCTGGGAAGCGGTCGACGAACCCGTCGCGCTCGTGCACCACCGCGTCGACGTTCCCGTCCACACCGCCGACTGGACCGGTCTGGACGCAGCCCAGCACACGGCGGCCCTGGACGAGCGCCGGACCGCCGACCGGGCCGGCATCACCCTCGATACGGCCCCCCTCCTCCGGGTCTCCCTCGCCGACCTCGGCGGCTCCCGGATCCAGGTCGTGTGGACCTTCCACCACCTGCTCCTGGACGGCTGGAGCACCCCGCGCCTGCTGGAGGACGTCTTCACCCGGTACGCGGGCGGGACCCCCGAGGTGCGCCGCCCCTACCGGGACTACCTGGAATGGCTCGGCTCCCGCGACACCGCGGCGGGCCTCGACCACTGGCGTGCCGTACTCGCGGGCTTCGACACCCCCGTACCCCTGCCCGCCGACCGGTCGGTCACGGCGCAGACGTGGGAGGCGCGCGGTCACGACGTGCTCATCGACCCCGAAGTGGGCGCGCGCGTCGGCGACTTCGCGCGCCGCCACCGGCTGACCGTGAACGCGGTGATCCAGGGCGCCTGGGCACTGCTCCTGTCGGCCTACTCCGGCCAGCGGGACATCGTCTTCGGCGCCACCACCTCCGGCCGCCCGGCCGACCTCGCCGACGCGGATTCCGTCATCGGGCTGTTCATCAACACCGTCCCCGTCCGTACCGTCCTCGAACCGGACACACCGGTGGTCGAGTGGCTCCAGCGGCTCCAGGCGGAACAGTGGGACTCCCGCGCCCACGAGTACCTGTCCCTCAGCCAGATCAACACCGTCACCGAAGTCCCCGCCGGAACCGGCCTGTTCGACACTCTCCTCGTCTTCGAGAACTACCCGGTCGACGACGGCCTCGCCGCCCGGCACGGGCTCACCGTCACCGACACCCAGGGCGGCCTCGCCACCAACTATCCGCTCACCCTGAGCGCGTACACCGGCCGGCACCTCGTCGCGATGGGCGGCACCGCCGCCGAGGTCGCCCTCCGGATCACCTACCGGCCCGAACTGTTCGACGAGGTGACCGTCCAGGTCCTGGCCACCCACCTGGCCGCCACCCTGGCCGCCCTCACCGAGTCCCCGGACCGCCCGCTGTCCGCTCTGCCCCGGCTGACGCAGGTCGAGCGGACCCGGCTCGCGTCCTGGTCCGCGGCTCTGCCCACGGCCCCGGACCTCACCTTCCAGGACCTGTTCGAGGCGCGGGTCGCCGCCCGGCCCGATGCCCCCGCCGTCGTACACGGCGGACAGGTGCTCACGTACGCCGCCCTGGCCGAGCGCGCGGACCGGCTGGCTGCCGTGCTGATCGCTCGCGGCGCAGGCCCCGAGACCCCGATCGGCGTCTCGATGTCCCGCTCCGCGGACCTGGTCGTGGCCGTCCTGGCGGTGCTCCGGGCCGGCAGCGCGTACGTACCGCTGGACCCGCACTACCCCGCCGACCGGCTGCGCTACATGGCCGCCGACTCCGGCATCCGGCTGGTGCTGACCGAGCGCGCCCTCGCCGGGGAACTCCCGTTCGCCGGGGAGGCCGAACTCCTCGCGGTGGACGGCCCGCTGGAGCCGGCCGCGGCTCCCGCCGTGCTGCCCCGGCCGCCGCTCGCCGCCGCGGCGTACGTCATCTACACCTCCGGCTCCACCGGCCGGCCGAAGGGCGTCGTGGTCTCCCACGAGGCCATGGCCTCCCTCGTCCAGTGGGCGGTGTCCCTCGGTGCGGACGTCTTCGCCACGACCTGCTTCTCCACGTCGCTCAACTTCGACGTCTCGGTCTTCGAGCTCTTCGGCACCCTCGCCGCAGGCGGCTCCGTCCACGTGATGCGCGACGTCCTGGAGCTGGCGGAGCGGCCTCGGGGCTGGTCGGGCAGTCTGATCTCGGCGGTCCCGTCCGCGCTCGGGGCCGTACTGGCCGAGGACGGGGCCGGCATCTCCGCCGGTCACGTGGTGCTCGCCGGCGAGGCGTTCCCCGCCGCACTGTACGAACGGATCCGCGAGGTCGCGCCGGACGCGGTCATCGGGAACATCTACGGCCCCACCGAAGCCACGGTGTACGCGACCGGCTGGTTCTCCGACGCCGAACGGGCCCCCGACAGCGGCTCGGTGCCCATCGGCCGCCCGGTCGCGGGCAAGACCCTGCGGGTACTCGACCCGTGGCTGCGATCCGTGCCGGCCGGGGTGTGGGGCGAGCTGTACATCGGCGGCCAGGGCGTGGCCCGCGGCTACCTGGGCCGGTCCGCGCTGACCGCCGAACGGTTCGTCGCCGACCCGGCCACCCCCGGCGCGCGGCTCTACCGCACCGGCGACGTCGTGCGCTGGCGGTCCGACGGCGTGCTGGAGTACGCCGGCCGCAGCGACGACCAGGTCAAGATCCGCGGCTTCCGCATCGAGCTCTCCGAGATCGAGGCGGCGCTGACGGACCTGCCCGAGGTCGCCCAGGCCGCGGTCGTGGCCCGCGAGGACACGCCCGGCGTCAAGCGGCTGGCCGGCTACGCCGTCCCCGCCGCCCGCCCCGGCCCCGGCCCCGGCTCCGGTTCCGGCTCCGGAGCCCCGGACCCGGGCGCGCTGCGGGCCGCGCTGGCCGCCGTACTGCCCGAGTACATGGTCCCCGCGACCCTGACCGTGCTGGACGCGCTGCCACTGAACGCCAACGGGAAACTGGACCGCAGGGCGCTGCCCGCACCGGACCTGTCGGCCCTCGGCGAGGGGTACGCCGCCCCGCGCACGCCGGGCGAGCAGCTGATCGCCGAGGTGTTCGGCGCGGTGCTCGGCCTGGACCGGGTCGGTGCCCTGGACGACTTCTTCGCGCTCGGCGGCGACTCCATCATGAGCATCCAGGTGGTGTCGCGGCTGCGCCGGGCCGGGGCGGACGTCTCCGTCAGGGAGCTGTTCGACCACCCGACGGCCGCTTCGCTCGCGCCCCGCCTGCCCGCCGCGGGCGCGCGGCAGGACGTCATCCCGCGGGCCCCCCGCGACGGCGCCCTGCCGCTGTCCTCCGCACAGGCGCGCATGTGGTTCGCCGCCGAACACGACACCACCAGCGGCGAGTACAACTCGGGCCGGGTCGTCCGGCTCGGCGGCCGCCTCGACGTCGAGGCGCTGCGCGCGGCACTCCAGGCACTGGTCGCGCGGCACGAATCCCTGCGCACCACCTTCGACACCGTCGACGGCCAGGGCGTCCAGGTGATCCACCCGCCCGCCCGCGTCCCGCTGCCGGTGCTCGACCGCCCCGCCGGGGACGGCCTCGACGCGCTCGTGCACGCCCTGCTCGCGGAGCCCTTCGACCTGCGCACCGGGCCGCTCCTGCGGCCCACCCTGATCCGGGTCACCGACGAGGAGCACGTACTCGTCCTGTCGATGCACCACATCGTCATGGACGGCTGGTCCCTCGGAGTGATCCAGCGTGAGCTCGGCGAGCTCTACGCGGGCCGTACCCCGGCCGAACCTCCGGTGCAGTACGCCGACTACACCCTCTGGCAGCGCGCGCGGCTGACCCCGCAGCGGCTGGAGGAGGGTCTGGGCTACTGGCGGGCACAACTCGCCGACGCCCCGGTACTGGAGCTGCCCACCGACCGGCCGCGCCCCGCCGAGCGCACCACGCGCGGCGCGAGCTTCCAGACGGTGATCCCGTCCGCACTGCTCCACCGCTTCACGGAGGTCTGCCAGACCCAGGGCGCCACCCTGTTCATGGGCCTGACAGCCGCAGGCCAGGTCCTGCTGTCCCGCTACAGCGGGCAGCAGGACGTGGTCGTCGCCACCGTGACCTCCGGCCGCGACCACGGCCGGCTCGAGGACGCCGTCGGCTTCTTCATCAACACCCTCGCGCTGCGCAGCCGGATCGACGAACGCGCCACCACCGCCGAACTGCTCGCCTCCGTACGCGGCACGGTCCTGGACGCCTTCGCACACGCCGAGGTGCCCTTCGACCGGGTCGTCGACGCCGTCGTCACCGAACGCGACCCCAGCCGCAGCCCCCTGGTCCAGGTGGCGATCAGCTACGAGAAGCTGTCCGGCGCCCCCGCACGGCCGGGCACGGGAGAGCTGAGCTGGCAGGACTACGCGCTGAAGGCCGGCAGCTCCCAGTTCGACCTCACCCTCGACTTCGGCGAGGTCGACGGAGCCCTGCTCAGCAACATCGTCTACAACACCGACCTGTTCGACGAGAGCACCGTGCGCCGGCTCTCCGCGCACCTGCTCGACCTCATCACCGCCATGGCCGACGGCCCCGACCGCCCCCTGCGCGCCACGCCCCGGCTGACCGGCGCCGAGCACGCCGAGATCCTCGGCCGCTGGTCCGACGGTGCCGAAGGCCCCGTCGGCGCGGTGCTGAGCGAGGTCTTCGCCGACCAGGTGGCCCGCACACCGGACGCCGTCGCGGTGGTGTGCGAGGGCGAGCGGCTCACGTACGGGGAACTCGACGCGCGGGCCGACGGCCTCGCCCACGCCCTGCGGGCGCACGGGGTCGGCCCCGAGGTCCGGGTCGGGGTCTGCCTGCCGCGCGGCACCGCCCCGATCGTGACGCTGCTCGCCGTGTTCAAGGCGGGCGGGGTCTTCGTGCCGCTCGATCCCGAATACCCGGCGGACCGGCTCGCGTTCATGATGGGCGACTCGGGGCTGCGGCTTCTGCTGGCCACCGCATCCACCCGTGAGGCCGTCGCGGACGCGGAGGTTCCCGTACTCCTCCTGGAGGAGCTGGAGCGTACGGCCGCCGCGGCCCCCGCGGGACCGCCCGCGACGGCCCTGACTCCGCAGAACGCCGCGTACGTGTTCTACACCTCCGGTTCCACCGGACGCCCCAAGGGCATCGTCGTCCCGCACGCGGGCGTCCTGCGGGTGGCCCGCGACCCCCGGCTGGCCTTCACGGCCGACGACGTGGTCAGCCAGACCGCGACGCTGTCCTTCGACGCGAGCGCGCTGGAGATCTGGAGCGCCTTCGCCAACGGCGCCGCCCTCGCCGTCTCCACGGCACGGGTGCTGTCCGTCGAGGAACTCGGCGCGCTGGTGCGGACGCACGGCGTGAGCGTCCTGTGGGTGACGACCGGCCTCTTCCACGAGGTCGTCGACGCCGACGTGGCGATGCTGCGCGACCTGCGCATGGTGATGACCGGCGGCGACGTGCTCTCGCCGAGGCACTTCCGGACGGTCGTCGACCAGGCCCCCGGCGTCCAGCTGGTGGCCGCGTACGGACCCACCGAGACGACCATCTTCGCCACCGTCCACCTGGTCGACTGGGAGGCGCAGAAGCCGTCGGTGCCCATCGGCACCCCGCTCGGCCAGACCCGGGCGTACGTCCTCGACGCCTGGCTGCGGCCGGTCCCCGTCGGCGTCGCGGGCGAGCTGTACCTCGCGGGCGAGTGCGTGACCCGCGGCTACGCCGGGCATCCCGCGCTCACCGCGGGCCGCTACGTGGCCAGCCCGTACTCCGCGGGCCGGATGTACCGCACCGGTGACGTGGTCCGCTGGCTGCCGGACGGGCAGCTGGACTTCGTGGGCCGGGCCGACAACCAGGTCAAGATCCGCGGCTTCCGGATCGAGCTCGGTGAGGTCGAGATCGCGCTGGCCTCCCACCCGGACGTCGCCCAGGTGGTCGTGGCCGTCCGCGAGATCCGGCCCGGCACCAAGCGGCTCGTCGCCTACGCGGCCGGCACCGGCCTGGACCAGGCGGGCCTGCGGGCCTTCGCGGCCGGGGCGTTGCCGGACTACATGATGCCGACGGCCTTCGTCGTCCTGGACGCGCTGCCGCTCAACGCCAACGGCAAGGTGGACCGCAAGGCGCTGCCCGCACCCGACCCGGAGGCGGCGGCGAGCACCGAGTACACCGCCCCGCAGACCGAGCGGGAGCGGATCCTCGCCGACGTGTGGGCGGCCGTGCTGGGCCTGCCGCGGGTCGGCGTCCACGACAACTTCTTCGAGCTCGGCGGCGACTCCATCCTCACCATCCAGGTGGTGTCGCGGGCCCGCGAAGCGGGACTGGCCATCTCTCCGAAGCAGCTGTTCAAGGCGCCGACCGTGGCCGGGCTCGCCGAGCTGGTCACCGATGCCGGAGCGCCGGCCGGGGCCGCCGGGGCCGCCGGGGCGGCCGGGTCCGCCCAGGTGCCGGTCAGCGGCGAGGTGCCGCTGAGCCCCATCCAGCGCTGGTTCTTCGACAGCTTCACCGCGCCCGAGCACCTGACCATGGCGACCTTCGTCGAGCTCGGCTTCACGGACGTGGACCGCCCGGCCCTGGAGGCGGCCCTCGCCGGACTGTTCCACCACCACGACGCCCTGCGCATGCGGTACACCCGTGAGGACGAGAGCGCGGGTGCGGGTGCGGGCGGCGCGTCCGGCTGGCGCCAGTACAACCAGGCCTCCGCCCGCGGCTCCGTCCTGACCTGGCACGACCTGTCGGACGCGGACGATCCGGAGGCGGAGACCGCACGGGCCGTCGCCGCGGCGCAGGGCAGCCTGAGCCCGGTCGGCGGACCGCTGGTGAAGGCCGTCCTCTTCGAATACGGCGGGGACCGGCGCCCCCGGCTCTTCGTCACCGTCCACCACCTGGTCGTCGACGGCGTGTCCTGGCGCATCCTGCTGTCGGACCTGGCCACCGCCTACGAGCAGGCGCGCGCCGGAAGGCCCGTCGACCTCGGAGCGAAGACCACCTCGTTCCGGGACTGGACGCGAGCCCTCGTCGCGCACACCGAGGCGGGCGCGGTGGACGACGAGGTTCCGTACTGGACCGCGCTCGCCGAGGGCGGGACCGGCCGACTGCCGGTCGACCTGGACGGCGGGAATCTGGACCGGCACCGCGCCGTCGTCCGCACCACGCTCGACGCGCAAACCACCAGGCGGCTCCTGCAGGAGGTCCCCGGCCGCTACCGCACGCAGATCAACGACGTGCTGCTGTCGGCCCTCGGCCGGACGCTCACCGGGTGGTCCGGCGCCGACAGCGTGCTGGTCACCCTGGAGGGCCACGGCCGCGAGGAGATCCTCGACGGGGTGGACCTCTCGCGCACGGTCGGCTGGTTCACCACGCAGTTCCCGGTCCGCCTGCCCGCCCCGGCCGGGGCGGCCTGGCGCCCGCAGATCAACCAGGTCAAGCGCCTGCTGCGGGCCGTGCCGCAGCGCGGCATCGGGTACGGGCTGCTGCGCCACCTCCGCGGCACCCTCGCCGAGGGGCCCGCGCCCGAGGTCAGCTTCAACTACCTCGGCCAGTACGACACCGCCGACGCCGCGGACGGCTTCTACGGGGCGCCCGTCCCGTACGAGGCGCCGACGGCACCGGCCACGGAGGAACGCCACCACCTGCTGGACGTCGTGGCGATCGTCTCCGAGGGCCGGCTGGAGGTCCAGGTGATGTACGCGACGGACACCTACCGCCCCGAGACGGTGACCGCGCTCGCGGAGCACTTCGTCGCCGGGCTGAGGGAGATCGTCGACGCCGGATGACCCCCGCCGGTTCCGGAGCCGGTCCCGGCTGATCCCGGCCGGCCGCGCGGGAGGGGAAGGGCAATGCCCATTCCCCTCCCGCGCGCGTTTCCGGGGGTATTTCAGCCTCCGCTGAAGAACGAATTTGGCTGTGCCTTTAGTTCGTTGTGCCGGGCACCTTGTTGATGGTGTGCTCGATTGCTGATCGATTGGGTTTTCTATGCGTGGGGGAGTGGTCCGGGTGTCCGGTTTCGGTGGAGTGGTGATTACCGAGATCTTCGCGGAATGGGTGGCGCGGACGCCTGAGGCGCCCGCCGTGGTATGTGCCGGCGAGCGGGTGTCCTATGCGGAGCTCGACGCCCGGGCGAACCGGCTCGCGCACGCGTTGCTCGGGCGGGGCGTCGTGCCCGGATCCCGGGTGGGTGTCTGCCTGCCGCGTGGTGTGGAGCCGGTCGTGGCGGTGCTCGCCGTCCTGAAGGCCGGCGCGGCGGCCGTGCCGCTGGACCCCGAATACCCCGTCGAGCGGCTGGAGTTCATGGTTGCGGACGCCGGCCTGTCGGCCGTGCTGGTCGACACCTCCACGACGGACGTGATGCGCCGGGCGGGCGCGCCCGGCCTGCTCGCGGTCACCGATGCCCAGGACCGGCCGGGGACGGCGCCGGTGGTGGGGGTGTTTCCGCAGAGCGTGGCGTATGTGTTCTATACGTCGGGTTCGACGGGGCGTCCGAAGGGTGTGGTGCTGCCGCATGAGGGTTTTGTGCGGGTGGTGCGTGATCCGAATTTCGGGTTGGGTCCGGATGATGTGGTTTCGCAGCTGAGCACGTTGTCTTTTGATGCGGGTGCGTTGGAGATGTGGAATGCGCTGCTGAATGGTGCGGTGCTGGCTGTTTCCGTTGAGCGGATGCTGTCGGTGGATGAGCTGGGTGCGTTCGTGCGGGCGCACGGGGTGAGTGTGCTGTGGCTGACGGCGGGGTTGTTCCACGAGGTCGTGGATGCGGATGTGTCGGTGTTCTCGGGTGTGCGGGTGGTGATGTCGGGTGGTGACGCGCTGTCGCCGGGGCATTGCCGCAGGGTGCTGGACGGGGTTCCGGGTGTGCGGCTGGTGAATGCGTACGGGCCGACGGAGGTGTCGGTCACGGCGTCTTCGCATGTCATTGACGGTCCGGTGCTGTTGGGTGGTCCGGCGCCGGATACGCGGCTTCGGGTGCTGGATGGTGGGCTGCGGCCGGTGGGTGTGGGTGTTGAGGGTGAGTTGTATGTGTCGGGTATTGGTCTGGCGCACGGGTATGGGGGGCGGGCCGGTCTGACGGCGGGCCGGTTCGTGGCTGCGCCGGGTGGTTCGGGTGAGCGCATGTACCGCACGGGTGATGTGGTGCGGTGGGTGTCCGAGGGTGTGCTGGAGTTCGTGGGCCGGGCGGATGACCAGGTCAAGGTGCGTGGATTCCGGGTGGAGTTGGGTGAGGTGGAGGAGGCGTTGGCGGCGCATCCTTCGGTGTCGCGGGCGGTTGCGGTGGTGCGGGCGGATGCGCGGGGTGTGAAGCGGCTGGTCGCGTATGCGGTCGGTGAGGGTGTGGGGGCGGGGGAGCTGCGGGAGTTCCTGGCCGCCTCGTTGCCGGAGTTCATGGTTCCGGCGGTGTGTGTGGTGGTGGACGTGCTGCCGTTGACGGCGAACGGGAAGGTGGATCGCAAGGCGTTGCCGGAGCCGGATCTGTCTGATCTCGCGGAGGTGTATGTCGCTCCGCGTGATGCGCGTGAGGAGGTCGTGGCCGGGGTCTTCGCGGAGGTTCTGGGGCTGGAGCGGGTGGGTGTCCACGATCATTTCTTCCGGCTGGGTGGTGACTCCATCCGCGCCGTCCAGGCCGCCTCACGACTGCGCCGCACCGGAGTGGACATCGGCGTCCGCGACCTGTTCGACCGTCCCACCACTGCCGCGCTCGCCGCCGTCGCACAGGCCGACACCGGGCACGCCGCGGGCGGACCGGCGCAGGCCCCCCGCGGCGGCGCACTGCCGCTGTCGTTCGCGCAGGCCCGGATGTGGTTCGCCGCCGAGATCGACCCGGAGGGCACCGAGTACAACACCGGCGGCGCCGTGCGCCTGCGCGGTGACCTCGACGTCCCCGCCCTCGAAGCCGCCCTCGGCGAGCTCGTCGCCCGTCACGAGTCCCTGCGCACCACCTTCGCCACCGTCGACGGCCAGGGCGTCCAGATCGTCCACCCCGCCGCGCCCGTCGCCCTGCCCTTCCGCGAGGCCACCGCCGCCGAGGCCGCCGCCGTGATGGACGCCGAACTGCGGACCCCGTTCGACCTCGGCACCGGACCGCTGCTGCGCCCCACCCTGCTGCGGACCGCCCCCGACGAGCACCTCCTGATCCTCTCGATGCACCACATCGTCACCGACGGCTGGTCGGTGAACGTCCTGGCCCGGGAACTCGCCGCCCTGTACGCCGGTGAGCCCCTGCCCGAACTGCCGGTCCAGTACGCCGACTACGCCGTCTGGCAGCGCGCCACGCTGACTCCCCGGGCCCTGGACGAGGGCGGCCTGGCTTATTGGCGCGAGCAGCTCGCCGACGCGCCCGTCCTCGACCTCCCCACCGACCGCCCCCGCCCCGCCGTCCGCACCCGCGCCGGCAGCACGTACGACCTCGACCTGCCCGCCGCCCTGATCGACCGGCTGGCAGAGGTCTGCCGGACGCGCGGCGCCACCCTCTTCATGGGCCTGACCGCCGCCGTCCAGCTGATGCTGGCGCGCACCAGCGGCCAGCGGGACGTGGTCCTCGGCACGGCCACCATCGGCCGCGACCGGCCCGAACTGGAGGACGTGCTCGGCTTCTTCGTCAACACCCTCGCCCTGCGCACCCGGATCGACGAGGCCTCGACCGGCACACAGCTGCTGGCGTCCGTACGGGAGACCGTCCTCGACGCCTTCGCGCACGCGGCCGTCCCCTTCGACCGCGTGGTCGACGCCGTCGTCACCGAGCGGGACCCCTCCCGCACCCCCCTCGTCCAGGCCATGATGGTGCTCCAGAAGCGCCCTTGGCAGGCGGACGGAGTCCGGGGCGTGGGCTTCGAGGCGGCCGACCTCCCCCGCCAGGACGCGCAGTTCGAGCTGACCCTGGAGTTCTGGGAGCAGGCCGACGGCATGCGGCTGTCCCTCAACTACAACACCGACCTGTTCGACGCCGGCACCGTCCACCGCATGGCCGACCACCTGGCCACCGTCCTCGGCGCCCTCGCGGACCAGCCGGAGCAGCCGCTCTCCCGCATACCCCGGCTCTCCGCGCCCGAGCGCGCCGTGATCCTCGGCGACTGGGCCGAGGGCGCCGACGGACCGGCCGGCGCCGTACTCACGGACGTCTTCGCCGAGCAGGTGGCCCGCGCCCCGCAGGCCGTCGCGCTGGTGTGCGGCGAGGAGCGGCTCACGTACGGCGAACTGGACGTCCGCACGAGTCGCCTGGCCCACGCGCTGCGCGAGCACGGCGTGGGCCCGGAGACCCGGGTCGGGGTCTGCCTGCCGCGCGGCGCCGAGCCGATCGTGGCGCTGCTGGCCGTGCTGAAGGCGGGCGGGATCTTCGTACCCCTCGACACCGGCTACCCGGCCGAGCGCCTCGCGTACATGGTGCGGGACGCCGGGGTCGAACTGCTGCTGGCCGACGGTTCGACCCGTGACGCGATCCCCGGCACCGAGGCGCCGGTGCTGCTCTTCGACGAGTTGGAGGAGCGAGCTGCCGTCTGCTCCATCCGCGTCCAGGGACCGCCGCAGGTCGCGCTCACCCCGCAGAACGGCGCCTACGTCTTCTACACCTCCGGCTCCACCGGCCGGCCCAAGGGCATCGTGCTGCCGCACGCCGGTGTGCTGCGCGTGGCCCGCGACCCGCGTCTGGGCACCACGGCGGCGGACGTCGTCGGCCAGTTCGCGACGCTGTCCTTCGACGCGAGCGCCCTGGAGATCTGGAGCGCCTTCGCCAACGGCGCCGCGCTCGTGGTGTCCGCCGCCCGTGTGCTGTCGGTCGAGGAACTCGGCGCGCTGCTGCGCCACCACGGGGTGACGGTCGCCTGGCTGACCGCCGGCCTGTTCCACGAGGTGGTCGACACCGACGTGACGATGCTCGCCGGGCTCCGGCTGCTGATGGCGGGCGGTGACGCGCTGGCCCCGCAGCACTGCCGCACCGTACTCGAACGGCTCCCGCACGTACGGCTGGTGAACGGCTACGGGCCCACCGAGACCACCGTCTTCGCGGCGGTCCACCCCGTCGACGCGGCCTCCGTGGGTGCGTCCGTGCCGATCGGCTCGCCGATCGGGCGCACCGGCGCCTACGTGCTCGACTCCTGGCTGCGGCCGGTGCCTGCCGGGGTCGCGGGGGAGCTCTACATCGCGGGCGAGGGCCTGACGCGCGGCTACGTGGGGCACCCCGGGCTGAGCGCGGGCCGCTTCGTGGCCTCGCCCTTCGCGCCCGGGGAGCGGATGTACCGGACCGGTGATGTGGTGCGGTGGCTGGCTGACGGGCAGCTGGAGTTCGTGGGGCGGGCCGACCATCAGGTCAAGGTGCGTGGTTTCCGGATCGAGATCGGTGAGATCGAGTCGGCGCTGGCCGCGCACCCGGACGTCACGCAGGCCGTGGTGACGGTGCGCGAGACGCGCAACGGGGCCAAGCGGCTGGTGGGGTACGTCGTCGGGGACGGCCTGGACCAGGCGGGGATGCGTGAGTTCGTGGCCAAGTCGCTGCCGGACTACATGGTTCCGACGGCGTTCGTGGTCGTGGGTACGTTCCCGCTGACGGCGAACGGGAAGGTGGACCGGCGTGCGTTGCCGGAGCCCGACCTGAGTGCCGCTGCGTCGAAGGGGTATGTCGCTCCGCGTTCCGAGGTGGAGCGGGTGGTGGCCGGGGTGTGGGCGCAGGTGCTGGGCGTCGAGCGGGTGGGTGTGCGGGACAACTTCTTCGAGCTGGGCGGCGATTCGATCCTGAGCATTCAGGTGGTGTCGCGGCTGCGGCGGGCGGGTCTGGTGGTGTCCCCGCAGGATGTGCTGGTCCGTCAGACGGTGGCGGGTGTGGCCGCTGCGGCGGGTGAGGCGTCTGCCGTGGATGCGGTGGATGCGGTGGAGGCTGTGTCCGGTCCGGTGGTGTTGTCGCCGGTGCAGGAGTGGTTCCTGCAGACGCATCCGGTGGCGCCCGATCACTTCGGCATGTCGATGCATGTGAAGCTCGCCGAGGGGGTCGACGCCGGTGTGCTGTGTGCTGCGGTGTCGGCGGTGCTGTCGCATCACGAGGGTCTGTGGGTCCGGTTTTCGCGGACGGCTGAGGGCTGGCGGCAGTCGGTGGGTGAGCCGGGTGTGGTGGTCGTCGAGCGGGATGTGGACGGGGTGGTTCAGGAGTCGTTCCGGTTGGAGGGCGGTCCGCTGGTGCGGGCGGTTCTGAACGGGGACCGGCTGTTGATCGCGGTGCATCACATGGTGGTGGACGGTGTCTCGTGGCGGATCCTGCTGGAGGACATCGCGCTGGCCTATCGGGAGCTGGCCGCGGGCCGGGAGGTGGAGCTGGATGCGACGTCGGTGTCGTTCCCGGCGTGGACGGCGAAGCTCGCCGCGCACGACTTCTCCGGTCAGCAGGACTACTGGGCCTCGGTCGTCGAGGGCGTCGAGCCGCTCTTCGACCTCCCGGCCGGCGCCAACACCGTGGCCGCGTCCGCCATCGAAACCGTCACCCTGTCCCGGGAAGAGACCGAGGCCCTCCTCAACAAGGTCCCCGCGGTCTTCCGGACCCAGGTCAACGACATCCTCCTGGCCGCGCTGGGCCGCGCCCTGGGCTCCTGGACCGGGCGTGAGCGGGTCCTGGTGGACGTGGAGGGTCACGGCCGTGAGGAGTCGGTGATCGGGGCGGATGTGTCCCGTACGGTCGGCTGGTTCACCTCGATCTACCCCGTCGCGCTCGGTGCGAGCGGCGACTGGGCCGAGCAGATCCGGTCGACGAAGGAGATGCTCCGCGCGATCCCGGACCGGGGCATCGGCTTCGGCGCCCTGCGCCACCTGCACGGCGCCGGCCTGAGCGACCCCGCCCAGGTCAGCTTCAACTACCTCGGCCGCTACGACGCCGACGGCCACCCCGACGTCTTCGCCGGCATGCTCCCCGCCGAGAACGACCACGCCCCCGCCGAAGAGCGCCCCCACGTCTGGGACGTCGTCGGCCGGGTCGAGGACGGCCGCCTGCGCATCGACCTGTACCACCCGGCCTCCGGCCACGGCGACGGCCCCTCCCGAGCCCGGGCATTCGCCGCGCACTACCGCGACACCCTGCGCGAGGCGGTGGCGTACTGCCTGAGCGAGGGCGTCGGCGGTCGCACACCGTCCGACTTCCCGCTCGTCGCCTGGGACCAGGCCACCGTCGACCGGGTGATCGGCACCGGGCACGGCATCGCCGACGTCCACCCGCTCTCACCGATGCAGCAGGGCCTGCTCTTCCACTCCCTGGAAGACCCCTCCGGGACGGCCTACGTCGAGCAGATGTCCTTCGTCCTCGAAGGCGTGCACGACATCGACCGGCTCGCCGCCGCCTGGCAGGAGGCCGTCAACGCCTCCGACGCCCTGCGCGTGTCCGTCGTCTGGGAGCAGGCCGACGAACCGGCCGCGCTCGTGCACCACCGCGTCGAGGTCCCCGTCCACACCGAGGACTGGACGGGGCTCGGAGCCGCCGCACGCGCCGAACGCCTCCGGCACCGCCGGACCGCCGACTTCCACGGCATCAGGCTCGGCGAGGCACCGCTGACACGCCTGTCCCTCGCCGATCTCGGCGGCGCCCGCGTCCAGCTCGTGTGGACCTTCCACCACCTCCTCCTCGACGGCTGGAGCACCCCCCAGCTGCTCGACGACGTCTTCACCCGCTACGCCGGCGGCCGCCCGCAGGACCGCGCCCCCTACCGGGACTACCTGGCCTGGCTCGGCTCCCGCGACACCGCCGCCGACCGGGCGCACTGGCGCTCCGTCCTGCGCGGGTACGACACCGCCCTGACCCTCCCGGCCGCACCCGACGCCGCACCCGACGCCGGACCGGCCCAGGGCATCCGCCACCTCGACGTCGACCTGCCCGGCACGCTCGCCACCGATGTCGGCACGTTCGCCCGCCGCCACCGCCTCACCGTCAACGCGGTGATCCAGGGCGCCTGGGCGCTGCTCCTGTCCGCCTGCTCCGGCCGGCGGGACATCGTCTTCGGCGCCACCACCTCCGGCCGCCCCGCCGAACTGCCCGACGCGGACGGCACGCTGGGCCTGTTCATCAACACCGTGCCGGTCCGCACGGTCCTCGACCCGGCCACGCCGGTGGTCGACTGGCTCCAGCAGCTCCAGGCCGAGCAGTGGCAGTCCCGGGCGCACGAGTACCTCTCCCTGCCCGAGCTGACCGCGCTCGCCGACCTGCCGGCCGGTACCCGGCTCTTCGAAAGCGTCCTCGTCTTCGAGAACTACCCCGTCGCCGACGACCTCGCCGCCCGCCACGGCCTCGCCGTCACCGAAGCGGAAGCCGCCGTCCAGGGCGGCGACTACCCGCTCTCCCTGACCGCCTTCACCGGCCGTCAGCTCGTCGGCGGCGACGCCCAGGGCGTCGCCCTGCGCCTGTCCTACGACCCGCGGGTCTTCGGCGACGCCTCCGCGCGGGGGCTGGCCGGCCGTCTCGCCGCGCTGGTCCGCGCCCTGCTGGACGAGGAACTGCTGGCCCGTGTCCCGCTGCTGACCGAGGCCGAGCGGGACCGGTTCGCCGCGGCGGCGGCCGACGCCACCGGGCCGCGGGAGACCATGACCCTGCCGGGCCTGTTCGAGGCCCAGGCCGCCCGCCGCCCCGAGGCGCTCGCCGTCGTGTGCGACGGCACCGAGCTGTCGTACGGAGAGCTGGACGCCCGCGCCAACGGACTGGCCCACTGGCTCGCCGACCTCGGCGCGGGCCCCGAGACGGTGATCGGCGTCAGCCTGCCGCGCGGAGCGGACTGGCTGGTCTGTCTCCTGGCCGTCGCCAAGACGGGCGCCGTGTACCTGCCCCTCGATCCGGCCCACCCCGCCGAGCGGCTCGCCTTCATGGCCGCCGACGCGGGCGCCGGCCTGATCCTGGGCAACGCCGCCACCGCGCCCGTCCTGAACGCCACGGACTTCCTCGCGCTCGGCGTGCCCGTCAGCCCGGTGCCCCCGGCCCGCCCCGACCACCCCGACGCGGCCGCCTACATCATCTACACCTCGGGCTCCACCGGCACCCCCAAGGGCGTCGCCGTTTCCCACCGGGGCCTGCGCGACCTCGGGACCTCCCACGTCCGCGCCCTGGACCTCGACGGCGACTCGCGCATCCTGCAGAGCGTCTCGCCCGGCTTCGACGTCGCCATGGGCGACCTCGTCAACGCCTGGACGGCGGGCGCCGCCCTGGTCCTCGCCGGACCCGAGCACACGGTCGGCGAGCCCCTCGCCCGGCTCCTCGACGAGCAGCGGATCACCCACGCCATGCTGCCGCTGGCCGCGATCTCCACCCTGCCCGAGGTACCGCTGCCGCACCTGCGCGCCCTCGTCTCCGGCGGCGAGGCGATGCCGGCCGAGATCCCCGCCCGCTGGGCGCCGGGCCGGATCCTGGTCAACGCCTACGGGCCCACCGAGACCACGGTCGCCGCCACCCTCAGCGACCCCCTCGACCCGGCCACCGCCACCCCGCCCATCGGCCGCGCCGTCGACGGCGCCCGCACCTTCGTCCTCGACGCCTGGCTGCGGCCGGTACCCGACGGCACCGCCGGCGAGCTGTACCTCGCCGGGCCCGGAGTGGCGCGGGGCTACACGGGCCGGCCCGGCCTGACCGCCGCCGCCTTCGTGGCGAACCCGTTCACGGGCGGGCGCATGTACCGCACCGGCGACCTGGTCCGCCGGGCCGCCGACGGCCAGCTGGCCTTCCTCGGCCGCACCGACCACCAGGTCAAGGTGCGCGGCCACCGCATCGAGCCCGGCGAGGTCGAGGCCGCGCTGACCCGCCACCCGGGCGTGTCCCAGGCCGTGGCCGTGGTCCGCGAGGACCGGCCCGGCAGCCGCCGGCTCGTCGGCTACGCCGTCGCCGACGGCGTCCACCCCGCCGAGCTCAGGGAGTTCGCAGGCCGCTCACTGCCCGAATACATGGTCCCCGCCGTCTGCGTGGTCCTCGACGCCTTCCCGCTCAACGCCAACGGCAAGGTCGACCGGGCGGCCCTGCCCGCCCCCGACCTGTCCGCTCTCGTACGGGAGTACGTGGCGCCCGCGACCGAGGCCGAACGGGAGGTCGCCGCCGTGTTCGCCGAGGTGCTCGGTGCCGGCCGGATCGGCGCGGACGACGACTTCTTCGACCTCGGCGGCGATTCGCTGCTCAGCATCCAGGCCGTCTCCCGGCTGCGCCGGGCCGGCTACGCGGCCGCCGTCCGTACCCTCTTCGACCACCCCACCGTCGCCGCCCTGGCCGCCCGGATCGAGACCGGCGCCGGCATCCCGGACACCGGCGGCCCGGTCGTACCGGTCGCCCGCGACGGCGTCCTGCCCGTGTCCTTCGCCCAGGCCCGCCTGTGGTTCGCGGCCGAACTCGACCCGGAGAGCACCGAGTACAACTCGGGCGGCGCCCTTCGGCTGACCGGTCCGCTGGACGTGGCCGCGCTGCGCCGGGCGCTCGACGCCCTCGTCGCCCGCCACGAATCGCTGCGCACCACCTTCGCGGAAGCCGACGGCGAGGCCGTGCAGGTCGTCCACCCGCCCGCCCCCGTCGACCTGCCGGTGGCCGCCTGCACCCCCGCCGAGCTGCCCGGGCGGATCCGCGCCGCACTGGGCCGGGTCTTCGACCTGCGCACGGGACCCCTGCTGCGGGCCCGCCTGCTGCGGATCGCGGAGGAGGAGCACGTCCTGGTGCTCGCGATGCACCACATGATCACCGACGGCTGGTCGATGGGCGTGGCCGTCCGCGAACTCGACCAGCTCTACCAGGGCGCCGCACTGCCCGAACCGGCCGTCCAGTACGCCGACTTCGTGGCCTGGCAGCGCGCCAACCTGACCCCGGAGGCGTTGGCCGCGGGAGTCGCGCACTGGAGCGAGCGGCTGGCCGGCGCACCCGTACTGGAACTGCCGACGGACCGGCCGCGCCCCGCCGAGCGGACCTGGGCCGGGGCACTGGCGGACGTCGAGGTCCCGGCCGAGGTCGTGGACCGCTTCGCCGCGGTGTGCAAGGCGCGCGGCGTGACCCTGTTCATGGGGCTGGTCGCGGCGGTGCAGCTGGTCCTGTCCCGCTACAGCGGCCAGCAGGACGTCGTCGTCGGCACCGTCACCTCCGGCCGCTCCCGCGCCGAGCTGGAGGGCCTGATCGGCTTCTTCGTCAACACCGTCGCCCTGCGCACCCGCATCGACGAGCGGCGCAGCGTCGCCGCGCTGCTGGACGACGTCCGCGAGACCGTCCTGGACGCCTTCGCCCACGACGAGATCCCCTTCGACCGGGTCGTGGACGCGGTCGTCACCGAGCGCGACCCCAGCCGCAGCCCCCTCGTGCAGGCACTGGTCAGCATGGAGACCGCCCCGCGGCCCGCCAGCGGCGCCGGCCTGACCTGGCGGGACCAGCCCTTCGAGGTGGACACCGCGCAGTTCGAGCTGGCCGTCGACTTCGCCGACCGCGACGGCTCCCTGGCCATGGTGATCAACTACAACACGGGCCTCTTCGACGCCGCCACCGTCCACCGGCTCGGCGCCCACCTGGTCCGCGTACTGGGCGAGATGACCGACCCGGACAAGCCCCTGTCCGCGGTCCGGATGCTGGGCGCCGAGGAGGAACACACCCTCACGCACGGCTGGAACGACACCGCCGCCCCGCTGCCGGAGCCGCTGCTGCCCGAGCTGTTCGCCGCCCAGGCAGCCCGCACCCCGGACGCGGTCGCGCTCGTCGACGCGCAGGAGCGGCTCACCTTCGCCGCGCTCGACCGCGCCGCCGGGCGACTCGCCCACCGCCTGCGCGCCCGGGGCGCCGGGCCCGACACGGTCGTCGGCGTCTGCGCCGAACGCGGGGCGGACGTGGTCGTCGCCCTGCTCGGCATCCTGAAGGCCGGGGCCGCCTGCCTGCCCATCGACCCCGCCTACCCGGCCGAGCGGGTACGGCACATGCTGGCCGACTCCGGCGCGGCGACCGTCCTCGTCCAGGAGCACCTCGCGCAGCGGTTCGCCGACTACGGCGGCACCGTGCTGACCCTGGACCGCGGAGCGGAGGAGGACCTCGCCCCCGAGGCGCCCGGCCCCGTACCGCCGCTGAGCGCCGACCACCTCGCCTACGTCATCTACACCTCCGGCTCCACCGGCCTGCCCAAGGGCACGCTCATCCGGCACGGCGCCTTCCGTAACCTCTTCGCGCACCACCGCCGCCACATGTTCGAGCCCGCCTCCCGAGGCCGCCAGCTGCGGATGGCGCAGACCGCGTCGATCTCCTTCGACGCCTCCTGCGTCGCCCTGCTCTGGCTGGTCGGCGGCCACCAGCTGCACACCGTCGACCACGACACCCACATCGACCTGCGGGCCTTCCGCGACTACCTGCGCGAGCGGCGCGTCGACGTCATCGACGAGGCGCCCACGTACCTGCGCGAGCTGATCGCCGACGGCCTCCTGGAGGATCCGGTCCACGTGCCCAGCGTGATCGTCTTCGGCGGCGAGGCCGTCGACGGACAGATCTGGGACACCCTGCGCGCCCACCCCGAGGTCGCCGCGTACAACTTCTACGGCCCCACCGAATGCACCTGCGACTCCCTGACCTGGACCGCCCAGGGCAGCGACCGGCCCCTGATCGGCCGCCCGGTCGACAACGCGCGCGCCTTCGTCCTCGACCAGGCCCTGCGCCCGGTCCCCGCCGGAGTCGTCGGTGAGCTGTACATCGAGGGCGCGGGCCTCGCCCGCGGCTACGTCGGCAAGCCCGGCCTGACCGCCGGCCGTTTCGTGGCCTGCCCCTTCACCGGGACCCGCATGTACCGCACCGGCGACCTGGTCCGCTGGACCCGCGAGGGCACGGTGGAGTTCCTCGGACGGCACGACGACCAGGTCAAGGTCCGCGGCTTCCGCATCGAACTCGGCGAGATCGAGACCGTCCTGGCCCGCCACCCCGAGGTCACCCAGGCCGTCGTGGTCGCCCGCGAGGACCGCCCCGGCGTCAAGCGGCTCGTCGCCTACGTCGTCGGCGGCGCCGGCCTCGACCCGGCGCGGCTGCGCGCCTACGCGGCCGACGCACTGCCCGACTACATGGTCCCGACGGCCTGGACGCCCCTCGACGCCTTCCCGCTCAACCAGAGCGGCAAGGTCGACCGGCGCGCCCTGCCCGCGCCCGACCCGGCCGCGCTCACCGACGCCTACACCGCCCCCCGCACGGAGGCCGAGACGGCCATCGCCGCCGTCTGGGCAGAGGTGCTGGGCGCCGAACGCATCGGGATCCACGACAACTTCTTCGAACTCGGCGGCGACTCCATCCTCAGCACCCGCGCCGTCTCCCGCATGCGCGCCGCCGGCTACGACACCAGCGTGCGCGAGCTGTTCAACGCGCCCACCGTCGCCGGGCTCGCCGCACTCGCCGGGGCCGCGGCCCAGCCCGTGGACCCGGTCGTGCCCACCGCCCGCGACGGCGCCCTGCCCCTGTCGTACGCGCAGGCCCGCATGTGGTTCGCGGCCGACCTCGACCCGCAGAGCACCGAGTACAACTCCGGCACCGCCCTGCGGCTGACCGGCCCGCTGGACGTGGCCGCGCTGCGCCGGGCGCTCGACGCCCTCGTCGCCCGCCACGAGTCGCTGCGCACCACCTTCGCCGCGGCCGACGGCCACGGCGTCCAGGTGGTCCACCCGGCCGCCCCCGTCCCCCTGCCGGTGGCCGAGTGCGCCCCCGACGATGTCGACGCCCTCGTCCGCTCCCTGTTCGACGAGGTCTTCGACCTGTGCCGGAGGCCGCTGCTGCGGCCCACCCTCGTCCGGCTCAGCGGCGAGGACCACATCCTGGTCCTGTCGATGCACCACATCGTCACCGACGGCTGGTCCCTGAACGTGATCACCCGGGAGCTGGCCGAACTGTACGCGGGCCGCACCCCGGCCGCCCCACCGGTGCAGTACGCCGACTTCGCCCGCTGGCAGCGCGAACGGCTGACACCGCCGGCCCTGGAGGCGGGCCTCGGCTACTGGCGCGAGCAGCTCGCCGACGCACCCGTGCTGGAACTGCCCACCGACCGGCCCCGCCCCGCCGAGCGCACCACGCGCGGCGCGAGCGAGCACGTGGCCGTGCCGGCGGAGGTCCTGGCCCGCTTCGCCGACCTCTGCCAGGCGCAGGGCGCCACCCTGTTCATGGGCCTGACCGCGGCGACCCAGCTGCTGCTGGCCCGCTACAGCGGCCGGCCCGACATGGTCCTCGGCACCGTCACTTCCGGCCGCGACCGGGCCGAACTGGAAGACGTCGTCGGTTTCTTCGTCAACACCCTCGCCCTGCGCACCCGGATCGACGAGCAGGCGACCGGCGCCGGGCTGCTGGCCTCCGTACGCCGCACGGTCCTGGACGCCTTCGCACACGCCGAGACGCCCTTCGACCGGGTCGTGGACGCGGTCGTCACCGAACGCGACCCCAGCCGCAGCCCGCTCGTCCAGGCGGTGATCAGCTACGAGAGCCCGGCGGCGGCGGCCGGCGGGGACGGCGGCGGCGCGGTCACGTGGGCCGAGCACCCGCTCCGGTCCTGGACCTCCCCCTTCGACCTCACCTTCGACTTCGGCGAGGCCGACGGGGAACTGCACGCCCACCTCGTCTACAACACCGACCTGTTCGACGCGGCCACCATCCGCCGGATGGCGGACCACCTGGTCACCGTCCTGGCCGCCCTCGCCGACGACCCGGCACGCGCCCTCCGCGACCTGGACCTGCTGTCCGCCGCCGAACGTCGCACCCTGACCGTGGAGCGCAACGCCACCGACTCGGGCATCGAACCGGCCGCCCTGCACGCGCTGTTCGAACGACAGGCGGCGCTGCGGCCCGACGGGGCGGCCGTCGTCACCGACACCGCGCGGTGGACCTACGCGCAGATCGACGCCGGCGCCGCGGCCCTGGCCCGGCGGCTGCGGTCCGCGGGCGTGGCCGCCGAGACCGTCGTCGGGGTCTGCCTGCCGCGCGGCGCCGAGTGGATCACGGCCCTGCTCGGCGTGCTGAAGGCGGGCGCGGTCTACCTGCCGCTCGACCCCGACTACCCCGCCGACCGCAGGGCGTTCATGCTCACCGACTCCGGCGCCGCGCTGGTGGTCACGGACGCGGACCACGCCGCACTGCTCGACGCGCCGGCGGTGCCCACGCTCCTGGTCGACGCCCCCG
The DNA here is from genome assembly GCF_042267665.1 of Streptomyces sp. NPDC056224. NCBI lineage: Bacteria > Bacillati > Actinomycetota > Actinomycetes > Kitasatosporales > Streptomycetaceae > Streptomyces > Streptomyces sp. NPDC056224. The sequence continues at coordinate 21,738 of NZ_JBHJTK010000003.1, forward strand.
CCACCGGGAACGACACCGCCACCGGGAACGACACCGCGCCGGACCCGGCCGGCCCGTTCCTGCCGGACGCGGGCGCCTACCTGATCTACACCTCCGGCTCCACCGGAGTGCCCAAGGGCGTCCTGGTCACCCACCGCGGCGTGGCCGCCTTCGCCGCCACCCAGGCGGACCGCTTCGCGATCACCGCCGATTCCCGGGTGCTGCAGGCCGCGTCCGCGAACTTCGACGCCTCGGTCATGGAGATCCTGATGGCCTGGTCCGCGGGCGCGGCCCTGGTCCTGCCCGCCCCCGGCCGGGTCCTCGGCGAGGACCTCGCCGAGGTCCTCGACCGGCAGCGGGTCACGCATGCCATGATCCCCCCCGCCGCGCTGGCCGGGACCGGTGCGGCCCCTCTGCCGCACCTGCGGACCCTGGTGGTGGGCGGCGAGGCCTGCCCGCCCGAGCTGGTCGCCGCCCGGGCGCCCGGCCGCGCGATGTTCAACGCGTACGGCCCCACCGAGATCACCATCTCCGCCACCATCAGCGACCGCCTCGAGCCCGGCACCACCGTGCCCATCGGCCGCCCCAACCGGGACGCGCGCGTCTACGTCCTCGACGCCCGGCTGCGCCCCGTACCGGCCGGCGTGCCCGGCGAGCTGTACGTCGCCGGCGCGGGCGTGGCCCGGGGCTACCTGGGCCGGTCCGCGCTCACCGCGAGCCGCTTCCTCGCCTCGCCGTTCGCACCGGGGGAGCGGCTGTACCGCACCGGCGACCTGGTGCGATGGCTGCCCGACGGGCAGCTGGAGTTCACCGGCCGCGCCGACGACCAGGTCAAACTGCGCGGGTTCCGTATCGAGCCCGGCGAGATCGGGAGCGTGCTCGCGGCCCACCCGGGCGTGCGCCAGGCCCTGGTCCAGGTCCGCGAGGACCAGCCGGGCGTGAAGCGGCTCGTCGCCTACGTCGTGGGGGACGACCCCGCCACCGTCCCCGACCACGACACGCTGCGCGAGCACACCGCCCGCTCGCTGCCGTCGTACATGGTCCCGGCGGCCTGGGTGACGCTCGACGCGCTCCCGCTCACCGCCAACGGCAAGGTGGACCGGCGGGCGCTGCCCGCGCCCGGACTCCCGGCGCGCGCGGCCTCGTACACCGCCCCGCGCACGGAACGCGAGGTCGCCCTGGCGGAGGTGTGGAAGGCGGTGCTCGGCCTCGAAGAGGTCGGCGTCCACGACAACTTCTTCGAGCTCGGCGGTGACTCCATCCTGAGCATCCAGGTCGTCGCACGGGCCCGCGCCGCCGGGCTGGCCCTCTCCACCAGGCAGCTCTTCGCCGCGCCGACCGTGGCGGGCCTGGCCGAACTGGCCGGCTCGCCCGGCGCGGCGGGCGGGTCCGCCGACACCGGACCCGTCACCGGATCCGTACCGCTGACCCCGATCCAGCGCTGGTTCCTGGACGGCGAACGCGGCTCCCACGACCGCTTCACGATGTCCGCCTACGCCGAACTCACCGAGCGGCCCGACCGCGCCACCCTGCGGGCGGCCGTCGCCGCCCTGTACGACCACCACGACGGCCTGCGCTCGCGGTACACCCGCGACGGCGACGGCCGCTGGGAGCAGACCGTTGTCGAGCGGGAGGAAGGCAACTGGTTCACCTGGTACGACCTGTTCCAGGAGGATCCGGCCGAGCGGGAGGCCGAGATGGCCCGGCACCTCGCCGCCGCGCACGAAGGCCTGGACATCTGCGCGGGACCGCTGCTCAGGGCACTGGTCTTCGACCAGGGGGCGGGCCGGCCGGTACGGCTGGCCCTGGTCGCCCACCACCTGGTCACCGACGTCGTGTCCTGGGGCGTCCTGCTCGCGGACCTGGCCCGCAGCTACGGGCTGATCGCCGTGGGGGAGCGGCCGGAGCCGGGCGAGCGCACCACCTCCTTCCAGGAGTGGTCCGCGAAACTCACCGGACTCGCCGCCGCCGGCCGCTTCGACGAGGAGATCCCCTACTGGCAGGAGGCCGAGCGGGTCCCGCGCCTGCCCGGGTCCGGCTCCCCGGCCAACACCGCGGACCGCGAGGACACCGTCTCGCTGCGGCTGGACGCGCAGACCACCCGCGCGCTGCTGCAGACCGTCCCCGGTGCCCACCGGGCGCGGGTCAACGAAGTGCTGCTCGCCGCGCTCGGCCGGGCCCTGGCCGGGTGGAGCGGCCAGGACCGGGTGGCGGTCGCCCTGGAGGGTCACGGCCGCGAGGAGGAACTCGTCGAGGGCGCCGACCTGTCGCGCACGGTCGGCTGGTTCACGACGCTGTTCCCCTTCGCCTGGGACGTGCCGGGAGGCGAGGACTGGCGGCCGTACGTCGCCGCCGTCAAGCGCCGGCTGCGCGCGGTCCCGCACAAGGGCCTGGGCTACGGCGTCCTGCGCCACCTGCGCGCGGACGTCCCGCTGGACCGCCCGCTGCCCGACGTCAGCTTCAACTACGTCGGCAGGTCGGACGGCTTCGACCCCGGCTTCTACGGGAGCCTGCTGGAGGACACCTCCGCCGCGCAGGGCGGGGCCGGGGTGCGCGCACACCTCCTGGACGTGGTGTGCGGGGTCCAGGGCGAGCGGCTGACGGTCGGCATCTCGTACGCGACGGCCGTCCACGAACGCGCTGACATCGAGCGGCTCACGGCCCGGCTCGGCGACCTGCTCCACGACCTCGCCGGCAGCGTCACGCCGCGGCCGTGAAAAACCCCGGCCCGCAGGCGCTCGCGGGGGATTGAGCGCTGCGGGCCGGGGAGCCCTTTTGTTCTCGAAGAGAAGACTAGGCAGGGAATGGACGGGGGGCATTACCCTCTGCCCCCCGTCCATTGGTGGAGCCTGCTCCACTGTCGGAAGTGCACCTCACGTGCTTACCCGGCCCGTCGCCCGGTCGGTAGCTTCTTCATATCGCTCGATGCACTGGAGGTCCACGCAAATGAACACCGAGGAATCAGCCGGGAGTTGTGACTCCCTGGAAATTTCGCCGTATGCCTTGGAAATGGACGCCGTCTCGAAGAACTACGGTGCGGCGCAGGCCCTGAGCGAGGTGACGATCGGCCTCGTGCGCGGCGGGGTGACCGCCGTCATCGGCCCCCCGGGAGCCGGCAAGAGCACCCTGCTGGCGTGTGCGACCGGCCGCCGGGCACCGAGCGCGGGGTGGGTGGGCCGGCACGACCGGATCGTCACCCCCGACCCGTCCTGCTGGGAGCGGCTGCCGGCCGCCGACCCCGCCCGGCCCGAGCTGCTCGTCGCCGACGACCTGGCGGACGCCGGGAGCCTGCACACGGTGATGGGCCTCGAGGACGAGGCCCGTACGGTGCTCGTCACGACATCGGCGGCGGCCGTGGCGGCCGCCGCCGATGTCGTGCTGTTCCTGGTGGAGGGCCGGCTCGCCGACGTCATGTGCGACGTCACGGCCGCGCAGATCGACGCGCGCCTGGCACAGCTCACCGCACCGCGCCCGTGAACCGTCAGGGCTTCACCGTCAGGGATTCACGCGCGCCAGGTCCCGGTGGTGGTAGCCGTCCAGCAGGGCGGCGCCGAGCGGGGTGAGCGAGTGGCGCGCCGTGTTGAGCCGCCGCTGGGTGGTGATCAGCCCGGCGCTGCGCAGCACGGAGGTGTGCTGGCTGGCGGAGGCCGCCGAGATGCCCATGCGGCGGCCGAGTTCGGTGGTGGTGCAGCTGTCGGTCAGGGTCTTCATGATGGCCGCCCGGGTGCGTCCGACGAGCGGGCCGAGGGCGTCGGCGCAGCTCTGCTCGGCCGACGGCGCGGCCAGTACGGTCTCGGCCGAGCCGGCGGCGACGGGGTACGCGAGCACCGGCGGCCGGCCCCGGCCGGCCGCGGGTATCAGCACCGGCCGGTCGTACAGGAACATCGACGGCGCGAGCAGCAGACCGGCCCCGCCCGGGACCACGTCCTGCGAGCGGTGGCTGGGGATCTCCAGGACGCCGCCGCTCCACCGCACCGAGGGGTGCACCGTCGACAGCAACTGCTCGATGCCGCCCGCCAGGACCGTCCGCCCCCGGGCGGCGCAGTCGGCCTCCAGAGCGGCCGAGACCCGGTCCCAGTACGGTGCGAGGGCCGTCTTGTGGAACTCCTCCAGCATCCCGGCCAGGTTCTGCCGCTCGGCCCCGGGCTCCTGGTTCGCCGAGTCCTCGGCCATGTGCAGCAGGTCGGGGATCGGCCGCAGGGTACGGGCCAGCGTCATCAGGGACCAGGAGCGCCGGCCCAGCCGGCTGGTGGTCCGCTGACGCCAGGACGCGTAGCCGTCGCCGCCCCCCTGGCGGGCCAGCAGGTCCAGGGCGAACAGCGTTTCCACGAGGGGCCGCTCGGCGACCCTGACGACCGTGCGCGCCAGGTCCTGGCCGGAAAAATGCACGCGTTGCATGACGGAATGCACACTCCGTGATCGAAGAAGGGGGACCGGGCCGGTCGGCGGCTCAAGAGCCGGAGGCCGTGCCGTCCTCGGGGTGGAAGGGGCAGCGCCACTGCTCGTCGGTGGCAGCTCCGGAGTACTGGCGGGCGTCCGAAGCCTCGCCGAACTCGGCGAGGTTGGGGTTGATCGACCGCTGCAGGCGTTCCTCGCGCTGCCGGATACGGCGCTGGAGGCCGTAGTAGACGCCGGACTGCTTCAGCCGCCGGAACTGGTGGTTGGAGTTGAAGGCGAGGGCGGGGCGCGGGTACCGCCGGGAGATCCGGGACGCGTTCTCGTGCATGCCCACCACGAAGAACGGGTGGCCGGCCAGGCTGAACGCGAAGTCCGGCGACGCCGGGTCCGGGGAGACGTCCGGGGCCCAGGAGAACCCCCGCTCCACGTCCACGGCGTGCAGATCGGTGAGCTGCTGCCACATCAGCGCGTCGAATTCCGGCTCGGTGAGGGCCGTCGGCCCCTCGAATACCGCCACGAGTGTGGCGAAGTTCTCGGTGGGCGACAATTCCATTTTCGTGAATTCGAAAATTGCGGTGTGCAGGTCGGACGTCGTGTCCGCGTTGCCGATGTCGCCGAGTTGAACGGGCGTCAGGGTCCCTCTCCGTACGGCCGCCTTGGCCGCCAGGCACGAGAAGTCGTCGCCCATGATCCAGTCCGCCAGATGCCTGTGAACCGGATTTTCCATAGTTCCCCCTTGCCGCGATGTGCATCGTGTACAAATGCATGCACCTCCTCCCCCATGCAGCGTCGTCCACTTTAGACATCGGCTTGTTTCTTGGCAACGTGAGTAATTCGCATGCCGAGGTATGAATTCTTCTTCGTGTTGAATGTGAATTCTTCATAGTCACCGGCCGGAAGCATGCTGGGCGAAGTGGCGTTTCCGCAGGTCAGGGATGGTGTCCTGGGTCCTTGAGGGGCACTTGAGGGGCACTTCAGCGGAAATTGAAAGTCATGGTGCGATCCGGTCACCGGGGGTTACGGTCCGGCCGGACCCCCTCCCCGACGCAGCACCGAAATCGACCGGAAAACACTTGGAGGACACCTGTGCCGGCTCCCACCGAAGCCGCCACCGGGACGGCCCTCGCGGACGACCCCGCGACCGTGCCCGACCGGGCCGCCACCGCCGCCCTGGCCCGCACCCACGACGTGATTCCCGTCCGGCAGGAGTTCCTGACCGACACCCTCACCCCGGTCGCGGCCTTCGCGCTGCTCTGCGGGTCCGAGGAGCCCGGTTTCCTGCTGGAGAGCGTGCCCGTCTCCGGCGGCGTCGCCCGCTACTCGTACGTCGGCCACCGCCCCGTACCGCTCGCGCTCCCCGACGGCGACCCACTGGCCGCCCTCCAGGACCGGCTCGCGGCGTCCGAGGCGCCCGTACCGGGGCTCCCGCCCTTCCACGGCGGGGTCGTCGGCTACCTCGGGTACGAATCCGTACGCCACTTCGAGGAACTGCCGCTCGCCGCGGGCCCGGGCCCCGGGCTGCCGGAATCCGCCTTCCTGATCGCCGACGACCTGGTCGTCTTCGACCACGCCACCCAGCGCGTCCTGCTCATCACCCTGCACCGGCCGGCCGCCGAACGGTACGAGGAAGCGGTCGCCCGGATCGATGCGATGGCCCGGCGGCTGCGCACGGCCGTCCCCGCAGGCCGGATCTCCGGCCGCCCGCTGCTGCCCTCCGTCCCGGTCGCCGACCCCACGGCGGGCTGGACCGCCAACCTCACCGAGGGCGAGTTCCGCGACCGGGTGCGCAGGGCCCAGGCCCACATCGCGGCCGGGGACGCCTTCCAGATCGTGCTCTCACGGCGCCTGAGCAAGCCGCTGGAGGCCGAACCCCTCGACCTGTACCGGCACCTGCGGTCCACCAACCCCTCGCCGTACATGTACCACGTGAGTCTGGGCGCGGGCCGGCACGTCATCGGGGCCTCGCCCGAACTGCTCGTCAAGAGCGAGGGCCGCCGGGTGCGGACGCGCCCGCTGGCCGGCACCCGGCCCCGGCACCCCGACCCGGTCATCGACCTCGCGCTGGAGCGTGAACTGCTCGCCGACGAGAAGGAACGCGCCGAGCACGTCATGCTCGTCGACCTCGGCCGCAACGACCTCGGCCGGGTCACCGAGGTCGGCAGCGTCACCGTCGACGAGGTCATGCGCGTCGAGCGGTTCTCCCACGTGATGCACCTGTCGTCCACGGTCTCCGGGCGGCTGGCGCCCGGCCGCACCCCGCTGGACGCCCTGCGCGCCGCGTTCCCCGCCGGAACCCTCTCCGGCGCGCCCAAGATCCGGGCGATGGAGATCATCTCCGAGCTGGAGCCGCAGCGCCGCGGCGTCTACGGCGGCGCGCTCGGCTTCGCCGGCCACGACGGCCAGGCCGACTTCGCCATCGCGCTGCGCACCATGGTCGTCGCCGACGGCCAGGTCCACGTACAGGCCGGGGCGGGCATCGTCGCCGACTCCGACCCCGGCGCCGAGTACCAGGAGACCCTGCACAAGGCGGGCGCCATGATCACCGCCGTACGACGGGCGGAGGCCCACGCGTGACGATCCCGCCCGCCGCACCCCGCGTCGCGGTCCTCGACAACTACGACTCCTTCACCTACAACCTGGTGCACTACATCGGCGAGATGGGCGGAGCGCCCGAGGTCTTCCGCAACGACGCCACCACCGTCGGTGAACTCGCCGCGTACGACCTGCTGCTGCTGTCGCCCGGACCGGGCAGCCCGGCCGGCGCCGGCATCTGCGTCGAGGCCGTGCGCGCGCTCAGCGGCCGGCTGCCCATCCTCGGCGTCTGCCTCGGCCACCAGGCCATCGCCGAGGCCTTCGGGGCGAGGGTGGTCCGCGGCGCCCCGGTCCACGGCAAGACCTCCCCGGTCCACCACGACGGCAGCGGCGTCCTGGCCGGTCTGCCCGACCCGTTCACCGCCACCCGCTACCACTCGCTCGTTGTCGACCCGGACAGCCTGCCGGCCGAACTCGCCGGCAACGCCCGCACCGCCGACGGCACCCTCATGGGCCTGCGCCACCGCGACCACCCCACCTTCGGCGTGCAGTTCCACCCCGAGTCGGTACTCACCCCCGACGGCAAACAGCTGATCGCCAACTTCCTGGAGTGCAGCCTTGATTGACCTGCTGAAGACCGTCGTCCGACGGTCCCTCACCGAGGCGGAGGCCGCCTCCGCGATGCGTACGATCATGCGCGGCGAGGCCACGACCGCCCAGATCGCGGGCTTCGCCCTCGCCGTCACCGTGCGCGGGGCCTCCGTCGACGACCTCGTCGGAATGGCCCGCGCCGCCCAGGAGTTCGCGACGCCCGTGCCGTTCGGCTCGGACGTGCTGGACACCTGCGGCACCGGGGGCGACGGCCTGAACACCTTCAACGTGTCCACCGCCTCCGCGATCGTCGCCGCCGCGTGCGGTGTCCGCGTCGCCAAGCACGGCAACCGCAGCGCCTCCTCGGCCTGCGGCAGCGCCGACGTGCTGGAGGAGCTCGGGGTCCGCATCGACCTGGGCCCCGTCGAGGCCGCGGACTGCCTGGCCGCCACCGGCATCACCTTCCTGTACGCCCCCCGGTTCCACCCGGCGTTCCGGCACACCGCCGCGCCCCGCCGCGAGCTGGGCACCCGGACCGTGTTCAACCTGCTCGGCCCGCTCTGCCACCCCTCCGGGGCGGGACTGCGCACCCTCGGCGTGCCCAGCGCCGACCTGGTCGAGCCGATGGCCGAGGTACTGGCGCGGCTGGGCACCCGGCGCGCGATGGTCTTCCACAGCGAGGACGGCATGGACGAACTCAGCACCGGAGCCCCCGCCCGCGTCGTCGAGCTGCTGCCCGACGGCACCCGTACGGCGTACCGCTTCGACCCGGCGGGGCTCGGCCTGCGCGCCTACACCCCCGCCGACCTGGCCGGCGGTGACCGTACCGTCAACGCGGCCATCATCCGCAGCGTCCTGGCCGGGCGGCGCGGCCCCGCCCGCGAGGCCGTCCTGCTGGGCGCGGCCGCCGCACTGCGCGTCGCGGACGCGGCAGGCACCTGGCACGAGGCCCTCGCCGCGGCCCGCACGGCCCTCGACACCGGAGCCGCCGCGACCCTGCTGGACCGGTGGGCCACGGTCTCCCGGCAGCTCGCCGGAGCCGAGCTGGAGGTGTCCGCGTGAGCGCCGTACAGCCGACCGGGGCCCTGACCGGGGTTCCGTCCGGCGTCCTGGGAACCCTGGTGGACGAGGCCCGGCAGCAGACCGAACGCCGCCGCGCCGCCTGCCCCGCGGCGGAACTGGCCGTACGCGCCGCCGCCGCGCCCGAGCCCCGCGACTTCGCGGCCGCCCTGCGGGCCCCCGGCCTCGGCGTCATCGCGGAGCTCAAACCCCGCAGCCCCTCCAAGGGGCCCCTCACCCGGGACTACCGGCCCGTCGAACTGGCCCGCGCCTACGCCGCCGGCGGGGCCGCCGCCCTTTCCGTCCTCACCCACGAGGCCGGCTTCGGCGGCAGCCCGGAGGACCTGGCCGCGGTGCGCCCCGAGGTGGACCTCCCCCTCCTGCGCAAGGACTTCATCGTCGACGAGTACCAGGTCCTGGAGGCCCGGGCACTGGGCGCCGACGCGCTGCTGCTCATCGCCGCCGCGCTGAGCGGGCCGCGCCTGGCCGAACTGGTCACCGCCACCCGTCGGCTCGGCATGGAACCGCTCGTCGAGGTGCACGACGAGGCCGAGGTGGACGCCGCGCTCGCCGCGGACGCCACCGTCATCGGGGTCAACCACCGCGATCTGCGGGACTTCGCCATCGACCGCACGCTCTCCGCCCGGCTGCGCGAGCGGGTCGGCCCCGGCCGGGTCATGGTCGGCGAGAGCGGAGTGCGTGGCGCGCAGGACGCCCGCGCACTCGAACGGGCCGGGGTGGACGCCGTCCTCGTCGGTGAACTCCTCATGCGAGCCGCGCACCCCGGTGCCGTGATCAAGGAGCTGATCGGATGACCGCCACCACCACGGCCACCGCTGCCGCGACCGCGGCCGGGCCGGGAGCCACCGGCGCCTGGAGCCCCGGCTCCTGGCGTACGCGGACCGCCGCCCAGCAGCCCGAATGGCCCGAGCCCGAGGCCCTGCGGAGAGTGCAGAGCACCCTCGCCTTCCAGCCCCCGCTGGTCCTGCCCGACGAGATCATGGGCCTGCGCGGCGCGCTCGCGGGCGTGGCGGCGGGCGAGGGCTTCCTGCTCCAGGCCGGGGACTGCGCGGAGCGGTTCGCCTCCTGCACCGAGGACGGCATACGGAGCAAGCTGCGCGTGATCCTCCAGGTGGCCGTCGTGCTCACGTACGGATCCGGTCTGCCGGTGGTGAAGGTCGGCCGGATCGCCGGCCAGTTCGGCAAACCGCGCAGCCGTCCCACCGAGACCGTAGACGGGGTCGAACTGCCCGTCTACCGCGGCGACATCGTCAACGCGCCCGAGTTCACCGCCGAGGCCCGCCGTCCCGACGCGGACCGGCTGCTGCGGGCGTACCAGCACTCCTCGGCGGCCCTCAACGTGCTGCGCGCGCTCACCCTCGGCGGGTACGCCGACCTCGGTCAGGCGCACGCGTGGAACCAGGAGTTCGTCCGGCGCAGCGCCGCCGGGCGGCGTTACGAATCGGCCGCCGACGACATCAGCCGGGCCCTGCGCTTCATGACCGCCTGCGGGGTGGACGCCCGTGCCCAGGCCGCCCTGCAGCAGATCCAGCTCTACACCTCCCACGAGGCGCTGCTGCCGCCGTACGAGGAGGCCCTGACCCGCTACGACGAGCGCCGCCGCACCTGGTTCGGCACCAGCGCCCACATGCTCTGGATCGGCGACCGCACCCGCGACCCCGACGGCGCCCACGTGGAGCTGCTGTCCGGGCTCGGCAACCCGGTCGGCGTCAAGGTCGGACCCGGCACCACCCCGCAGGGCCTGCGCGACCTGTGCGAACGGCTGGACCCGGCCCGGGAGCCCGGCAGGCTGGTCCTGATCACCCGCCTCGGCGCGGGAAGGTCCGGCGACCTGCTGCCGCCGCTGCTGCGCGCCGTACGCTCCGCCGGACACGCCCCGGTGTGGGCCTGCGACCCGATGCACGGCAACACCTTCGTCTCCGACAGCGGCTACAAAACCCGCCGGCTGTCCGATGTCACCGCCGAAGTCGCCGAATTCTTCGCCGTGCACCGCGAAGAGGGAACTCACCCCGGGGGAATTCACCTCGAACTCACCGGTGACGACGTCACCGAATGCCTCGGCGGTGATCTGGAGGAGATTCTCGACGGGCAGCTCGGCACGCGTTACGAGACGGCCTGCGACCCGCGGCTCAATGCCGTGCAGTCCATCGAACTCGCCTTCCGCGTAGGCGACTTGCTGCGCTCGCAGCATTCCGTCTGAGCGGGGCGATTAGGCGAGGCCTTAAGAACCTTGTGACGCCGATCAGGCGGGTGGAAACATCTCGCACGCCAGCCTACCGAAAGGGAAACTCCCATGCCGCTCGCGATCGAGGCCGAGGGACTGGTCAAACGGTACCGGGAGACGACGGCCCTGCGGGACGTCGACCTCGCGGTGCCGGCCGGCACCGTCCACGGCGTCCTCGGCCCCAACGGGGCCGGGAAGACGACCGCCGTACGCATCCTCGCGACCCTGCTCACCCCGGACGCCGGCCGGGCCACGGTCGGCGGGTACGACCTGATCCGAGACCCGGTCGGGGTGCGCGGCGTGATCGGTCTGACCGGCCAGTACGCGGCGCTCGACGAGGAGCTGAGCGCCGTCGAGAACCTCACGCTCATCGGCCGGCTGCTGCGGCTGCCGGCCGCCGACGCCCGGGCCCGCGCCCGTGAACTCCTCGCCGACTTCGGCCTCACCGAGGCGCAGGGCCGTCCGGTGAAGACGTACTCGGGCGGCATGCGCCGCCGCGCCGACCTCGCGGCCAGCCTGGTCGGCCGGCCGTCGGTGCTCTACCTGGACGAGCCGACCACCGGTCTCGACCCGCACAGCCGCAACGAGGTCTGGGACACCGTGCGCAACCTCGTCGCGGGCGGGGTCACCGTCCTGCTCACCACGCAGTACCTCGAAGAGGCCGACCAGCTCGCCGACCGCATCACCGTCTTCAACCACGGCACGGTCGTCGCCGAGGGCCGCCCGGACGAACTCAAGCGGATGGCGGGCGGCCAGACCCTCGAGGTCCGGGCCGCCCGGCGCGACCAGGTGGACACCGTCGCCCAGATCATGCTCGGCCTCACCGGCCAGCTGCCCGCCCGCGACGAGGACACCGGCCGGCTCACCGTGCCGGTACAGGACCCGATGATCCTCTCCGCCCTGGTCCACAGGCTCGACGCGGCCGACGTGGCCTTCGACGAGCTCGGGCTGCGCCTGCCCACCATGGACGAGGCGTTCCTCGCGATCACCAGCCCGGGCGGCGTACGGGCCCCCCTCACGGAAGAGAAGCTTCGATGACGACCCCCACCCGTGCGGCGCGCCGCCGCATCGGCCCGCTGGAAGCCGTCGGGAACGCGCTGTCCCTGGCCTCCCGCAACGTCACCAAGCTCAGGAAGAACCCTGACGCCCTGGTCGACGTGACGCTCCAGCCGCTGCTGATGCTGTTCATGTTCACGTTCCTGTTCAGCGGTGCCATCGCCGGGGGCGACCGCGACGGCTACCTCCAGCAACTCGTCCCGGGCCTGCTCGTGTTCAGCCCGCTGTTCGTCACCATCGGCACCGGCGTCGCCCTGTGCACGGACATCTCCAAGGGCTTCTTCGACCGCCTGCGCAGTCTCCCCATCGCCCGTTCCGCGCCGCTGGCGGGCATCGTGATCGGGGACGTGGCCCGCTACTTCCTGTCGGTCGCCGTGGTCCTCGGCGTGGGCACGCTGATGGGCTTCCGGGTCCAGACCAACCCGCTCGCCGTGCTGCTGGCGGTCGTCCTCATGATCGCCTTCGGCCTGTCCGTGTGCTGGATGTCGATCCTGGCCGGCATCCTGGTCCGCACCCCGGCGGCCGTCCCCGGCGTCCTGATCGGCGCGGTCATGCCGCTCAGCTTCGGCAGCAACGTCTTCGCGCCCACGGAGACCATGCCGGGCTGGCTGCAGGCCTGGGTGAACATCAACCCGGTCACCCTGATGACCGACGTCAACCGCTCGCTGCTGCTCGGCGAGGGCTCGCTGACGGGGCCGCTGCTGGGCGGCCTGGCCTGGATGGCGGGCTTCGTCCTGGTGTTCTTCCCGCTGTCGATGCGCGCGTACCGCGGCCGCCTGGGCAGGTAGCCCGGCGGCGGCCACGGGACGTGAGGACGGGGCGGCAGCGGCCGGGGGGTCGCTGCCGCCCCGTTGCGCGTCCCCGGCCGCGTTCAGCGTTCGACGGGCAGGCCGGTCGGCTCCTTGATGCGCTTCATGATGATCTGCGAGTTGACCTCGGTGACCCCTACGAGCGCCGTCAGCTTCTCGATCCACAGGCGCTCGTACGCGCGCAGGTCCGCGACGGCGATCCGCAGCAGGCAGCCGGGACTGCCGAACAGGCGGTACGCCTCGATGACGTCGGGGATGTCCTGCAGGGCCGCCTCGAAGGCCTCGACCGCCTCGCGGTCGCGGCGCACCTCCACGGAGACGAGCACCTCGAAACCGCGGCCCACCGCCTCGGGGGAGATCACGGCGCGGTAGCCCTGGATCACCCCGTCCTGTTCGAGCTGTCGCACCCGGCGCATGCAGGGGGAGGGGGTCAGTCCCACGCGTTGGGCGAGCTCCTGGTTGCTGAGACGGCCGTCCGCCTGGAGCTCGCGCAAGATATCTCGGTCGATGGCGTCCATGGCGCAATTATCACCCACGCTGTGTTACAGGAGGGGTCAAAGAAGCAATCACATTGCGCGCAGATCTCTCTATGATTGCCGTTTCAGTACGCATGTGCGAGTTCACCCGTGCGAGTGACGAGGCATACGAGGAGAGGGCGGCCACGGCCATGGGACGGATCGTCGTCATCAGTACCGGCGGGACGATAGCCAGCCGCTGGCAGGGCTCGGGTTTCGCGGCGGACGCCGACGGCAGCGAGGTCATGGCCACCGCGCCGCTGCCCGAGGGCATCACCGTCGAGCTCGTGGACCTGTTCAGCGTGAACAGCCCGCGCCTCACCACCGCCCACCAGCTCACCCTGCTGCGCACCGTGCACGAGGTGCTCGCCGACCCCGGCGTGGACGGCATCGTCGTCACGCACGGCACCGACACCCTCGAGGAATCGGCGTTCCTCGTCGACCTGCACCACCACGACCCGCGCTCCGTGGTGTTCACCGGCGCGCAGCTGCCCATGGGCACCGCCGACGGCGACGGACCGGAGAACCTCTACGACGCGCTGCTCACCGCCGCCACCACGCGCGGACTGGGCGTGCTGATCTCCTTCGCCGGCCGGGTGCACGCCGCGCGCGGCACGGTGAAGAGCCAGGCCGTGGCGCTGGACGCGTTCGCCGACCCCTCGAAGGAACTCCTCGGCAAGGTCGGCTTCGGCAAGGTCGCGATCCTGCGCACGCCCCAGCGTCCCGCCCCGCTCCCGCTGCCCGCGATGCCCGAACTCCCGCCGCGCGTCGACGTGGTGGTGCACCACGCCGACGGCGACGCGGTGCTGCTGAACGCCGCCGTCGCGGCGGGCGCCCGGGGCATCGTGCTCGTCGGGACGGGCGCGGGCAACGCGACCCCGGAGATCGTGGACGCCGTCAAGGCCGCCATCGGGCGCGGCGTGCTGGTCGCGCTCACCACGCGCGTGATGGCCGGGCCGGTCACCGAGATCTACACCCACGGCGGCGCCGTGGACCTGGTCGCGGCCGGTGCCGTACCGACGGGCACCCTGCGCGCGGGTCAGGCCCGCATCGCGGTGCTCAGCGCACTGCTCGCCTCCGCCGACGGAGCGGAGCAGAACCGCGTCCTGCGCGAGACCCTCTCCTGCGAGGACCCGGTCCTGGTCGGCGCCTGAGGGCTGTCCCGCAGCGTTCCTCAGCGCGGTGTGACCGATGCGCCGTAAGATCCGGGGCATCGGTCATCGCGCCACGGGGGGACGCATGGAACCCGGGACCATCGGCATCCGACTCGCCTCGGCGGCCATCGCCCCGCTCGTCAGGAAACTCTTCGTCACCGAAGGCCCCGGCGCCGGTCTGGTCGACAAACCGGTCCGCATCTCGGGTTACGTGTCGTTCAGGGGCGAGAAACGCTCGCTCACGCAATCCGATGTCCGCGACCTGGCGGCCAAGTTGGTCAAACAGGCCCTCCGTACGGGCGAGCGCCCGATCCCGGCCGACGAGCAGCACGCGGTGGCAGACGCCCTGGCCGCCACCCTGCACGCGCTGGGCGACCTCACGCACACCGATCTGGACGCGGTCCGGCTCGGCTCCGAAGCCCTCGCGCGGGAACTGCGCCGCGTCAGCGGCCGGCCCGAGGCCCAACTGGGCGCCGACGCGACGTACTTCTACGAGCGGCTGCTCGAAGCCGCCTGCCTCCACATCCTCCACTTCTTCACGCAGCGCTCGACCTTCGTCGCCCACGCCCTGGTACAGCAGACCCGCGGGATCGCCGAGCTGACGGCCAAGGTCGACGAACTGATCCGCCGCGCACCGCTGCCGGGCGCCGAGGACGCCGCCTTCGAGCAGACGTACCTGCCGTACGTGGCCAAGCGGCACGGCAAGCTGACGATCTACGGGCTCGACCTCAGCAACTCACCGACGCGGTGGCCGCTGGACATGGCGTACCTGAGCCTGGAAGCGACCTCGCTCCCGGGGCGGTTGTGGCGCGCACACCAGCGCCGGACCGGCTTGTCGCAGGCACACGACCGCGATTCCGCCGCCGCTGTGGGGATCGCGGCCGCCTTCCCCGACGACGCCTCACCGTCCTCCTCGTCCGACCCGGGTCGTTACGCGAGCTCCTGGGTCGCCCCGGAAGCCGGAGGCGGGGGCATCAACTGGACGCCGTTCCTCCAGGCGCTCGCAGGGAAACCCGCCGACCGGGCCCTGGCCGAGAGCCCCCGCGTCCTGCTCCGGGGCGAAGCCGGCTCCGGCAAGACCACGCTCGTGCAGTGGCTGGCCGTCACGGCCGCCCGCCAGGACCTGACCCCGCAGATGGACCACCTCTACGACCGCATCCCCTTCGTCCTGCCCCTGCGCACCCTGACCCGTCACGGCGAACGGCTGCCCGCCCCTGCGGACTTCCTGGCCGCGGGCAGCTGTCCGCTCGGGGCCGCGCAACCCGACGGCTGGGCGCACCGCGTCCTGACCGCGGGCCGGGGCCTGGTCCTCATCGACGGCATCGACGAGATCCCCGACGCCGAACGGGAACGGACCCGCGGCTGGCTGCGCGACCTGATGGACGCCTACGGGGGTGACAACCGCTGGCTCATCACCTCGCGCCCTTCCGCCGTGGGAGCGGACTGGCTGGGGGAGGAGGACTTCACCGAGCTGACCCTGTCTCCCATGGGCCCGGCGGACATCACCACCTTCATCAAGCGGTGGCACGCGGCGGCCCGCGACGGCGGGGACGAGGACGCGGACCTGCGGACGTACGAGAACGAGCTGCTCACCGCCGTGCGGACCAAGGCCGACCTCGGGATCCTCGCGACCAACCCCTTGATGTGCGGACTGATCTGCGCCCTCCACCGGGACCGGCGCGGATACCTCCCCCACGGCCGCAAGGACCTCTACGAGGCCGCGCTGTCCATGCTGCTGAGCCGCCGCGATCGGGAGCGGGACATGAAGGTCCCCGATCTCCGCGAGGAGCCCCAGCTCGACCTGCTGCAACGCCTCGCGTACTGGCTGATCAAGAACGGCCGCACGGTGATGGACCGTTCCCGGGCCGAGGACATCATCGCGAGGGCCCTGCCCTCGGTCCCGGAGGCGGCCGCCCTGGGCGGAGCCCCCGCGGTCTTCGAGCACTTCCTCCAGCGCAGCGGACTCCTGAGGGAGCCGGCGCCGGACACGACGGACTTCATCCACCGCACCTTCCAGGACTTCCTCGGCGCGCGGGCCGCGGTGGAGGAGGGCGACTTCGGCCTGCTCACCTCCCATGCCGCCGACGACCAGTGGGAGGACGTCATCCGGATGGCGGTCGCCCTCGCCCGGCCCGCCGAGCGCGTCACGATCCTCCGAGAACTCCTGGTCCGGGGAGACGGCGCCGCGGACGAGCGCACCCGGGCCCGTGTCTACCTGCTCGCGGCGGCCTGTCTGGAGCACGCCACCACCCTCGACCCCGAGACCCGCGAGGCCGTGGAAGTACGGACCGCCACCCTCATCCCGCCGTCGAACGCGGAGGAGGCCCGCGCGCTCGCGGAGGTCGGCCCGCTGATCCTCGGTCTGCTTCCCGGACCCGCGAAGCTTGACGACGAGGAGGCCTACCACGTGGTGATCGCGGCCTCGCACGTCGCGTCGGACGCCGCCACGCCCTTCCTCGCGCAGTTCGCCACGCACCCCTGGCTCCCGGTCCGAAGCCAGCTCATCTGGGCCTGGTCACGCTTCGACTGCGCCGACTACGCCGAGGAGGTGATCGCGCATGTGGATCCGTCCTCGCTGGAGTACAGCATCCGCTCCGATGAGCAGCTGCACCAACTGCAGCGTCTCGGACTGAGGCCCGAGCGTCTGGACATCAGGAGCGGGGTGTCCCTCGAAGGCCTGGTCGCGTACGCGGGCCGGCACGGCTTCACGCAACTGACGATCGACCACCCCACGGTGTCCGATCTGGGTTTCCTGCGGGGGCAGGCAGCGCTGGAGCTCCTCGAGATCGTCTCCTGCCCGGAGCTGACGGACCTCTCCGCGCTCGGCGGCCTGCCGATCCGGCACCTGCGCATCAACACCAGCCGTCCGGACCTCGACCTGCGCGCCGTCGCACAGCTCGGGGACCTGGAACTGTTGGTGATCAGCGGGCCCGCCGGGACGACCTGGTGCGCGCAGGGCCTGCCCTCCGGCGCCCCGCTGGACGTACTGGCGGTGTCCGGCCACGCGCGTCCCGCGCAGGGGCTGGAAGGGCTCGGTGCGCTGCCACTCAGGGAGCTGTTGCTCAACGGCGCGTCCAGCCCGGCCTCGGAGGCCGACTGGCGGGAGGTCCAGGAGCTGGCCTCCCTCGCCCGCCTCCGGGTGTCCGCCTCGGCGTTCGAGACCCTTCCGCCGGACGCGGTGCTGCCGGGAGTCGTCGCGCTGACCGTCGTCGGCAACGGAGGGGAGAGGGCCGTGCAGGCGGCGGTCCGGCGACTGCCGCATGCCTTTACCGGGCTGATGGAGTGCCGGTTCATCGGGGACTTCACCGCGGAGGGAGACATCGACATCGCTCCGCTGGCCGCCCTCCCGCAATTGCGGACGGTGCACATCCGTGTCGGCGGCGACCGCATTCGGGGCGCCGATCTGCTGCCGCCGTCGGTGCGGCTGCAGTGTGAATGACCGGACGGCGCCCACCGGGCGCCGTCCCGCCGTCAGTTCCCGAACGCCGACAGGATGCGGTCCGCCGCCGAGGTCGGGGTGACCGAGCCCGCCCGGACCGCCGCCTCCAGCTCCGGCGCGAGCTCCCGTACCGCCGGATCCGAACGCAGCCGTTCCAGCAGCTCCTCGCGGACCATCGACCAGGTCCACTCCACCTGCTGCGCCGCCCGCTTCGCCGTCAGCCGGCCGCCCGCCTCCAGCAGGGTGCGGTGCTGTTCGAGGCGGTTCCACACCTCGTCCAGGCCCGCCGACTCGCGGGCGCTGCACGTCAGGACCGGCGGGGTCCACGCCGCGTCGGCCGGGTGCATCAGCCGCAGCGCGCCCGACAGTTCGCGGGCGGCCGCCTTCGCGTCCCGCTCGTGCGGGCCGTCCGCCTTGTTGACCGCCAGGACGTCCGCCAGCTCCAGGACGCCCTTCTTGATGCCCTGCAGCTGGTCGCCCGTCCGGGCCAGGGAGAGCAGCAGGAAGGAGTCGACCATCCCCGCCACCGTGGTCTCCGACTGGCCCACGCCGACCGTCTCGACGAGGACGACGCCGTAGCCCGCCGCCTCCATCACGATCATCGACTCGCGGGTGGCCTTGGCGACCCCGCCCAGCGTCCCCGCCGAGGGTGAAGGCCGCACGAAGGCCGCCGGGTCGACCGACAGCCGCTCCATCCGCGTCTTGTCGCCGAGGATGGAGCCGCCCGTGCGCTTCGACGACGGGTCGACCGCGAGGACCGCGACCTTGTGGCCCAGGCCGGTCAGCATCGTGCCGAACGCGTCGATGAAGGTGGACTTGCCCACCCCCGGCACCCCGCTGATGCCGATCCGCCGGGCCCGGCCCGAGTGCGGCAGCAGTTCCGTCAACAGCCCCTGCGCCAGCACCCGGTGAGCGGGCAGGGTGGACTCGACGAGCGTGATCGCGCGCGCGATGAACGCGCGCTTCCCGTCGAGCACCCCCTTCGCGTAGGCCTCGATGTCGATCTTCGGCACCGGCGCCCGCCTACAGCTCGTGGCCCAGGTCCGCGGCGAGCCGCGTCACCAGGTCGTGGGCGGCGTCCGGGATCACCGTTCCGGGCGGGAACACCGCCGTGGCGCCCATCTCCAGCAGCGTGGGGACATCGGCCGGCGGGATGACCCCGCCCACGACGATCATGATGTCCTCGCGGCCCTCCTCCGCCAACTGCTCGCGCAGCGCCGGTACGAGGGTCAGGTGGCCGGCCGCCAGCGACGAGACGCCCACCACGTGGACGTCCGCCTCGACGGCCTGGCGGGCCACCTCCGCCGGGGTCTGGAACAGCGGGCCGACGTCCACGTCGAAGCCCAGGTCGGCGAAGGCGGTCGCGATCACCTTCTGGCCGCGGTCGTGGCCGTCCTGGCCCATCTTGGCGACGAGGATGCGAGGACGGCGGCCCTCGGCCTCCTCGAACCGGTCGACCAGGGCGCGGGTGCGCTCCACGGAGGGGGACTCGCCTGCTTCGGTGCGGTACACACCCGAGATCGTACGGATCTGGCTCGCGTGCCGCCCGTACACCTTCTCCAGTGCGTCCGAGATCTCACCCACCGTCGCCTTGGCGCGCGCCGCGTCCACCGCCAGGGCCAGCAGGTTGCCGTCGCCGCGCTCCGCGGCGTTCGTCAGCGCCCGCAGGGTGTCCTGCGTGACCGCCTCGTCGCGCTCTTCGCGCAGCCGCCGCAGCTTGGCGATCTGCTGGGAGCGCACCGAGGAGTTGTCGACCTTCAGGACGTCGATCGCCTCGTCGTTCTCCACGCGGTACTTGTTGACGCCGATCACCGGCTGCCGGCCCGAGTCGATCCGTGCCTGCGTACGCGCCGCGGCCTCCTCCACGCGCAGCTTCGGGATGCCCGCGTCGATGGCCTGCGCCATGCCGCCGGCCGCCTCGACCTCCTCGATGTGCTGCCAGGCGCGCCGGGCCAGGTCGTACGTGAGCTTCTCGACGTACGCGCTGCCGCCCCAGGGGTCGATCGACCGGCAGGTCCCCGACTCCTGCTGGAGCAGCAGCTGGGTGTTGCGGGCGATGCGCGCCGAGAAGTCCGTCGGCAGCGCGAGCGCCTCGTCGAGGGCGTTGGTGTGCAGCGACTGGGTGTGTCCCTGGGTCGCCGCCATCGCCTCGATGCACGTACGCGTGACGTTGTTGAAGACGTCCTGCGCGGTCAGCGACCAGCCCGAGGTCTGCGAATGGGTGCGCAGCGACAGCGACTTGGCGTTCTGCGGGTCGAACTGCTTGACCAGGCGCGCCCACAGCAGGCGCGCGGCGCGCAGCTTCGCGACCTCCATGAAGAAGTTCATGCCGATCGCCCAGAAGAAGGACAGTCGCGGCGCGAACGCGTCCACGTTCAGCCCGACGGCCTGGCCGGCGCGCAGGTACTCCACGCCGTCGGCGAGGGTGTAGGCCAGCTCCAGGTCGGCCGTCGCCCCCGCTTCCTGGATGTGGTAGCCGGAGATGGAGATCGAGTTGTACCGCGGCATCTTCTGCGAGGTGAAGGAGAAGATGTCGGAGATGATCCGCATCGAGGGTTTCGGCGGATAGATGTAGGTGTTGCGGACCATGAACTCCTTGAGGATGTCGTTCTGGATGGTCCCGGCGAGCTTGTCGGCGGAGACGCCCTGCTCCTCCGCCGCCACGATGTACAGGGCGAGGACGGGCAGCACCGCGCCGTTCATCGTCATCGACACCGACATCTTGTCCAGCGGGATCCCGTCGAACAGCTGCCGCATGTCGTAGATCGAGTCGATGGCCACGCCGGCCATGCCGACGTCGCCGGTCACGCGCGGGTGGTCGCTGTCGTAGCCGCGGTGCGTCGGCAGGTCGAAGGCGACCGACAGGCCCTTCTGGCCGGCGGCCAGGTTGCGCCGGTAGAAGGCGTTCGACTCCTCGGCCGTGGAGAAGCCGGCGTACTGGCGGATCGTCCAGGGCTGGTTGACGTACATCGTCGGGTACGGGCCGCGCAGGTACGGGGCCACGCCCGGGTACGTCTGAAGGAAGTCCAGGCCCTCCAGGTCCCGTCCCGTGTACAGCGGCTTGACGCCGATGCCCTCGGGGGTCTCCCACAGCAGGTCGGAGGCCGCGGTGCCGGCGGACTCCTTCACCGCGGAGCGCCACTGGTCCTCGGATGCTCCGGCGGAGGAGGAGCCGAGCGCCAGCTCGGAGAAATCGGGGATGCTCAAGACGGCACTCCCATCCGGTCGAGTACGGAGGACAGCACGGCGACGGCGTCACAGCCGGCGAAGACGTACTCGTCCACGGAAGCCCCTGCGGTACCCGGCTTGCCCGCGAGGAACACGGTCGTGGCGCCCGCGGCGCGCAGCGCCCCGGCCACCGCCCCGGCCTGCTCCTCGTACAGCGCGTCGCTGGAGCACAGCACGGCCATGCCGTCGGCGCCGCTCGCCGCGTACGCCTCGGCGGCCGTCTCCGGGTCCACGGACACCGGGTCGTGCACCGGTTCGATGCCGCCCGCCTGGAACAGGTTGGAGGCGAAGGTGGCCCGCGCGGTGTGCGCGGCCGCCGGGCCCAGCGCGGCCAGGAAGATCCTGGGCCGGGCGCCGGTCGCCGCCAGGTGGGCGTCGCTGCGGGCGCGCAGTACCTCGTACGCCTCGTCGCGCCGTACGCGGGGGAGCCCCCCGGTGGGCGCGGGCGGCGCGCTCTCCCGTACGACCGGCTTCTCCGACAGCAGCGGGAACTCGCTGACGCCGGTGATCGGTTCGCGGCGCTTGGCCAGCTTCTTCGAGCGCTCGGCCCAGGTGGCGGCGAGCCGTTCGGCGACCAGACCGGAGCGCAGGGCGGCGGCCTGGCCGCCGGCCTTCTCCAGGGTCTGGAAGAACGCCCAGGCCGCGTGGGCGAGTTCGTCGGTGAGCCGCTCGACGTAGTACGAGCCGCCGGCCGGGTCGATGACGCGGGCCAGGTGTGACTCCTCCAGCAGGATCGTGGAGGTGTTGCGGGCGATCCGGCGCGCGAAGGCGTCCGGCAGGCCGAGCTCGTTGTCGAAGGGGAGCACGGTGACCGAGTCCGCGCCGCCCACACCCGCGGCCATGCAGGCCACGGTGGTGCGCAGCATGTTCACCCACGGGTCGCGGCGCGTCATCATCACCGGCGAGGTCACCGCGTGCTGGAGCTGGGCACCCGCCTCCGGGGCCCCCGAGGCCCCGGCGACACGGGCCCACAGGCGGCGCGCGGCGCGCAGCTTGGCGATCGTGAGGAACTGGTCGGCGGTGGCCGCGTAGCGGAACTCCAGCTGGCCGAGGGCCGCCGCGGTGCTCAGGCCGGCCCCGGTGAGGGCGCGCAGGTAGGCGACGCCGGTGGCCAGGGACAGGCCCAGCTCCTCGGCGGCGCTGCCGCCGGCCTCGTGGTACGGCAGGGCGTCCACGGTCAGGGCGCGCACCCCGGGGTAACCGGAGGAGGCCTCCCGGGCCAGGGACACGGCGTCGGCCATGTCCAGCGCTTCGCCCGTGCGGGCCTCGTGGCCCAGGGGGTCGGCGCCGAGGCTCGCCCGAACCTCCGTCGGGCCGGTCCCGCGATCGGCGCACAGGGCGAGGAACGCCCGCGCGGCCTGAGCGTAATCGGCTCCGGCGTCCAGGGACACCGGGGCGAGATCCAGGTAGACCCCGTCCAGTGCCCGGGCGAGGCCGTCGACGGGGATGCCGCTGCGGCCGACGGTCAGCCAGAGCGAGGTGACCCCGTTCTCCAGGTCGGCGAGGACCGCCTCGTTCAGGCGTGCCGGGTCGGTGCCCGCGAGGCGCTGGCGCACGTCCCAGCCGTTCGCGGTGGTGCCTTCCGGCCTGCCGCCCCGTACAAAGGGGGCGAAGCCGGGGAAACCGGTGTCGGGAGCCGTCCCGTCGGGCGGCGCGGTGTACAGCGGGCGGGTGGTGAGCCCGTCCTCGAGTGGGGTGGACAACGCTTCTTCAGCGGCCTCGCCGGAGGCTTCCTTGCCCGACTTGCGCAGTACGCCCTCTACAAGGCGCTGCCACTGCTCATGCGTCGCGTCAGGGAACTCGGCGGCCAGGGAGAGCCCGTCGTCAGGCAGGACCGTCATGGCTCGAATGTAGGGGAGGGCGCTCAGGTGGCACCATACCGACGGGTGTGATCTCGCACTCTCACAGCGTGCCGAGCGGATCCTGGACAGCCCGGCTGAGCAGCACCGTTGTCGCCGCCTGAGGGAGTAGGGCCGGGCCCGTGTGCGGTACCACGATCCGCGCGGGTTCGCTGCGGACGTGCGGCATCTCCTCCGCGGCGCCCCGGATCTCCTCCGGACGCCCCTCGTGCGGAACGCTCGACAGCTCCGTCACGACCATGATCGCGGGATTGAAGACATCCGACAGAAGGGCCGCCGCGCGGCCCACGGCGCGGGCGCGCTCGCGCAGCAGCCGGCCGACCCGCGCAGCCGTCCCTGTCCCAGCAGGTCGCGCAGCGGCACGGTCGACCCGTCGGGCGCAGTCACCGGTACGTTCGCTGCCGGGCCACCGGGGATTCCCTGCTCACCGACGGCCACCTGGGGCGGGGGCCGCTGGGTGCGGCGCCGGCGTACGCCCCGCCGGTGGCCGTACGCGAGGTCCCGACGGCCACGGAACCCGGCGGCCCGGTGGGCGGATCGCGAGGCGCCGGGCAGGTAGGTGCGAAGGCCGCCGCCGGCGCGAAGTACCGGCATCGCCTGGTCGGCCGCGCGCAGCCGGGCGGCGACCGCGGTGCGCCGCTCGCCCTCGCAGCTGTCGCCGGTGGCGAACGGGTCCGGCACGATGCCGCGGCGGACCGCCTCGGCGCCCGGCGCGGTGTCGGAGACGGTCGCCCGCAGGCAGCCGGCACGTCCGCACGGCACGCACGGCACGCGCGGCACGCGCGGCGGGCCCGCGGCCGGGGCGGCGGCAGGCGGGTCACGTCGCCGGCGGCCGGGCCCGGGCCCTGCGCACGGTTCCACCGGTGCCGAAGGCGGCGTCGACGACGTTGTCGATGAACGGGTGCACCGGGTTGCGGCGGGCCTCCGGGCAGCCGAACAGGATCACGGCCCGGGCGACGGCCCGGGTCTTTCGGGCCCGCGCGACGGCTCGGGCGTGGTTGCCGGTCGGCACCGGGTCCGGGGCGGAGCCCCGGGTCTTCGAGGACCGCCGCGATCCGATCCGGGTGGGCGCGTGGCGGGCGCGTTGCGGGGCCATGAAATCCGGCCACGGTTTTCGGCCGTCGGGGACCGGGCGGCGTACCCCTCACGGAACCACGAAAAGCCAGCTCGCAGGCGGTGTACGGGCCCTGTGCGACGGGCCCGGTGGCGGTCGGCACCAGGGTTGACCGGCGACGGGCCCGCTGACACGCTCCGGGCCATGTCCGCGAACGAACTCCTCGTCCCGCGGCTCCACACCACCGGCCCGTGTACCGCGCCGGGTGAGTGTCCGGGCCGCTGTCCGGCCCCGCGCCGCGCCTGAGCCCGGCCGCTCCGAAACACCCGGCCCCGGCGGTCCACGGCCCCGGCGGTCCACCGCACCGGCGACATGGACCGCCCCGTCGGTCCACGGCACGCCCCGGCGGTCAGGCCCCCCGGTAAGTCCGTAGCCGCCCACCGCCCGGGCGGTCGGCCCGTGCGGTAGGCAATTCCGCCTCACCCGCGTCCCCGCACGGCCTCCTGCCCGCCGGGCTGCCCGTACCCCTGTTCCTTCCGTTGCGGAAACAACCCCAGGGAGTTCCCATGTCCACTGCGCTCACCTCCGCCACCGTCACGAAGGTCGGCGGCCGCATCGGCGCCGAGATCGGCGGCGTACGGCTCGGCGGCGACCTGCCCGCCGCCACCGTCGCCGAGATCCGCGCCACGCTCCTCGCCCACAAGGTCGTCTTCTTCCGCGGCCAGGACCACCTCGACGAGGCCGGCCACGAGGCCTTCGCCCAGCTGCTCGGCGCGCCCGTCGCGCACCCCACCGTCCCCTCGGCCGACGGCCGTTACGCCCTCGGCGTCGACTCCCACCACGGCGCCCGCGCCAACCAGTGGCACACCGACGTCACCTTCGCCCCCGCCTACCCGGCCTTCTCCGTCCTCCGGGCCGTCACCATCCCCCCGTACGGCGGCAACACCCTGTGGGCCAACACCGCCACCGCCTACAGCACCCTTCCCGCACCGCTCCGCGCGCTCGCCGACAGCCTCCGCGCCGTCCACTCCAACGAGTACGACTACGCCGCCCTCCGGCCCGACGCCCTGCCCGAGGCGCTGGCCCAGTACCGCGAGGTCTTCACCTCCACCACGTTCCTCACCGAGCACCCGGTGGTCCGCGTCCACCCCGAGACCGGGGAACGCACCCTGCTCCTCGGCAACTTCGTCCAGCGCATCAGCGGCCTCACCGGCCGCGACTCCCGTGTCCTGCAGGACCTGTTCCAGTCCCACATCGAGAGCCCCGAGAACACCGTCCGCTGGCAGTGGCGGGCCGGTGACGTCGCCATCTGGGACAACCGCGCCACCCAGCACTACGGCGTGGACGACTCCGACGACCACGAGCGCACCCTGCGCCGCGTCACCGTCGACGGCGACATCCCGGTCGGCCCCGACGGCGAGCCCTCCCGGCTGATCAGCCCCGAGGCCGTCCCGGACCCCGCCTTCGGCATCGCCTCCGGCGCCTCCACCACCTGACCGTCCCGCTCCCGTACGGCATCCAAGGAGCCCCCGTGCCCCAGCTGCTCGCCCTCACCGGCAGTCCGTCCCTCCACTCCCGTACCGAGGTCGTCGCCGACCACGTGCTGCGCCGCCTCGCCCACTCGGGGTTCGAGACCGCGCACCTCGCCGTCCGCGACCTCCCCGCCGCCGACCTGCTCTCCGCCCGGCGCGGCGAGCCGGAGATCCGCCGGGCACTCGAAGCCGTCGCCGAGGCGGACGGGATCGTCATCGCGACCCCGGTCTACAAGGCCTCGTACACCGGTCTGCTCAAGGCCTTCCTCGATCTGCTGCCGCAGGACGGCCTGGCCGGCAAAACGGTTCTGCCGCTGGTCACCGGCGGCAGCCTCGCCCACGTCCTGACCATCGACTACGCCCTGCGCCCCGTGCTCGCCGCCCTCGGCGCCCGGCACGTCACCGCCGGCCGGTTCGTCCTCGACTCCTCCGTCGAGCGCGGTTCCGGCCCCGACCGGCTGCGGCCCGAGGCGGAACTCGATCTCTTCCAGGCCGTCGACGAGTTCGCCGACGCCCTGCGCGCCGCACACCGCACCGCGCTCACCGCCGCCCCGTAACGCCCCGCCACCACGCGACCTCCGCACCGACAAGGACCCGCCATGCCCGCAGCCTTCACCTCGACCTCCACCTCCCGGCGCCAGTTCCTGACCCTGCTCGGCATCTCGGCGGCCGCGGTGAGCTGTGGCACGGCCACCGCCGGCGGCTCCGGCTCCGGCTCGCAGATCAAGACCCTGAAGTACCAGGGAGCGGTCGGCGCGGTCACCCTCCCCGAACTCGCCGCCGATCTCGGCTACTTCGAGGACGTGACGCTCGAATGGGTCGGCAACACCATCAGCGGCCCGCAGGACATCCAGTCCGCGGCCACCGGCCAGACCCACTTCGGCAGCGCTTTCAACGGCGCGGTCATCAAGCTCGCCGCCGGCAACGCCCCGATCAAGGCCGTCATCTCCTCCTACGGCTCCGACCAGTACTCCTACGGCGGCTACTTCGTCCTGGAGGACAGCCCGATCCGCTCCGCCCGGGACCTGATCGGAAAGAAGGTCGGTATGAACACCCTGGGCGCCCACTACCAGGCCCTTCTCGACCTCTACCTGAGCCGCAACGGCCTGTCCAAGGCGGACGCGGCCGGGGTCGAGGCCCTGGTGGTGCCGCCCGTCAACACCGAGCAGGCGCTGCGCCAGAAGCAGATCGAGGTCGGCGTGCTCACCGGGATCCTCCGCGACAAGGCCCTCGCGAACGGCGGCATCCGTCCGCTGTTCACCGATGTCGAGCTGCTCGGGCCCTTCAGCGCCGGCACCTACATCATGACCGAGCGCTTCATCAAGCAGAACCCGGACACCGTACGGACCTTCACGACCGGTGTGGCCAAGGCCATCGAATGGTCCCGTGCCACCCCGCGCGAGGAGGCCGTCGCGCGCATGACGGAGATCGTCAGGAAGCGCGGGCGGGGCGAGGACACCGCCGCCCTGCAGTACTGGCGCTCGTTCGGGATCGCCGAGACGGGCGGCCGGATACCGGACCAGTCCTTCCAGCTCTGGATCGACTGGCTCGGCGAGCGCGGCGAGATCAAGAAGGGCCAGGTCAAGCCGTCCGACCTCTACACCAACGAGTTCAACGGCTACGGAAAGGACTGACCGGACATGGCGAAGATCGTGTTCGAGGGAGTGGGCAAGACCTTCCCGGCCAAGAACAAGGGCCGGGACAAGGGCCCGGACAAGGGGGAGTTCACCGCCCTCGACGGAATCGACCTGGAGATCGGGGCAGGGGAGTTCGTGGTCGTCGTCGGCCCCAGCGGCTGCGGCAAATCGACCCTCCTGGACCTGCTCGGCGGACTGTCCCGGCCGACGGCGGGGCGGATCCTGCTCGACGGCGAGCCCGTCACCGGCCCCGGCCTGGACCGGGGCACCGTCTTCCAGCAGTACGCGCTGCTCCCGTGGCGCACGGCGCTGGGCAATGTCGCATTCGGCCTGGAGGCCACCGGCGTACCGAGGCGTCAACGAACGGACCGGGCCAGGGAGTTCCTGGACATCGTCGGGCTCGCCGGTTTCGAGGACCGGCACCCCCACGAACTCTCCGGCGGCATGCGCCAGCGCGTGGCGATCGCCCGCGCGCTGGCCTACGACCCGGACGTGCTGCTGATGGACGAGCCGTTCGCCGCGCTCGACGCGCAGACCCGCGAGTCCCTGCAGGACGAGCTGCGCCGCATCTGGCAGCGCACGGGCAAGACCGTCGTCTTCATCACCCACGGCATCGAGGAAGCCGTCTACCTCGGCCAGAAGGTGGCCGTCATGACCTCCCGTCCGGGACGGATCAAGGAGGTCGTCCCCGTCACCCTCGGCGAGCGCGGCCCCGGCCTGCAGGGCGAGGACCTGCGCTCCAGCCCGGAGTTCGCCCGCTACCGCCACGAGATCTGGACCCTGCTCCACGACGAAGTGGCCCGCGCTCAGCAACTGGAGAAGGAGGAGGCCACCGTATGACCACCGACACCACCCCCGCCGCCGCCGCCGCCGCCGCGACCGCCCTGGCCGGCCAGGAGGAGGACGCCCGCGGCCCGGCCGCTCCGGAGGCGGTAGGGGTCTTCCCCGCCGCCGCAGCGGCAAGGGCGTCCGCACGCCCGGCGGCTCCCGCCTCCGCAGCCGCGGTACGGGACTCCGCGCCACCCGCCCCCACCAGCACCGGCCAAGGCCCGACCCCGCCATCGACCAAGGTTCCGACCCTGCCCGAGGCCCCTGCCCAGGCGAAGGCTCCGGCCCCGGCTCCGGCCCTGGCGAAGGCCCCGGCCCTGGCTCCGGCCCTGGCCCCGGCTCCGGCCAAGGCCCCGGCCCCCGCCCGGCAGCCCGCCAGGGCACTGGTGCGGTGGCTGCGCGCCGCCGCACTGCGGTCGGCGGCCGTCCTCGCCCTGCTCGCCGTCTGGGAGACGGCGCCCAGGCTCGGCCTGGTCGACGCCACCTTCCTGCCACCGGTCAGCCAGGTCGCCGTGGCCTGGTGGGAACTCCTGGGCAACGGCCAGCTCGGCACGCACGCCTCGGCCAGCCTCGTCCGTTCCTTCGGCGGCTTCGGGATCGCCGTCGCCGTCGCCGTCCCGCTCGGTCTGCTCATCGGCTGGTACCGGCCGCTCGCCGCGCTGCTCGGTCCGCTGCTGGAGGTGTTCCGCAACACCGCCGCGCTCGCCCTGTTGCCGGTCTTCGTGCTCCTGCTCGGCATCGGGGAGACGTCGAAGGTCTCGATCGTCGTCTACGCCTGCGTGTGGCCGATCCTGCTGAACACCATCAGCGCGGTCGGGAACGCCGACCCCACCCTCGTCAGGCTCGCCCGCTCGATGGACCTGTCGACGCTCAGGCTCTTCCAGAAGGTGATCCTGCCGTCCTCGGTCCCGGCCGTCTTCACCGGCATCCGCCTCGCCGGAGCCGTCTCCATCCTCGTCCTCGTGGCCGCCGAGATGATCGGCGCGAAGGCGGGCCTCGGCTACCTGATCAACGCCTCGCAGTTCAACTTCGCGATCCCGCAGATGTACGCGGGCATCGTCACCATCTCCGCCATCGGCGTGGCCTTCAACCAGCTGCTCGTCGCGGTCGAACGCCGCCTCAGCGTCTGGCGCGTCCCCGCCTGACCGGTGCGGTTCCCGCTCAGGCCCCGGCTCCGGCCAGGCCCCGGCCCGTCCCCGGCCCCCGACTCCGAACACAAGGAACAGCCATGACCGCACCCCGGACCCTGCACCTCAACGCCTTCCTCATGAACGCCGGACACCACGACGCCGCCTGGCGCCATCCGGACAGCACCCCCGAACGCGTCACCGACCTGCGGTACTTCCAGGAACTGGCCCGCACCGCCGAGCGCGGACGGCTCGACTCCATCTTCTTCGCCGACGGGGTCGCCCTCTGGGGCAAGGCCCGCTACAACGCCGTCGGCGGGTTCGAGCCGCTCACCCTGCTCTCCGCGATCGCCGCCGTCACCGAGCACATCGGGCTGATCGCCACCGTCTCCACCACCTTCAACGAGCCCTTCCACACGGCCCGGAAGTTCGCCTCCCTCGACCACATCAGCGGCGGCCGCGCCGGCTGGAACATCGTCACCTCCGGCAGCGTCGACGAGGCCCGCAACTTCAACCGGGACGAGCACCTGGAGCACGGCCTGCGCTACGACCGGGCCCGGGAGTTCCTCGACGTCGCCACGAAGCTCTGGGACAGCTGGGAGGACGACGCGATCGTCCTCGACAAGGAGCGCGGCATCTACGCCGACACCGACAAGCTCCACCCGGCCGCGCACCGCGGCGAGCACTTCGGCGTGGCCGGACCGCTCAACGTGCCGCGCTCCCCGCAGGGCCACCCGCTCCTGGTGCAGGCCGGATCCTCCGAGGACGGCAAGGAGTTCGCCGCCCAGTACGCGGAGGCCGTCTTCACCGCCCAGCAGACCCTCGCCGACGGCCAGACCTTCTACAAGGACCTCAAGTCCCGTCTGGCGAAGTACGGCCGTGCCGAGAGCGACCTGCTCGTCCTGCCCGGCATCGCACCCGTCATCGGCTCCACCGAGGCCGAGGCCAAGGCCCTGGAGCAGCAGCTCACCGACCTCCAGGTGCCGGAGTACGGCCTCGCCCAGCTCTCCCACATGCTCGGCGTCGACCTCACCGGCCACCCCCTCGACGGCACACTGCCCGATCTCCCGGAGGAGCGGGACATCAACGGCAACAAGAGCCGGTTCACCCTCGTCGCCGAACTGGCGCGCCGCGAAGCCCTCACCCTGCGCGAGCTGATCGCCCGCCTCGGCGCCGGCCGCGGCCACCGGGTCTTCGCCGGCACCCCCGAGCAGATCGCCGACCAGCTGGAGGAGTGGTTCACCCGAGGAGCGGCCGACGGCTTCAACATCATGGCGCCCGTCCTGCCCACCGGCCTGACCGACTTCGTCGACCACGTCGTGCCGGTCCTCCAGCGGCGCGGGCTCTTCCGCACCGAGTACAGCGGCCGCACGCTGCGCGAGAACTACGGCCTGCCGCGCCCCGCCAACCGGTACGCCCGTACGCGACCCGCCACCTCGTGAGCGGGCACGGCGGCCCGCTGTTCCCGGCGGCCGGGCTCAGGCGGGCAGGGTGCTGCGGTGCGAGCGCCGCTTGGCGGCGCTGAAGAGGGCCCGGATCTGGGCGCCCGACTGGTCCACGTCGTCGAGCGGCGAGGGGAAGGGCAGCCGTACGTCGCGGTGGCCGCGCCGTTCCTCCAGCCGCAGGGTGATCCCGTACCGGTCCATCGCGGCCGGCAGCACGCGGACCAGGGCGGCGGTGGGCAGCGGCTGGACCAGGCGCAGCAGCAGGGTGACCAGGTCGGAGTGGTCGTCGAAGAGGTGCGTGAGCATGCCCGCCTCGTACGGGGCCAGCGGGTCGGGGCGGGCGGCGTCCAGCTCGTGGAGTCCGATGTACGAGAAGCCGTCCGCCGTTTCCAGGACGGCCTGGCCGAACTTCACGCAGGTGGAACCGGCGCTCGCGCCCGGGCCGCCCGGGCCGCCCGGGCCGCCCGGGCCGCCCGGGCCGCCCGGGCCGTCCCGCTCGTCGGAGTAAGGGGTGAGCAGGCGGCCCAGGACGGTCACCCGGGCACGCACCCGGTCGCGTACGGGGGTGGGGGCGACGTCGGTGAACTCCAGCCGGACCGCGGGCCGGAGTCCGGCGTCGCCGCCGGGCTCGGCGGGGTGCAGGTGCAGCCGGCCCATCGGGTCCGTGCCGTCGAGGTGGCGGACCTCGGTGCGCAGTCCGTCGGTGACCACGGTCATGGAGTGGGCTGCGGCCAGGATCGACCGGACCCGCTCGGCATCGGTGGGACGGTCGGCCGGGCGGGCGGGGGCACCGGACATGCGCATCTGGTTCCTCTCCATCGTCGCGAGGTAGTTAGGTATGCCTAACCTAACCTACTGCGTTCGCGGGGAGTGGCCGGGGTGGTTCGTGTCGGTGTTGGGCTGAACGGGTGAAACACGAGAGGATGGGGGGATGCACAAGAAGCGCGCGGCCGAGGCGGCCCGGTGAGCAGGTACGACGTCACCGACGAACAGTGGGAGGGGCTCGCGCAGGTGGTCCCCCTGCGCAGTCGCAACGAATGGCCCTCCCGGGTGGACCACCGCACCATCCCCACGACGCCCGGGGCGTCGGCGGCGGAGCAGCGGCGCTTCGTGGTGATCCGGGTTCAGATCTTCGCGGACGCGCGGGAGGTGGCGGAGTATCTGATCGCGCAGATCCCGGTACTGCTCGACCTCACCGGCGCGGACAGCGAAGTGGCCAAGCGGATCCTGGACTTCAGCAGTGGTGTCGTCTTCGGGCTCGGCAGCGGGATGCACCGGGTCGACCGGAACGTCTTCCTGCTGGCACCCGTCGGGACCGAGGTCGAGGGGATCGCGGCCGCCGCCGTCCCCCGATCGTAGGAAGGTCGCCGCGACGGAACGGTTCGCCGGGACCCCGGGGGGTCCGGCGGCCCGTACCGTCCCGCGCATGGACGCCTCCCTGGACGCGCCGACGGGCCTCGCCCCCGCCGCAGTCGCGTTAGCCGACGCCGCCAACGACCCCGATGTTGCCGGGGTCCCCGCCACTCCCGCCGTTGCGGCCACTCCCGCCGTTCCCGCGCAGGCGGGCCGCGCCCAGCCGCGGCCCGTCGTGACCGCACTGCGGCTCTCCGCCTTCGGGCCGCACCGCGGCGCGGCCTTCCGGCTCGGGCCCGTCACCCTCTTCGCCGGGCCGAGCGGCAGTGGCAAGTCCCAGGCGCTGGCCGCGTACGAGGCCCTCGCCGCGCTGGGTTCCGGGGCCACCCTGGAGGAGGCCTTCCCCGATCCCGGTGCCCGGATCCCCGATCTGGCCGTCCCCGACGCCGAGCGGCGGCGCGGCTTCCGCCTCGGGTGCACGGTCGACGGCCCCGTCGGTCCGGTCCGGCTCGACCTCGCCGTGCAGGCCGAGCCCACCGTGCGCATCGTCGGCGAACGGCTTTCGCAGGACGGGCGGATCCTGCTGGCCACCGCCCTGCGCGACCCCGGCCGGCGCTCCGTACAGGCCGCCTGGCTGACCGGCGGCGCCGTCGGTGTCACCCGGGCCCCGCTGCCCGACGACCGGCTCGGCACCGCCCTGCTCCCGCTCCGCGTGGCCGGTGCCACGGCCGGCCAGCGCCAGGTCCTGGCCTCCGCCGAGCAGGTCGTGGTGGCCCTGCGCTCGGTGTTCCCCTGCGACCCCCGCCCCGAGCGGATGCGCGCCCCCGTCCCGCCGGGGGAGGGCAGGCTGCTGGGCGACTGCGCCAACCTGGCCGACGTACTGCGCCGGACCCGCCACGAATGCGGCACCCGGCACGCGCTGCTCGCCGAGGCGGCCCGCACCGGTTGCGCGGGAGAGGTCGCCGGGCTCGACGTACGGGCCCCCGCGGACGGCCCCGTCACGGCGGTGCTCGACCGCGGCCCCGCCCGGCCCGCCACCGAGCTGGCCCGGCTGGGCGCGGGGGAATTGCGATTCCTCGCACTGGCGCTGGTCCTGCTGACCGGGCCCGGGGTGCTCGCGATGGACCCGGCCGCCGAACTGCTGTCCGCGCGGCAGGCGCTGACGGTGCTGGCCGACGGTTTCGACCGGGGCCTGGACCGGGCCCAGAGCGCCGAACTGCTGCGGCTGGCCCTGCTGGCCTGCGGGCGCGGCCACATCCGGCTGGCGGCGGCGGTGGGGGAGGAGACCGCGGCGGCCGCCCGCCGCCTTCCCGGGGTCACGGTGGTAGACCTGACCCCATGAACGACACGGATGACACGGGCGGCGGTCGCGGCGGGGCCGAGACCCCGGATGCTCCCGGTGACAGGCTGGACCGACTCCGGCGCAGGCTCGTCGACTTCGCGGCGGCGCGCGGCTGGGAGCCCTACCACACGCCCAAGAACCTGGCGGTGGCGTTGAGCGTGGAGGCCTCGGAACTGGTCGAGATCTTCCAGTGGCTGACGCCGGAACAGTCGGCGAAGGTCATGGAGAAGCCGGAAACCGCCCACCGCGTGGCCGACGAGGTGGCTGACGTGCTCGCGTACCTGCTGCAGTTCTGTGAGGTCCTCGGGGTGGATGTGCTGGATGCGCTCGCCGCGAAGATCGAGAGGAACGAGCTCCGCTTCCCGGTGCCGGGCGGTACGACCCCACATCGTCACTCTTCGGAGTGATGGACTCCATCACAATCACATTTGTGTCCACATTTTCCGAATACCCCTGGCTTTACTGGCCCATTGCCCTCACTCTGGGTAGTGGTGAGGAATGGTGGGATGTCGTGCGGACGGGGGACGGCATATGGATGCGGTACGGCTCATCGCGGCCGGCCGGCACGCGCTGGCACAGAGTGGGGCTGCGTGGGACATCGTGGGCGAGGCCTGGCAGGCCCAGGCGCTCACGCAGGGCGTAGGAGGATATCTGGCGGTCACCGGGCCGCCGGAGATGAGAGCGGAGGCACGGGGACTGGGGGAAGCGGGAAGCAGAGGCTGCGGGGTGATCGACCGGGCGGCCCTGCGCGGCGAGGTCAGCACACCCGACCATCCGCCGCGGGCCGCGCAGTTGACGCAGGTGTCGGATGTCCGCCAAGCGCTGCTCGGACTCCAGGCGCTGCTGGGCGAAGTGGGCATAGCGCTGGTCGGCGTCGCCTGCGCGACGGATGACGAGGCCCTGTACTGGCAGTGCATAGAGTCGATCGACGCGGCTGACGAGTCGAGCGACCGGGTGCGGGCGCTCCTGCGCCGCATGGCGGTTCGCGAGCGGGGGTCCGCGTCGGGAGTGGCCTGAGCGGGGAGAAACGAGTGGGGTCCCGCCGTGCGTGACGGGACCCGCACGGTCAGTGCGACCGGTCGGAGGGGCGCTCGCTCTCGGGGGCGCGGCTGCCGGGGGTGCGGTCCGTGGAGGACTGGAGGTCGGCGTCGAGCTGCGAGAGGTCGGCGTTCAGGGCCGCCATCAGCTCTTCCATCTGCTGCAGCGGGCCGTTCGGCGCGCCGTCCTGGGCGGGCGCGGTGGGGTCCTGGCGTGCATCGTCGTGTGCAGCCTGCCCGGTCCGTCCGTTCTGTCGGCGGGTCTCCGGTACGGCCTCGTGGGACATGGCGGCCTCCTCGGCCCTCGCCCTTCCGCAGCGGAAGGGGGCGGTGGACGCACCGGCGAAAGGCCGTCGGCGCGCGGGCCGGGCGGTCCGGCTCCGTCCGGGCAAACGATCCCCGTCCGGGCCGGTCACTGACCGGGCAGGGGGCGGACACGACCGGTTGACGCGATTCACCTTGCAGGGGCGGTGCGGGTGGGAAGAAGGGCAGGATGGAGGCGTGGACCGGGTGGGGACACACGGGCCACTACGGGGACGCAGGCCGCTCCGGTGACGACCCTGAAGTCTTCCGCCCCGACATCGAGCGGATGCTCGAATACGCCCAAGGCCCCCTGAGAGGTCGCGTAGGGCAAGGAAAGGCAAGGCCATGCCACGTGCGTCCGGCCCGCTCGCCGAAGTCCTGGCCCGCCGGACCGTGTTTCTGGACGGCGGGCTGAGCAACCAGCTCGCCGCCCAGGGCTGCGACCTGTCCGGCGGCCTCTGGACGGGCCGGGTGCTCGCCGAGCGGCCCGACCAGGTCGAGGCCGCCCACACGGCGTACGCGCGGGCCGGTGCCGAGGTGCTGATCACCGCGAGCTACCAGATCGGCCCCGGCCACCCCCGGGCCACCGACCTGCTCCGCCGCAGCGTGGACCTCGCCGCCCGAGCCGCCGGAGCCGCCGACCACGAGGTGTGGGTGGCCGCCTCCGTCGGCCCGTACGGAGCGGTCCTCGCGGACGGCTCCGAATACCGCGGCCGGTACGGCCTGAGCGTGCGCGAGCTCGCCGCCTTCCACCGCCCCCGCGTCGAGGCCCTGCTCGCCGCGGGCCCCGACGTCCTCGCCCTGGAAACCCTCCCCGACCCGGCCGAGGCCGAAGCCCTGATCACGGTCCTCGCGGAGACGGACGCCGAGGCCTGGCTGAGCTACACCGTCGCCGGCGGCCGGACCCGCTCCGGGGATTCCCTCCGCGAGGCCTTCGCCCTCGCGGCCGCGGCGCCGCAGGTCATCGCGGTCGGCGTCAACTGCTGCGACCCGGCGGAGGTCCTGCCCGCCCTCGAAGCGGCGGCCGCCACCACCGGCAAGCCGCTCCTGGCCTACCCCAACGACGGCTCGGTCTGGGACGCAGCCACCCGCACCTGGCAGTCCCCCCGGACTCCCGTCCCCTGGCCCACCGGCGCCTGGTACCGCGCGGGCGCCCGCCTC
The DNA here is from genome assembly GCF_042267665.1 of Streptomyces sp. NPDC056224. Lineage (NCBI taxonomy): Bacteria > Bacillati > Actinomycetota > Actinomycetes > Kitasatosporales > Streptomycetaceae > Streptomyces > Streptomyces sp. NPDC056224. The sequence continues at coordinate 57,421 of NZ_JBHJTK010000003.1, forward strand.
ATCGGCGGCTGCTGCCGCATCGGCCCCGACCGGATCGCGGATCTGGCCGCCGGAAAATAGGGCGCATCCAGGGCGCGTGACCAGCAACAATCGGCCGTGTGTTCCTGACGATCTCCACCACCGGCTCCCCCGAACGACCCGCCACCGACCTGGGCTTCCTCCTGCACAAGCATCCCGGGAAGGCGCAGGCGTTCTCCACCTCCCACGGCACCGCCCACGTGTTCTACCCCGAGGCCGCGGCCGAGCGTTGCACGGCGGCCCTGCTCCTGGAGGTGGATCCCGTCGCGCTCGTGCGGCGCGGCCAGGGCAAGGGCCGGGGCGGGGCGCCCGACGCCGCGCTCGCGCAGTACGTCAACGACCGCCCGTACGCGGCGTCCTCGCTGCTCGCCGTCGCGCTCAGCGGGGTGTTCCGCAGCGCGCTGGGGGGCAAGTGCGCCGCCCGGCCGGAGCTCCCCGAGCAGGCCCGGCCGCTGCGCGTCGAGATCCCGGCGCTGCCCGCGCGCGGCGGGCCGGAGCTCGTGCACCGGCTGTTCGACCCGCTCGGGTGGGACCTCGTACGGGCCGAGCCCGTACCGCTCGACGAGCGGTTCCCCGAGTGGGGGGACTCCCGCTACGTGCGGCTCGTGCTGGAGGGCGAGCTGAAGCTCGCCGACGCCCTGCGCCAGCTGTACGTCCTGCTGCCCGTGCTCGACGACGCCAAGCACTACTGGATCGCCCCCGACGAGGTCGACAAGCTGCTGCGCGCCGGAGACGGCTGGCTCGCCGCCCACCCCGAGAACGGACTGATCAGCTCGCGCTACCTCGCCCGCCACAAGCGGCTGACCCAGGACGCCCTGGAGCGGCTGGAACTGGTCCGCCTCGCCGAGGCCGACGGCAGCGAGGTCGAGGAGCTCGACAACGCCGTGGACGAGAACCGTGACACGGAGGAGCGCCCCGTGCCGCTCGCCGTGCACCGGCGCGACGCGATCCTCGCCGCCCTGCGCGCCGCCGGAGCCGCCCGCGTCCTCGACCTCGGCTGCGGGCAGGGGCAGTTGGTCCAGGCGCTGCTGGGGGACCCGGCGTACACCGAGATCGTCGGCATGGACGTGTCCGTGCGAGCCCTGAACCTGGCGGCCAAACGGCTGCGGCTGGAGCGGATGGGGGAGCGGCAGAGCACGCGCGTCCGGCTGCTGCAGGGCTCGCTCGCCTACACCGACAAGCGGCTCGCCGGCTACGACGCCGCCGTGCTCAGCGAGGTCATCGAGCACCTCGACCCGGAGCGGCTGCCCGCGCTGGAGTACGCGGTGTTCGGCTCGGCCCGCCCCCGCACGGTCCTCGTCACGACCCCGAACGTCGAGTACAACGTCCGCTGGGAGTCCCTGCCCGCCGGGCACGCCCGCCACGGCGACCACCGCTTCGAATGGACCCGCGCGGAGTTCCGCGCCTGGGCCGGCGAGGTCGCGCGGCGCCACGGGTACGCGGTCGAGTTCGTTCCCGTCGGGGACGACGACCCCGAGGTCGGACCGCCCACCCAGATGGCCGTCTTCACCACCGCCGACCACCCCGACCACAGCGACCACCCAAAGCCCAGCGACCACCCCGACCGCACCGGCCACACCCCGAAGGAGGGCGAGGCAGCATGACCGGCACCGAGACCCACCGCGTGCTTCCCGTCACCGACCTGTCCCTCGTCGTCCTGATCGGGGCCACCGGATCGGGCAAGTCCACCTTCGCCCGCAAGCACTTCAAGCCCACCGAGGTGATCTCCTCCGACTACTGCCGGGGCCTGGTCAGCGACGACGAGAACGACCAGGGCGCGAGCCGGGACGCCTTCGACGTCCTGCACTACATCGCCGGCAAGCGCCTCGCGGCCGGACGCCTCACCGTCGTCGACGCCACCAGCGTCCAGGCCGACGCCCGCCGGCAACTGGTCCAGCTCGCCCGCGCGCACGACGTGCTGCCCATCGCCGTCGTCCTCGACATGCCGGAGGAGGTGTGCGCCGAGCGCAACGCCGCCCGACCCGACCGGTCCGGCCTGCCCCGCGCCGTCATCCAGCGCCACCGCCGGGACCTGCGGCGCTCGCTGCGCGGCCTGGAGCGCGAGGGTTTCCGCAAGGTGCACGTGCTGCGCACGCTCGAGGAGGCCGAGACGGCGGAGGTGGTCCTGGAGAAGCGGTTCAACGACCTCACCCACCTCACCGGCCCCTTCGACATCGTGGGTGACATCCACGGCTGCGCCTCCGAGCTGGAGACCCTGCTCGCCACACTCGGCTACGAGGACGGCGTGCACCCCGAAGGGCGCACCGCGGTCTTCGTCGGCGACCTCGTCGACCGGGGGCCGGACAGTCCCGGCGTGCTGCGGCGCGTCATGGGCATGGTCAAGTCCGGCAACGCCCTGTGCGTGCCCGGGAACCACGAGAACAAGCTCGGCCGTTATCTGAAGGGCTCCAAGGTCCAGCAGACCCACGGACTGGCCGAGACCATCGAGCAGCTGTCCCACGAGCCGGAGGAGTTCGTCGAGGAGGTGCGGCAGTTCATCCGCGGCCTCGTCAGCCACTACGTCCTCGACGGCGGCAAGCTCGTGGTCTGCCACGCCGGCCTGCCCGAGAAGTACCACGGCCGCACCTCCGGCCGGGTCCGCTCGCACGCCCTGTACGGGGACACCACCGGCGAGACGGACGAGTTCGGCCTGCCCGTGCGCTACCCGTGGGCCGAGGACTACCGCGGCAAGGCCGTCGTGGTCTACGGCCACACCCCGGTCCCGAACACCGCCTGGATCAACAACACCATCTGCCTCGACACCGGCGCCGTCTTCGGCGGGAAGATGACCGCACTGCGCTGGCCCGAGCGCGAACTGGTCGACGTGCCGGCCGAGAAGGTCTGGTACGAGCCCACGCGTCCGCTCGCCGCGGAGGCGCCGGGCGGCCATGACGGGCGCCCGCTCGACCTGGCCGACGTGCACGGGCGCCGGATCGTCGAGACCCGGCACCTGGGCAACGTCAACGTGCGCGAGGAGAACGCGGCCGCGGCCCTGGAGGTCATGAGCCGCTTCGCGGTCGACCCGCGGCTCGTCCCGTACCTGCCGCCCACCATGGCGCCGACCGCCACCTCGCGGGAGGACGGCTACCTGGAGCACCCGGCCGAGGCCTTCGCCCAGTACCGCAAGGACGGCATCGCCCAGGTGGTGTGCGAGGAGAAGCACATGGGCTCCCGGGCCACCGTCCTGGTCTGCAAGGACGCCGGTGCGGCACGCGAGCGCTTCGGCGTGGAGGGCCCGACCGGGTCCGTCTACACCCGCACCGGGCGGCCCTTCTTCAAGGACCCCGAGGTCACCGAGGAGATCCTCACCCGGCTCCGCTCGGCCGTCACCGACGCCGGACTCTGGGAGGAGCTCGGCACGGACTGGCTGCTGCTCGACGGCGAACTGCTGCCCTGGTCCCTGAAGTCGGCCGGCCTGCTGCGCAATCAGTACGCGGCCGTGGGCGCGGCCTCGGGCGCCGTCTTCCCGGACGCGATCGCCGCCCTGGAGGCGGCCGCCGCCCGGGGCGTCGACACCGGCGGGCTGCTGGCGCGCCAGCGCGGCCGGGCAGACGACGCGGCCGCCTTCACCGACGCCTACCGGCGCTACTGCTGGACCACCGACGGGCTGGAAGGCGTACGTTTCGCGCCGTTCCAGCTGCTGGCGGCGGCCGGGCGGTCGCTGGCCGCGGTGCCCCACGACGAGCAGCTGTTCTGGCTGGACCGCCTCGTCGCCGCCGACGGGGCGGCGGGCACCGGGCTGCTGCGCCGCACCGCCCGGATCCTGGTGGACACCGCGGACGAGGAGTCCGTACGGGCGGGCACCGACTGGTGGCTGGAGCTGACGGCGGCGGGCGGTGAGGGCATGGTCGTCAAGCCGCTCCAGGCGTACGCACGCGACGGGAAGGGCCGCCTGGTCCAGCCCGGGGTCAAGGTGCGCGGGCGCGAGTACCTGCGGATCATCTACGGTCCGGAGTACACGCGCCCCGACCACCTGGAGCGGCTGCGCGAGCGGTTCCTCGGCCACAAGCGCTCGCTCGCCCTGCGCGAGTACGCGCTCGGGCTGGAGGCGCTGGACCGGCTGGCGGCCCAGGAGCCGCTGTGGCGGGTGCACGAGGCCGTCTTCGCGGTGCTCGCGCTGGAGTCGGAGCCGGTCGACCCCCGGCTGTGAGATCCCCCGGGCGTGCACGGTGCACGGCACCGTGCCGTGCACCGTGCCGTGAAACGCGGGCGTAAAGCCGGTACCCCCGTACGGCCTCGAATTAGGTCGTATGGGGGAACTTTCGCGGAGAACTCCGGGAAACCCGCCGGCGGGATCGTTCATCCAGGGCAGCGGAATGTCCGCGACCCTGGAAGGACGGAACGTCACCTATGAAGATGACCGCGCGCGGAAGCATTGCGGCACTCATGACCTGTATGGCCGCGGCCGCCGCGGCCACCCCGGCCGTGGCCGACTCGGTGCCGGTCGGTGTCCCGCTGGACGCTGTGAAGACCACGCTGGGCGTGGACACCCCGCGAGTGGCGACCGCGGTACCAATGCCGACCGTGGGAGCACCCGAGGCGCCCCGCTTCCACAAGGGGAACATGCTCCCGTCCCCACTGCTCCCGGTGGTCCCGATCGGCACCGAGCTCGGCAGCACCCTCGTCACCTCACCGGTGCCGAACCTGCTGGGCCGGCCGGAGACGGACGGCGAGGGCTCGCTGGAGTCGCCGGCCACCGATCTGGTCGCCCGGACCCCCGGCGTGGTCGCCGGCGGTCTGCTGACGATGCCGGACGCCTCCAACTCCGGTGTGCCGAACGTGGCGTTGCCCGAACTGGGCCTGACCACCCCGGAACTCATCGGCGCCCCGACGGCGCTTCTCGGCCTCGGCACCCCCCGCTGAGCGGACGCCCCGTCAAAGAGCCGCCCGGTCTGCGAACGTGTACGGCATGGGATTCCATGTCGACTCCGAGACCGGGCGGCTTCGCCGCGTCATCCTCCACCGGCCCGACCTGGAGCTGAAGCGGCTCACACCGAGCAACAAGGACGCGCTCCTCTTCGACGACGTGCTGTGGGTGCGCCGGGCCCGCCAGGAGCACGACGGCTTCGCGGACGTGCTGCGCGACCGGGGCGTGGAGGTGCACCTCTTCGGCGACCTGCTGTGCGAGGCCCTCGACATCCCGGAGGCGAGACACCTCGTACTGGACCGGGTGTTCGACGAGAAGGAGTACGGGCCGCTCGCCACCGACCACCTCCGGGCGGCCTTCGACGGGCTGGGTTCCGCTGCCCTGGCCGAGGCGCTGGTCGGCGGGATGACCAAGCGGGAGTTCCTCGACCGGCACACCGAGCCGGTGTCGGTCCGCTTCCACGCCCTGGAACTGGACGACTTCCTGCTGGGCCCGCTGCCCAACCACCTGTTCACCCGGGACACCTCCGCCTGGATCTACGACGGGGTGTCCGTCAACGCGATGCGCTGGCCCGCGCGGCAGCGCGAGACCGTCCACTTCGAAGCGATCTACAAGCACCATCCGCTCTTCACCTCCTCCGGCGCCTTCCACTACTGGTCGCAGGGACAGGTCGACTACCCCTCGACCATCGAAGGCGGTGACGTGCTGGTCATCGGGAACGGCGCGGTGCTCATCGGGATGAGCGAGCGGACCACCCCGCAGGCGGTGGAGATGCTGGCGCGGGGGCTGTTCGCCGCCGGGTCGGCGACCGCCATCGTGGCCCTGGACATGCCGAAGCGGCGGGCCTTCATGCACCTGGACACGGTGATGACGATGGTCGACGGAGATACGTTCACCCAGTACGCCGGACTCGGCATGCTCCGCTCCTACACGATCGAGCCGGGCAACGGTCCGGGCGAGCTGAAGGTGACCGACCACCCGCCGGAGCACATGCACCGGGCCATCGCGGCGGCGCTCGGGCTGGACTCGATCCGGGTGCTGACCGCGACGCAGGACGTGCACTCGGCGGAGCGCGAGCAGTGGGACGACGGGTGCAACGTGCTGGCCGTGGAGCCGGGCGTGGTGGTCGCCTACGAGCGGAACGTGACGACCAACACCCATCTGCGCAAGGAGGGCATCGAGGTCATCGAGATTCCGGGCAGCGAGCTGGGACGGGGCCGCGGCGGGCCGCGCTGCATGAGCTGCCCGGTCGAGCGGGACGCGGTCTGAAGGCTGCGTCACATACCGAGACGGTGCTGTATATCAATGCAGAGGATCGTATAGACTTCCAACATCCCCTGTCACCGTGACGCTGGAGCGACCCCATGGCCACCGACCTCGCCGGCCGCAGTTTTCTCAAGGAGCTCGACTTCACCGCCGCCGAGTTCCGCGGTCTGATCGAGCTCGCCGCGGGCCTCAAGGCGGCCAAGAAGGCCGGGACCGAGCAGCCCGCGCTCCAGGGCAGGAACATCGCGCTGATCTTCGAGAAGACCTCGACGCGCACCCGCTGCGCCTTCGAGGTCGCCGCCGCGGACCAGGGTGCCCGCACCACCTACCTCGACCCCGCGGGTTCCCAGATGGGACACAAGGAGTCGGTCAAGGACACGGCGCGGGTACTCGGCCGGATGTTCGACGGGATCGAGTACCGGGGTGACAGCCAGGAGACCGTCGAGGCGCTGGCCGCTCACGCGGGCGTGCCCGTCTTCAACGGCCTCACCGACGACTGGCACCCCACCCAGATGCTGGCCGACGTGCTCACCATGACCGAGCACACGGCCAAGCCGCTGGAGCGGATCTCCTTCGCCTACCTCGGCGACGCCCGCTTCAACATGGGCAACTCCTACCTCGTGACCGGTGCGCTGCTGGGCATGGACGTGCGGATCGTCGCGCCCGAGGCCTACTGGCCGGCCGAGCCCGTCGTGGCGGCGGCGCGCGCACTCGCGGAGCGCAGCGGCGCCCGGATCACGCTGACCGAGGAGATCGCCGAGGGCGTGACGGGGGCCGACTTCGTCCTGACCGACATCTGGGTGTCCATGGGCGAGCCCAAGGAGGTCTGGGACGAGCGGATCGCGGCCCTGTCCCCGTACGCGGTGACCATGGACGTGCTGCGCGCCACCGGCAACCCGGACGTGAAGTTCATGCACTGCCTGCCGGCCTTCCACGACCTCGGCACCGAGGTGGCGCGGGAGATCCACGAGCGGCACGGGCTGGACTCGCTGGAGGTGACGGACGAGGTGTTCGAGTCCGCGCACTCCATCGTCTTCGACGAGGCCGAGAACCGGCTGCACACCATCAAGGCCGTGCTGGTCGCCACGCTCGGGAAGCCCCGCGCGTAGGCGCGCTCATGGACCCGCGCCCGGCCCCCGCATAGTCATGCGCGGGCCGGCGGGGTGAGTCACACCGCGCCGTGCCCTCCGCCGTGCCTCCGTCGTGCGTCCGTCGTGCGTCCGTCGTGCGTCCGCGATGCCCCTCCGTCGTGCGTCCGCGATGTCCTCCGCGATGTCCTGATGTCCTCCGCCGTGCTCCTCGTCCGGACGGGCGTCCCGCCGTCCGCCGGAGCGGTCGGAGCGGGGCGCGGGCGGGCGGGGCGGCGGCTGCCGCGCGGTGCGGCCGTCGGCAGCGGCGTGGGGTCCGGCGGGTCCCTCCGTGCCGGTGGGGTCTGTCCGGTCGGTGGTTCCCGGTGTCGCGTTTCTGTGACGGCAGTCACGATCTGGTGATACCGTCGATCGTGTGAGCCCCTTCACCGGTTCCACAGAAGCGACCGAACGGTGGCGCCACCTCCGGGTGACCCGGCAGGACGGCGTGGCCACCGTCACCTTCGACCGCCCCGACAAGCTGAACGCGCTCACCTTCGGCGCCTACGCCGACCTGCGCGACCTGCTGGCAGAACTGTCCCGTGAACGGTCCGTGCGCGCCCTCGTGCTGGGCGGCGAGGGCCGCGGCTTCTGCTCCGGCGGGGACGTGGACGAGATCATCGGCGCCACCCTCGCCATGGACACCGCCCAGCTCCTCGACTTCAACCGGATGACCGGCCAGGTCGTCCGCGCCCTCCGCGAATGCCCCTTCCCGGTCATCGCCGCCGTGCACGGCGTCGCCGCCGGAGCCGGGGCCGTCCTCGCGCTCGCCGCCGACTTCCGCATCGCCGACCCCAGCGCCCGCTTCGCGTTCCTCTTCACCCGCGTCGGCCTCTCCGGCGGCGACATGGGCGCCGCCTACCTGCTGCCCCGCGTCGTCGGCCTCGGCCACGCCACCCGGCTGCTGATGCTCGGAGAGCCCGTCCGCGCCGCCGAGGCCGAACGGATCGGTCTGCTCAGCGAGCTCACCGAGGAGGGCAAGGCCCACGTACGGGCCGGTGAACTCGCCGCGCACCTGGCCGCCGGCCCCGCCCTCGCCTACGCGCAGACCAAGGCGCTCCTCACGGCCGAGCTCGACATGCCCCTGGCCGCGTCCGTGGAGCTGGACGCCAACACCCAGGCCCTGCTGATGAACGGCCAGGACTACGCGGAGTTCCACGCGGCCTTCACCGGGAAACGGCCGCCCGCCTGGAAGGGCAGGTAGCCGCATGCCCAACGGTGCCATGCGGGTCGCCGTCGTCGGCGGGGGACCGGGCGGGCTGTACGCCGCCGCACTGCTGGCCCGCCAGGGCCACACCGTGGAGGTCTGGGAACGGGGCGCGCCGGACGACACCTTCGGCTTCGGCGTGGTCCTCTCCGACGAGACCCTCGGCGGCATCGAGCAGGCGGACACCGTGGTCTACGAGGCCCTGAGCGCGGAGTTCGTGCGCTGGGACGACGTGGACATCGTCCACCGGGGCCGGCTGCTGACCTCCGGCGGCCACGGATTCGCCGCCCTCGGGCGGCGCCGGCTGCTGGAGATCCTGCACGGGCGCTGCGCCGGGCTCGGCGTCCGGCTCCGCTTCGGTACCGGGGAAGCGGACGCCGCGGCGCTCGCGGCCTCCCACGACCTGGTGGTCGCGGCCGACGGAGTGCACAGCGCGACCCGCGAGGCCGGCGCCGCGCACTTCGGGCCGACCGTGACGGGCGGCCGCTGCCGGTACATCTGGCTCGCCGCCGACTTCGCCTTCGACGCCTTCCGCTTCGAGATCGCGGAGACCGGGCACGGGGTGATGCAGCTGCACGCCTACCCCTACTCCGCGGACGCCTCCACGGTGATCGTGGAGATGCGCGAGGAGGTGTGGCGGGCGGCGGGCCTCGACCTGTGCGACGAGGACGAGTCGGCGGCCCGCTGCGCCAAGATCTTCAGCGAGGCCCTGCGCGGCCGCCCCCTGCACGGCAACCGCTCGGCCTGGACCCGGTTCCGCACCGTGGTCAACGAACGCTGGTCGCACGGGAACGTGGCCTTGCTCGGCGACGCCGCGCACACCGCCCACTTCTCCATCGGGTCCGGCACCAAGCTCGCCGTCGAGGACGCCCTCGCGCTCGCCGAAGCAGTCCGCACCGAGCCCGACGTGCCCACTGCGCTCGCGGCGTACGAGACCGCGCGGCGGCCCGCCGTGGCCAGCACCCAGCGGGCCGCGGCCGCCAGCATGCGCTGGTTCGAGGAGGCCGCCGGATACGTCGGCCAGCCCGCCCGGCAGTTCGCCTTCAACCTGCTCACGCGCAGCCGCCGGGTCACCCACGACAACCTGCGGCTGCGCGACGACCGGTTCACCCGGGCCGTGGAACGGGACTTCGGCTGCCCGGACGAGCGGACTGCACCCATGTTCACCCCGTTCACCCTGCGCGGGCTGACCCTGCGCAACCGGGTGGTGGTCTCACCGATGGACATGTACTCGGCCGAGGAGGGCGTCCCCGGCGACTTCCACCTCGTGCACCTGGGCGCGCGGGCCCTCGGCGGGGCCGGCCTGGTCATGACGGAGATGGTCTGCGCCAGCGCCGAAGGCCGGATCACCCCCGGCTGCACCGGCCTGTACACCCAGGAGCAGGCGGCCGCCTGGCAGCGGATCACCGACTTCGTGCACACCTCCGCGCCCGGTACCGCGCTCGGCGTCCAGCTCGGGCACTCGGGGCGCAAGGGGGCCACGCGCGTGATGTGGGAGGGCATGGACGACCCCCTCCCGGAGGGCGGCTGGCCGCTGGCGGCCGCCTCGGAGCTGCCCTACCGGCCGGGTGTCTCGGCCGTCCCCCGCGCCCTCACGCAGCGCGACATGGCGGCCGTCCGCTCGGACTTCGCGGCCGCCGCCGTCCGCGCCGCCGACTGCGGCTTCGACCTGCTCGAACTGCACTGCGCCCACGGCTACCTGCTCTCCGGGTTCCTCTCGCCGCTGACCAACCGGCGTGACGACGCCTACGGCGGTCCCCTGGAGAACCGCCTGCGCTTCCCGCTGGAGGTCTTCGACGCGGTCCGCGCCGTGTGGCCCGAGGACCGCCCGATGACCGTCCGCCTCTCGGCCACCGACTGGGCGCCGGGCGGCACCTCCCCGCAGGAGGCGGTGGACACCGCGGCCGCCTTCGCCGCCCACGGCGCGGACGCCGTCGACGTCTCGACCGGCCAGGTCGTGGCGGACGAGGCCCCGGAGTACGGGCGTTCGTACCAGACCCCGTACGCCGACCGGATCCGCAACGCGCTCGGCGTCCCCGTCATCGCCGTCGGCGCCATCTCGTCGTGGGACGACGTCAACTCGCTGCTGCTGGCCGGGCGCGCGGACCTCTGCGCCCTCGGCCGTCCCCACCTGTACGACCCCCAGTGGACCCTGCACGCGGCCGCCGACCAGTCCTACGAGGGTCCGGCCGCGCCCTGGCCCCTGCCCTACCGGGCGGGCAGCCGCAAGCCTCCGACGGGCCGCGGCTGAGGCCCCGGCGGGGGCGGCGCACCAGTCGGGTCGGTCGGGTCAGACGGGTCAGACGGGTCGGACGGGGTCGGACGGGTCGGTCGGGTCAGGCGGTTCGCGGGGCTCAGGCGGGCACGATCTCGGCACGGTCCTCGACCGGGGTGTAGCCCAGGCGCAGGTAGACGCCGTTGCTGGTCGGGTTGGCCAGGTCGGTGAAGAGCAGCACCTCGGAGGCACCCGCCGCGTACGCCGCCTCGCTCGCCGCGTGCGTGACCCCGGCGGCGTATCCGCGGCCGCGGGCCCCGGGCGGGGTGTAGACGGGGCCGACGCGGGCGGCCGAGCCGATCGGGCGGTTGAAGGAGGCCAGCGAGACCGGGGCGCCCTCGTGCTCCCAGAGCAGGATGCCTCCGTACGAGAGCCGGTCGCGCAGGACCGCCTCCGAGGCGGAGCCCGGGACCCCGGCCTCGGCGTTGAAACGCTCGATCCACTCCATCAGCAGCGGCAGGTCCGCCTCGGCGGCGAGCCGGGCGCGCCCGGCCGGCGCGGGATCCGGGGCGACCAGCCCGTCCAGCCGGTACAGGCGGATCTCCTCGGCGATCCGGGTGGGCCGTCCCCAGGCCTCGGCCAGCGCCTGCGCGTCCGGGCGGCGAGCGTTGATCCCGTGGAGTCCGGCGAGCAGCGGCTCGGTGGCGAGAGCGGCCCCGAGTACCCGGACCGCCTCCTCGGGCACCGAGCTGAGCAGCAGCGGGAACGGCGGGGTGCACAGCAGGCCCCCGGCAACCGTTCCGCCGGCGCCGGTCCACCAGCCGAAGAAGGGCTCGCCGGACCCGTATGCGGCGCTCCCGCGCCGCTCCAGCCCGTCGGCCACGGTCAGCAGAACGGTGTTGGCGACGGGATCCGCGGCCACGGCAGGGCCCGCCGCGGCCAGATAGGCCGCCAGGTCCGAAGTGAAGGTCCAGGTCATGGCCCATCCTGGCGCGGGCCCGGACCCCCGCGCACCCGAGTTTCGGGCCCGCCGGGCGGCCGGCTGGTCAGGCGCCTTGCGGCCGGTCAGGGCTGCGCGAAGCGCGCTCCCGCGTCCCGCAGCCGCGCGTGGAGCTCGGTGAACACGGCCGCGGCGCGGTCGCCCGGCCAGTCCGAGGGGAGCAGACCGCGCGGCAGGCCCGGGTCGGCGTACGGCAGGCGGCGCCAGCTGTCCAGGGCGAGGAGGTAGCCGCGGTAGGCCTCCTCCGGGGTCGGGTCCGGGCCCGACTGGAGGGCGCGCAGGGCGGGTTCGTGCTGATCGAGGAATTCCTCGTGCTGCTTGGCCAGGGACGTCAGGTCCCACCAGCGGGCCACGGCCTCCGCGGTCGGCGCGAAGCCGAGGTGGGCGCCGCGGAACAGTTCCACGTACGGCGTCAGGTGCAGCCGTTCCAGGGTGTGCCCGGTCTCCTCGGCCAGCCCGGCCGGGGCGATCCACACGCCCGGCGCCACCGCGCCGAAGCCGAGCCGGGCCAGCCGGGAGCGCAGCAGGTGCCGCTTGTGCCGCTCCTGCTCCGGGACGGAGAACACCACCACCAGCCACTCGTCCGACAGCTGCGGGCTGCCGTAGATCCGCCGGTCGCCGTCGTCCAGGAGCTGGCGGGCCTCCTCGGAGAGCTCGTACGCCGCCGAGCCGTCCGCGGCGCGCGCGGGCAGCAGGAAGCCGCGCCGCTTCAGCCGGGACACCGACGAGCGGACCGAAGGGGCGTCCACGCCGGCCGCGCCCAGCAGGCGGATCAGCTCGGACACCGGGACCGGTCCCTCGAAGGCCCGCCCGTAGGCGCCGTAGAACGTGACGATCAGAGATCGCGGAGTGTGCTGCTCGGCCACGGCTTCACTCTAGGGGGTGTCCCGGATCCCGCAGGCGGAAGCGTTGCAGTTTGCCCGTCGCCGTGCGGGGGAGGGCGGGGAGGAAGACGAAGGAGCGCGGGCACTTGTGGGGGGCCAGCTCGGCCCGCATGAAGGTGCGCAGGTCCTCCTCCGTGAGCACCACACCGTCACGCGTGACGGTGTACGCCACCACGACCTGCCCGCGTCGCTCGTCCGGGCGGCCCACCACCGCCGCCTCCAGCACGTCGGGGTGACGCAGCAGGGCCTCCTCCACCTCCGGGCCCGCGATGTTGTAGCCGGCCGAGACGATCATGTCGTCGGCGCGGGCGACGTAGCGGAAGTACCCCTCCGGGTCGCGGACGTAGGTGTCGCCCGTCAGGTTCCAGCCGCCCTGCACGTACTCCCCCTGCCGGGGATCGGCCAGGTAGCGGCAGCCCACGGGGCCCCGCACGGCCAGCAGCCCCGGCTCGTCGTCCGCGACCGGCCGGCCGTACGGGTCCACCACGCGCGCCTGCCAGCCCGGGACCACCCGGCCGGTCGTACCCGGCCGGATGTCCTCGTCGGCGGCGGAGATGAAGATGTGCAGCAGTTCGGTCGCCCCGATGCCGTTGATGATCCTCAGACCGGTGCGCTCGTACCAGGCCTGCCAGGTCGCGGCGGGCAGGTTCTCCCCGGCGGAGACGCAGCGCCGCAGCGCGGAGAGGTCGTACGCGCCCACGTCGTGCGGGCCCAGCGCGTCCAGCATCGCCCGGTACGCGGTCGGCGCCGTGAACAGCACCGTCACACGGTGCTCGGCGAGCGCGGGCAGCAGGTGGCGCGGACCGGCCTCCTCCAGCAGCAGCGCGGACGCCCCGGCCCGCAGCGGGAAGACGACCAGCCCGCCGAGGCCGAAGGTGAACCCGAGCGGCGGGCTGCCCGCGAAGACGTCGTCGGGGCGGGGACGCAGAACGCGGCGCGAGAAGGTGTCGGCGACGGCGAGCACGTCGCGGTGGAAGTGCATGCAGCCCTTCGGCCGCCCGGTGGTGCCGGAGGTGAAGGCGATCAGGGCGACGTCGTCGCAGGAGGTCGGGGCGGCGGTGAACGGCCGGCCCGCGTGCCGCTCGGCCAGGTGCAGCAGATCGCCCGGCGCCCCGCCGCCGTACGCGGTGATCCGCAGCCCCGGCACCTCGGCCTTGACCAGGTCGTCCAGCACTTCCGCGTGGCACAGGGCGTGACCCACCCGGGCCATCGCGCAGACGGTGGCCAGCTCCTGGGCGCGCTGCTGGGGCAGTACGGTCACGGCCACCGCGCCCGCCTTGACCACGGCGAGCCAGCAGGCGGCGAGCCAGGGGCCGGTGGGCCCGCGCAGGAGCACCCGGTTGCCGGGGACGACGCCGAGATCGGCGGTGAGCACGTGGGCGAGGCGGTCCACGCGCTCGCGCAGGCCGCCGTACGTCCACACCTCGCCCGCGCCGCTGCGGAAGGCGGGCCGGGCGGCGCCGCCCGGCCCGAACCGGGCGATGGTGGCGTCGAGCAGCTCGGCCGCGCAGTTCAGGCGGTCCGGGTAGGCCAGGTCGGGCAACTCGAAGAGGAGTTCCGGCCACGTGTCGGCGGGCGGCAGATGGTCGCGGGCGAAGGTGTCGGCGTGAGCGGAAGGCTTGAGCTCCAAGGCGGGTACGCCCCCTTGCAACGTCCGGATTGTGGGTGGAGCCGGCCGTGCGGTACCACACGAGCGTATCGTGATGGTGACGACAGTCAACAGGACGCGATAGAAGCGGGGATGTTCGGATGACCGGATTCGCGCTCGGGGTGGACCAGGAGGAGTGGTGCGCGCACTTGCGCGCGCTGTCGGCCGACCGGCTGAGGCCGCTGGCCGAGAAGGGCGAGCCGGGGCGGATCAATCGGCCGCTGCTCGCGGAGCTGGGTGAACTGGGCCTGCTGGAGCGGGTGTTCGCCTCTGGCGCGCTGGAGCTGTGCCTGCTGCGCGAATCCCTCGCGTACGGCTGCACGGAGGCCGAGACGGCGCTCGCACTGCAGGGGCTGGGCGCGTACCCGGTCCTGCGGGCGGGCAGCGAGGCGCAGCGCGCGCGCTGGCTGCCCGGAGTGCGCGCCGGGCGGGCGGTGGCCGCCTTCGCGCTCAGCGAGCCGGGGGCGGGCTCGGACGCGGCGGCGCTGGCGCTGGAGGCGGCCCCCGATTCCGGGGGCGCGGACGGGGGCCGGGGCGGGTGGCGGCTCAGCGGGGAGAAGTGCTGGATCTCCAACGCCCCGGAGGCGGATTTCTACACGGTGTTCGCCCGGACGGGTGAAGGGCCGGGCGCCAAGGGGGTGTCGGCCTTCCTGGTGCCGGCGGACCGGCCGGGGCTCACCGGTGAGCCGCTCGACATGCTGTCCCCGCACCCCATCGGCTCCCTGGCCTTCGACGGCGTCCCCGTCGGCCCCGAGGACCTGCTCGGTGAGCCCGGTCGCGGATTCCGGGTCGCGATGGACACGCTGAACCTCTTCCGGCCGAGCGTCGGGGCGTTCGCGGTGGGCATGGCCCGGGCCGCGCTCGACGCGACGCTCGCGCACACGGCGGCCCGGACCGCCTTCGGCGGGGTCCTGGGCGACCTGCAGGCGGTGGCCCACCGAGTGGCGGAGATGGCCACCCGGACCGAGGCCGCCCGGCTCCTCGTCTACGCGGCGGCCGGAGCGTACGACAGCGGCTCGCCGGACGTGCCACGCCGCGCGGCCATGGCGAAGCTCCTCGCCACGGAGACGGCCCAGTACGTCGTGGACCACGCGGTCCAGCTCCACGGAGCCGTCGCCCTGCGCCGGGGCCATCTGCTCGAACACCTCTACCGGGAGGTGCGGGCCCCGCGGATCTACGAGGGCGCGAGCGAGGTCCAGCGCACCATCATCGCGAAGGAGATGTACCGGGCGGTGGCGCCGCGATGAGTCCGGAGCGGATCAACCCGGCCGAGCTGTCCCCGCCGAAGGGCTTCTCGCACGCGGTGGCGGCGGCCGGCTCCCGGCTGGTGTTCCTGGCGGGCCAGACCGCGCTGGACTCCGAAGGCACAGTGGTGGGCGAGACCCTGCCCGAGCAGTTCGAGCGGGCCCTCGTCAACCTCCTGACCGCCCTCGCGGCGGCCGGCGGCGCGCCGGCCGACCTGGCGCGTGTGACCGTCTACGCGGTGGACGTGCCGGCGTACCGGGACTGCGCCGCCGAACTCGGGCGGATCTGGCGGCGGCTGGCGGGCCGCGACTACCCGGCGATGGCCGTCATCGGCGTGGTCCGCCTCTGGGACGACCAGGCGATGGTCGAACTCGACGGCGTCGCGGTCCTGCCGTAGCCCCGGCGGCCGGCCCGCAACGGCCGGCGCCGCTCGGGAGGTGCCCCTGGCGGGACCGGACGGTGCGGCGCCGCTGCCGGGGGCTCCGCCCCGGACCCGCGCCCCCGTCGCCGGCGGGGCCGGACCCGGCTGGTGCCGTCCGCCCGGCGTTCGAGGGCGCACCCGTGCCGCAGGCGCCGGGTCCGTGGTGGACCCGGCGCCTGCGGCGGTCGAATCGCGGGGCGGGGCTGCGCCGGGGAAAGCCCGGCGCAGCGGTACGGCCCCGGCGTGCTATCCGCGCATGCGGCGGCGGTACTCGTCCGTGCGGACGCCGCCCACGCCCCAGTCCTCCAGGGCGACTTCGTCGATGAGGACGAAGGTGGTGGCCGGGTCCTTGTCGAGGACCCGGACCAGCAGGTCGGTGACGCCGGCGATGATCTCGGCCTTCTGGGCCGCGGTGGCACCCTCACGGGTGATCTTGACGTTGACGTACGGCACGGTGGCAGGTCCTTCCTGGTCGGCGGGGGGAGGGGCGGATCAGGCGCGGCCGGTGACGTGGCCGCCGTCCACGCGCAACGCGTGGCCGGTGACGAACGTGGCGCCCGCGAGGTAGAGCACCGCCTCGGAGATGTCGGAGACCTCGCCGACCCGGTTCAGCAGGGCGAGACCGGCGAAGGAGTCCACGTCGGAGCCCGCGTGCAGCGGCGTGCGGACGATCCCGGCCGCGACGAGGTTGACGCGGATCCCGTCGGCCGCGAGCTCGGCGGACAGGCTCGTGGTCAGCCCGTGCACACCGGCCTTGCTCACCACCGGCGCGGAGGCCGGGAAGCCGGCCAGCCCGTGGTCCACGAGGACGGTGCCGATGTTGACGATGCTGCCGCCCTCGCCCTGGGCGCGCAGCGCCCGCACCACGGCCTGGGTGGTGAGGTAGGTGCCCTTGAGATTGCCGGTCAGGAAGCCGTCGAGCTCGTCCTCGGTGACCTCGGTGAAGGGCTTGGGGGCGAAGGTGCCGGCGTTGTTGACCAGGACGTCGATCCGGCCGAAGCGCTCCTGTGCGGTGCGGACCATCGACTCGCCGGTCTTCGGATCGGCGATGGCGCCCGCGACCCAGGCGGTCCGCTCCGGACGGCCGAGGCCGGCCGCCGCCTTCGCGAGGCGCTCCGGGTCCCGGCCGTTCAGGACGACGTTGGCGCCGCTCGCCAGGAAGGCGCGGGCGATGTCGAGGCCGATGCCGCTGGAGGAGCCGGTGATCAGTGCGGTGCTGGTGTTCATGGTTCATGCGCCTTTCGCGGCGGTGGGTCCGTCGGTGACACCAGAAACGTACGAACCCTCAACGCATAACACCACGACGTAGATTGGAGCATGTAATAATCCCAGGTTATGGATGTGGACCTGCGTGACCTGGAGCTCCTCGCCGCCACCGCCGAGGCCGGCTCGCTGACCGCCGCCGCCGAGCGGCTCTACGTCAGCCAGCCGGCCCTCAGCCAGCGGCTCACCCGGCTGGAGGCCCGCCTCGGCATGCCCCTCTTCGACCGCAAGGGCCGCCGTCTGATCGCCAACGCCGCCGGCCGCCGGCTGCTGGTGGCCGCCCGCCACGTCCTCGGTGAACTGGAGTCGGCCTCCCGCGACCTGCGCGAACTGCGCGACGGCCGCGACCGGCGGGTCCGTTTCACCGCGCAGTGCAGCACCACCTTCCCGTGGCTGCCGCCCGTCCTGCGCGCCTTCCGCGAGCGCGAACCGGACATCGACGTGCGCATCGAGACCGTCGCCGACGACGCGCCGGTTCCGGCGCTGCTCGCCGACCTGGTCGACGTCGCGCTGGTCACCAAACCGGACCTGCAGATGGACCGGGTCTCCCTGACCCGGCTGTTCGAGGACGAGATGGTGGCCGTGGTTCCCGCCGGGCACCCGTGGGCCTCCCGCCCGCACCTGACCGCCCGTGACTTCGACGGCGCCGACCTCGTCCTCTACGACTTCTACGACCAAAAGCGCATCCCGTCGCTGCCGCTGCCGATCCCCACCGGAGCCCGCCCGGCCAGGATCACCACCATGCCGGTGGTGACTGACCTGGTGGTCGAGATGGTGGCGGGCGGCCAGGGCGTGACGGTGCTGCCCAACTGGGTGGCCGCCCCGTACGCCTCCTCGCACGGCCTGGCACTGGTCCGCATCGGCGCACGGCCGCTGACCCGCACCTGGTTCTGCGCCACCCGCCCCGGCCCGCGCCCGCCCCACGTGGACGCCTTCGTCGAGGAACTCACCAGCCGCCTCACCGCCCCCGTGAGCGGCTAGTGCCGTGGCCGGCAAGCCGGGCCGGCCACAGCACCGGTGCGGTGGCCGGCCCGTCCTCGGGTCAGCCCTCCAGCAGGCGGCCCATCCACTCCTCGATGCCCGCCACCGTGCGGGGCAGGGCGCCCGACATGAGGCGTGCGCCGTCCGCCGTGACGATCAGGTCGTCCTCGATGCGGACCCCGATGCCGCGCAGCTCCGGCGGCAGGGTCTCGTCGTCCGGCTGGAGGTACAGGCCCGGTTCCACCGTCAGGACCTGGCCCTCCTCCAGGACCCCCTCCAGATAGGTCTCCGCCCGCGCCTTCGCGCAGTCGTGGACGTCCAGGCCCAGCATGTGACCGCTGCTGCACAGCGTGTACCGCCGGTGCAGGTCGCCCTCCGCGTTCTTCAGGACGCC
The DNA here is from genome assembly GCF_042267665.1 of Streptomyces sp. NPDC056224. NCBI lineage: Bacteria > Bacillati > Actinomycetota > Actinomycetes > Kitasatosporales > Streptomycetaceae > Streptomyces > Streptomyces sp. NPDC056224. The sequence goes on from NZ_JBHJTK010000003.1 coordinate 75,957, forward strand.
CCACTCCGCCAGGCCCTCCGCGATCACCCGCATCCCGGCCCGGTGGAAGTCCCCGAAGCTCGCCCCCGGCCGCAGGGCCGCCATGCCCGCCTCCTGGGCGGCCAGGACCAGTTCGTACACCTGCCGCTGCACGGGGGAGAAGCGGCCCGACAGCGGGAGGGTGCGCGTGATGTCCGCCGTGTACAGGGTGTCCGTCTCCACGCCCGCGTCCAGGAGCAGCAGTTCGTCCCCGGTCAGCCGGCCGTCGTTGCGGATCCAGTGCAGGGCGCACGCGTGCGCGCCCGCCGCCGCGATCGTCTCGTACCCGGTGCCGTTGCCCTCGGCCCGCGCGCGCAGGCCGAAGACCCCCTCGATCCACCGCTCCCCGCGCGGATGTGCCAGCGCGCGCGGCAGCGCCCGTGCGACGTCCTCGAAGCCCGCCGTCGTGTGGTCGACCGCCAGCTGGAGCTGCTCCACCTCCCACGCGTCCTTGACCAGGCGCAACTCCGAGAGCGCGGCGGCCAGTTCCGCGTCGGTGGACGCGTCGCGGCCCGCCGGTGACCCGAGCTGGTCCAGGTGGGCGCAGCGGATGCCGGTGAGGCGTTCCGCCTCGGCCAGGTCCGGCCGGCGGCCCACCCAGAACTCCCCGTACCGGCGGTCGCGGTAGAACTCCCCGCTGCCGTCCGCCCGGGCCGAGCGCGGCCGCAGGTACAGCACCGCCTCGTGCGCGTGCGGGCCCGAGGGCTCCATGACCAGCACGTGGCCCGCCTGGTCCTCGCCCGTCAGGGCGGTCAGCCAGGCGTACGCGCTGTGCGGGCGGAAGCGGTAGTCGCAGTCGTTGGAGCGGACCTTCAGTCCGCCGGCCGGGATGATCAGCCGCTCGCCCGGGAAGCGCGCCGAGAGCCGCGCCCGGCGGGCGGGGGTGACGGCGTGGCCGGGGACGCGGGCGGAGTCGGGCAGGGGGGAAGAGGCCCAGTTGCCCGCCATGAACCGGGACAACTCATCTGATACCGGCAGGTCGTGGCTGCCGGTGTTGAGGCGGGAGGGGGTGTCGTTCACGGGGTCTCCCTCAAGAAGATGCGAACTGATGGACGCACAGGTCTTGCCAGTGCAATTTCACATTACTATGTTACAGCTCACACCGCGGCACGTTAATCCCCGTCAAACGCCGCGTGACACAGAGCAGTTGAAGTCGCTCAGGGCAGTTCACACGCACCACCCCCCACCTCTCCCTCTCCAATCAGGAGTCCTCGGTGCTCAAGCACAGAGCTGTGCGTTCCTCCCTCCTCGCCTCCGCCGTCGCGGTCACCCTCCTCGCCACCGCGGGCCAGGCCACCACGCAGGCCGCGGAGTCCGCAGCCCCGGCCGCGTTCACCGGCGCCCGGTCCGCCACCCCGGCCCCCGGCCCCGCCGCGAACCCGTTCGACGAGGTCGACCACCTCGCCAACGCACCCAAGACCGACCCCGCGCCCGCCCCGGCCCCGGGCGGGCAGACCCTCACCGGGCAGGTTCCCGGCTCCGCGACGGCTGCCACCGCCACGGCCGCCGACCGGACCGAGCGGGTCGAGAAGAGCGGCAAGGCGGCCACCCAGGCCCCCACGGCGCGGAGCGTCGCCGCGGGCGTCCCCTGCACCCTCGACGGGATCACCGGCCTCACCCCGGAGCAGTTCGCCGACTTCCTCGGTGACCAGGCCGTCCTCGCCGACGGCTGTCTGCGCGGCCTCATCTGGACGTGGGACGCCCGCCTGGCCCCCGTCATGTCCGACGCGCACGTCCAGGCCGTCTCGCGCCGGATATCCGGCCTGGCCGCCGCCCACGACGGCCGCAACTCCTCCCACCTGGAGGAGATGTTCACCTACCTGCACGCGGTCGCCTACCACGACTACTCGCGCTCCGAGATCGACGTGACCGACGCGCCGACCGTGAACGCCATGCGCCAGGCCATCGCCGACTTCGGCAACGCCGCCCGCACCTTCGACGTCACGGCCTCCAACGCCCGGACCCTGCGCGAGGCCCTCTACGCCGGCAGCGCGCCGGGCCTGCGCCAGCACCAGCTGGGGCTCATCACGAAGGTCCTCGCCACCATGGACCCGGCCCACCCGGCCACCCACCTGGACGCCGGCTGGGCGGGCGCGGCGCTCGCCGCCCTCTCCGTCAACTACCTCGGCGTCTACGACGGCAACCGCGACACCGCGTTCCAGGCGGCGGTGGCGGCCGACCCCTCGTACCGCGCGGCCTTCAAGGCCTTCTCGGGCTACACCCACCTCAAGGGCACGGGCAACGCCTGGGTGGTGCGCGACGCGCTCGGCGAGTACGGCCGCTTCGGCCAGATCCCGGCACTCAAGGACCAGATCGTCGCCGACCTCGGCGCCCTGCTGGGTCCGGTGAAGTCCGCCTTCGGCAGCGAGCCGTGGGCCAAGCTCGTCTCCTGGCTCAACTACTACCAGGCGTGCAAGCAGTACGCGGTCTGCAAGGAGGACATCGAGAAGCAGATCTTCCCGTACACCTACAGCTACGACAACGGCAGCATCAAGGTCCGTACCGCCCTCGACCGGGCCACCGTCGACCAGCTCTACTACGCGAGCAAGCAGGTCAAGACCCAGTACCACCGGGTCCTGGGTACCGACCAGCCCCTCGCCGGCGACCCCAACACCACGCTGAACATCGTGCTCTACGCCTCCCGCGCGGACTACGAGAACTACCACCCGATCCTGACCGGCTACGGCACCAACAACGGCGGCATCTACATCGAGAACGGCGCCACCTTCTACACGTACCAGCGCCGCGTCCCCCAGGACTCCTCCCTCACCCTCGAAGAGCTGTTCCGCCACGAGTACACGCACTACCTCAACGGCCGCTTCGCCGTGCCCGGCTTCTTCGGCGAGGGCCCCTGGTACGAGGGCGACCGTACGACCGCCATGGACGAGGGCACGGCCGAGTTCTTCGACGGTGCCACCCGCGACAACGGCATCGCCGTCCGCAAGTCCCTGGTCAAGAGCATCATCAGCGACACGTCCGGCGGCGGCCCGCGCATGAGCGTCGAGCAGCTGCTGAACGCCACCTACGACGGCGACGGCTTCCGCTTCTACAGCTACGCCGGCACCTTCTTCGAGTTCCTGTGGACCGAGAAGCCGAGCCTGCTGCGCGAGATGTACACCCACCTCCGCAACAACGACGTGGCCGCGTACGACGCCTGGCGCCACCGGATGGGCGCCGACACCTACCTCCAGCGCGACTACGACCGCTTCCTGGACGCGCAGATCGCCAAGGTGGACCAGCTCTTCGTGCCGAACACCTCCTTCACCCCGAACGACCAGCTGCGCGACTCGGCGCTGGCCTCGGTGAAGTCGGCCTTCGCCACGGCCACGTACAACACCCCGGACTGCGTGGAGAACGGCGACCCGGGCAAGCGCCGCTTCACCTGTACCGGCCGGATCACCGCGAACCTGAAGAACTGGCGCAGCGACGACCAGAACTTCAAAGACATGTCCGAGACGGTCGACTACTTCATCCTCGACCGCGCCGGCGCGGCCTCCAACAACCTCGCCGACATGAACTGCTCCTTCGGCCCGATGGAGATCTGGAGCAACAAGGTCGCGGCGACGTCGAGTTACAGCTGCGAGGGCCCGCTCCGCAGCTGACCCGTACCGGACCGGTCCCGCACCCCGCGGGACCGGTCTGGGCAGCCACTAAGGAATGTGACATATTACTGCCGTGCTCAAGAGACACTCCCTGGACGCCGTGATCATCGGCGCCGGCGTCGTCGGAGCGGCGTGCGCGTACTACGCGTCCCGCGCCGGACTCTCCGTGGCCGTGGTCGACCGCGGCCCCGTCGCGGGCGGCACCACGGGCGCCGGCGAAGGCAACCTGCTCGTCTCCGACAAGGAGGCGGGACCGGAGCTCGACCTCGCCCTGCTGTCCGCCGGCCTGTGGACCGAACTGGCCGGCGTCCTCCCGCAGGAGATCGAGTACGAGGCCAAGGGCGGCCTCGTCGTCGCCCCGGACCAGGCCGCGCTGGAGGCCCTTCGGAGCTTCGCGGAAGGCCAGCGCAAGGCCGGGGTCGAGGCGGTCGAGGCGGGGGCCGACGACCTGCGCACGCTGGAGCCCCATCTGGCCAGGGGCCCCGCGGGAGGATTCCTGTACCCGCAGGACGCCCAGGTCCAGCCGGCCCAGGCGGCGGCCCGCCTGCTGGCCGCGTCGGGCGCCGAGGTCCACCTCGGCGAGGAGGTGACCGGGATCCTGCGCTCGGGCGGGGCGGTCCGCGGCGTCCGCACCACCCGCCGCGAACTCCTGGCTCCGGCCGTGGTGAACGCGGCGGGGACCTGGGGCGGCCGGGTCGCGGACCTCGCGGGCGTGAGCCTGCCCGTCCTTCCGCGCCGCGGCTTCGTCCTGGTCACCGAACCGCTGCCCCGCGTGGTCCGCCACAAGGTCTACGCGGCCGACTACATCGCGGACGTCGCCAGCGGCTCCGCGGCCCTGCAGTCCTCGGCGGTGGTCGAGGGCACCCCGTCGGGCCCGGTCCTGATCGGCGCCACCCGCGAACGCGTCGGCTTCGACCGCACCCTGTCCACCGAGGCCCTGCGCCGCCTCGCCACGCAGGCGGCGGCCCTCTTCCCCGTCCTCGCCGACGTCCGGGTCCTGCGCACCTACCACGGCTTCCGCCCCTACCTCCCGGACCACCTCCCGGCGATCGGCCCCGACCCCCGCCGCCCCGGCCTGCTGCACGCCTGCGGCCACGAGGGCGCGGGCATCGGCCTGGCCCCGGCGACGGGCGCGCTGATCGCCGCCGCCCTGACCGGAACCGAACCCCCGCTCCCGCCGGGCCCCTTCCGCCCCGAACGCTTCGGCGAGTCACCCGACGCCGGCCCCGTCCCCGGCCCGCACCAGCCCCGAGGAGGAACCACGGATGCGTAGCCCCCGCTCACTGGTCGGCGGCAGCCCCGCGTCACGGTTCACGGTCGATTTCGACGGCCGCGCACTTCCCGCGCAGGAGGGACAGTCCGTCGCCGCCGTCCTCTGGTCCGCCGGGATCCTCGCCTGGCGCACCACCCGCGAGGGCGGCGCCCCGCGCGGCGCCTTCTGCGGGATCGGCAGCTGCTACGACTGCCTCGTCACCGTCAACGGCCGCCCCAACCAGCGCGCCTGCCTCGTCCCCGCCCGGGAGGGCGACACCGTGACCACCCAGGAGGGAACCGGCCATGCCGAGCTCGCCGTCTGACCGGCCGGTGGCCGGCCCGGCCGATCCGTCAGGCCCGGCCGATCCGGCCGACGTGGCCGACCTGGCCGTCGTCGGCGCGGGTCCGGCCGGCCTCGCCGCCGCCGTCACCGCCGCCGGCCTCGGCCTGCGCGTCACCCTCCTCGACGCGGGCGACCGCCCCGGCGGCCAGTTCTACCGCCACCCCGCCCCGGGCCTGGGCGCGGCCCGCCCCGAGGCCCTCCACCACGCCTGGCCCGACTTCGCCGTGCGCGAAGCCGCCCTGCGCGCCCACGTGTCGACGGGCCGCGTCACGTACCTCCCGGGCCACCACGTGTGGACGGTGGTGGCGCGGCAGGGGGCGTGGACCCTGCACGCCGTGGCCGGGGACGAGGGCGCCGCCGCCACCGTCACGGCCGGGGCCGTCCTCCTCGCCACCGGCGCGTACGAACGCCAGCTCCCCTTCCCCGGCTGGACCCTGCCCGGCGTGATCGGCGCCGGCGGCGCCCAGGCCATGCTCAAGGCGGGCCTCGTCCTGCCCGGCAAGCGGATCGTCGTGGCCGGCAGCGGCCCGCTGCTGCTCGCCGTCGCCGGCTCCCTGGCCGCCGCCGGAGCCACCGTCCCCGCCGTGGTGGAGGCGTCGGCGTACACCGCGTACGCGGGCGGGGCCGCGGCCCTGCTCCGCAACCCCGCCAAACTCGCCGAAGGCGCGACGTACGGAGGCGCGTTGCTCAGGCACCGCATCCGCCTCCTCGCCCGGCACGCCGTGACGGAGGCGCACGGCACCGACCGGGTCGAGGCCGTCACCGTGGCCCGGCTCGACCGCGACTGGTGCCCGCTGCCCGGCACCGCCCGCCGGATCCCCTGCGACGCCCTCGCCGTGGGCCACGGTCTCGTACCGCAGCTGGAACTCGCCACCGGCCTCGGCTGTGCGACCCGGCTCGGCCCGGACGGCACCGTCGCCCTGGACCTCGGCGCCGACGGCCGCACCTCCGTCCCCGGTGTCTGGTCCGCGGGCGAGACCGGCGGCATCGGAGGCGCGGGGCTCGCGATCACCGAGGGGGAGATCGCCGCCCGCGCGATCGCCGGACGGCCCGTGCCCGCCTCCCTGGTCCGCCGCCGCTCGCGGCTGCGCGCCTTCGCCGACGCGATGGCCGCCGCGCACCGCCCGGGGCCCGGCTGGACCGGCTGGCTGCGGGACGACGCCGTCGTGTGCCGGTGCGAGGAGGTGCCGGCCGGCCGGATCCGCGAGGCCGCCGAAGTCGGCGCGCGGGACGCCCGTACCGTCAAACTGCTCACCCGGGCGGGCATGGGCTGGTGCCAGGGCCGGATGTGCGGCCCGGCCGTCGCCGCCCTCGCCGGTCCGTCCGGTCCGTCCGGTCCGTCGGCGGACGCGGCGCCCGACCGGCGTCCGCTGTCCTGTCCGGTCCCGCTGCGCCACCTCGCCGGACTTCCCGCCGAACTTCCGGGCTCGGACGGCTGATCCGGTCCGCCCGGCCCCTTGTGGCCGCCTTGCACCCACTAGTAAAATGTCACACACCACAATAGGGAGTCATCTCATGAACCACGCGCCCACCCCCGCGCCCCGCACGGACACCCGCACCCGCCCCTGGCACGGAATCATGGTCGCCACCGCGCTGCCCCTGCGCGAGGACCTCACCGTCGACTACGACGCCTACGCCGAGCACGTGGCCTGGCTGATCGAGAGCGGCTGCGACGGCGTGGTCCCCAACGGCTCCCTCGGGGAGTACCAGACCCTGACCGACGAGGAGCGGGCGCGCGTCGTGCGCACCGCCGTCGAGGCGGCCGGTGACGGCGCCCGCGTCATGCCCGGTGTCGCCGCCTACGGCAGCGCCGAGGCCCGCCGCTGGGCCGACCAGGCGGCGGAGGCGGGCGCCGGCGCCGTACTCCTGCTGCCCCCCAACGCCTACCGGGCCGACGGGGAAGCCGTACGCGCCCACTACGCCGAGGTCGCCCGCGCCGGGCTGCCCGTCGTCGCGTACAACAACCCCATCGACACCAAGGTGGACCTGACCCCGGCCCTGCTCGCCCGGCTGCACGCCGACGGCTCCGTCGTCGCCGTGAAGGAGTTCAGCGGTGACGTGCGCCGCGCGTACGAGATCGCCGAACTCGCCCCGGGCCTCGACCTGCTCATCGGCGCCGACGACGTGCTCCTCGAACTCGCCCTCGCCGGCGCCGTCGGCTGGATCGCCGGCTACCCCAACGCGCTCCCGCAGTCCTGCGCCACCCTGTACCGGGCCGCCGTCGCGGGCGACCTCGCCACCGCGCTGCCGCTCTACAAGTCGCTGCACTCCCTGCTGCGCTGGGACTCCAAGACCGAGTTCGTCCAGGCCATCAAGCTCTCCATGGACCTGGCCGGCCGCCCCGGCGGCGCCACCCGCCCGCCGCGCTTCCCGCTCACCGGCGAGACCGAGGCCGCCGTCCGTGCCGCCACCGAAAAGGCCCTCGCCGAGGGCCTCAACTAACCAGCCGGGCTGAACCGACCCGACAGAGGGGGCGCCTGATGCGCACGCGCAACATCTACCACGCCGTGGACTCGCACACCGAGGGCATGCCGACCCGGGTGATCACCGGGGGAGTCGGGGTGATCCCCGGTGCCACCATGGCCGACAAGCGGCTCCACTTCATCGAGCACCTGGACCACATCCGGACCCTGCTCATGTACGAGCCGCGCGGTCACGCCGCGATGAGCGGTGCCATCCTGCAGCCCCCCACCCGCCCGGACGCCGACTTCGGCGTCCTCTACATCGAGGTGTCCGGCCTGCTGCCCATGTGCGGGCACGGCACCATCGGGGTCGCCACCGTCCTGGTCGAGACCGGGATGGTGCCCGTCGTGGAGCCGGTCACCACGGTCCGGCTGGACACCCCGGCCGGGCTGGTGAGCGTGGACGTCCGGGTCGAGGACGGGGCGGCCACCGCGGTCACCCTGACCAACGTCGCCTCCTACTGCGCCGGGCTCGACCTGAAGGCGGACGTCCCCGGTTACGGCACGGTCACCTACGACCTCGCCTACGGCGGCAACTTCTACGCGTTCGTCGAACTCGACGCGCTCGGCCTCCCCTTCGAGCGCGCCCGCAAGGACGACCTGATCACCGCGGGCCTCGCGATCATGGACGCGGTCAACGGTTCCGGTGACCGGCCCGTCCACCCCGAGAACCCCTCCATCGCCGGGGTCAAGCACGTCTACCTCGCCGCCCCCGGCTCCGACGCCCGCCGGTCCCGCCACGCCATGGCCATCCACCCCGGCTGGTTCGACCGCTCGCCCTGCGGTACGGGCACCAGCGCGCGCATGGCCCAGCTGCACGCCCGCGGACTCCTGGAGCTCGGCGCGGACTTCGTGAACGAGTCGTTCATCGGCACCGAGTTCACCGGCCGACTGGTCGGGGAGACCACCGTCGACGGGCTCCCGGCCGTCGTCCCCACCGTCACCGGCCGGGCCTGGATCACCGGAACCGCCCAGTACTTCCTCGACCCGACCGACCCCTTCCCCGGAGGCTTCCTCCTTTGATCACCGTCCGAACGGTCGACTATCACACCGCCGGCGAGCCCTTCCGCGTCGTCGACACGGCCGCCGCCGCGCACGGGGGCTTCCCGCCCGTCCCCGGGGACACCGTCGCCGAGCGCTGCGCCACCGCCATCGGCCCCGGGGGATCGGGGACGGCCCCGCGCCGGGGCGCGCTGGACGACGTACGCCGCCTGCTCGTGCAGGAGCCGCGCGGGCACGCCGGAATGTACGGCGGGTTCGTCGTTCCGCCCGACGACGACGGCGCCCACTTCGGCGTGCTGTTCTGGCACAAGGACGGCTACTCCACCGCCTGCGGCCACGGCACCATGGCGCTCGGGGTCTGGGCCGTCGACACCGGCCGGGTCGCCGCCCCGGACGACGGGGACGCAGCCGTGCGCATCGACGTGCCGTCCGGGCGGGTCACCGCCACGGTGCACCGGGGCGGCGGCCGCACCACCGGGGTCACCTTCCGCAACGTCCCGGCCCGGGTGAGCGCCCGCAAGGTGCCGGTCGCCACCACGCTGGGGCTCGCCGAGGTGGACATCGCGCACGCCGGGGCCTGTTACGCCTCCGTCGCCGCCCGCGACCTCGGCCTGGACGTGTCCCGGAGCTCGCTGCCCGACCTGGTGCGGGCCGGCCGGGAGATCCGCGCCGCGCTGGCCACCCACCCGGCCACCTGGCATCCCGGCGGGCCGCTGCTCTCCGGGGTCTACGGGGTGATCCTCTACGAGGAACTCCCCGATACTCCCTTCGGGCCCCATCAGCGCAACGTCACCGTCTTCGCCGACGGCCAGATCGACCGCTCGCCCTGCGGCTCCGGGACCTCGACGCGGCTCGCGCTGCTGACGGAGGACGGGCGGCTCGCGGCGGGGGAGGACCTGGTCAACGAGTCGGTCACCGGCACGGTGTTCACCGGCCGGATCCTCCAGGGGGGCGTCACCGAGATCACGGGCACCGCGTACCGCACCGGTGAGCACACCTTCACGGCCGACCCGCACGACGCGCTCGGGACGGGCTTCCAGCTGTGAGGCGGCTGAGCGCCGACGACACGGCCGGGCTCCTGGCCCCGGCCGCGGCCACCGACGCCCTGGCCGCGGCCCTGCTCGGCGGCCTCGATCCGGAGAGCTGCCCGCAGCGGACCAACCTCCGCATCCCCGACGGGGAGCTGCTGCTGATGCCCGCCGCCTCCGGGGGGTACGCCGGGGTGAAGATCGCCGGGGTCGCGCCCGGGAACCCGGCCCGCGGGCTGCCCCGGATCACCGGCTCCTACCTCCTGCTGGACGGGCCCACCCTGCGCCCGCTGGCCCTGCTCGACGGCGCGGCCCTGACCGCCCTGCGCACCCCGGCGGTCTCCGCCCTCGCGCTGCGCCACCTGGCTCCGGCCGGGCGCCCGCTGCGGCTGGTGCTGTTCGGCTCCGGCCCGCAGGCGTACGGGCACCTGGAAGCCGCCTTGTCCGTGCGGGAGTTGGACGAGGTCGTGGTGGTCGGCCGCAACCGGGAGGGCGCTGAGCGGCTCGCCGCGCACGCCCGCGCCCTGGGCCCGACCGCCCGGACCGGCACCCCCGAGGACGTGGCCGGCGCCGATCTGGTCATCTGCTGCACCACGGCCCGGGAACCGCTCTTCGACGGGCGCCTCGTCGGCCCGGAGGCCACCGTCGTCGCCGTCGGCTCGCACGAGCCGACCGCCCGGGAGACCGACACGGCCTTGGTGCGGCGGGCGGCCGTGTACGTGGAGTCGCGTGCGGCGGCCCTGCGGGAGGCGGGCGACCTGCTGGTCCCGGAGGCCGAGGGGGCGATCGGGCCCGGCCACATCACCGGCACGCTCGCCGACCTCGTCGCCGGACGGATGCCGGCGGGCGGGCCGCAGAGTTGTCCACAGCTCTTCAAGAGCGTGGGCATGGCCTGGGAAGATCTCGTCGTGGCGGTCGCGTTGTTCGAGGCCGCCGGGGTGTGAGCAGCGAAACGTGACATTGTACGCTGTTCCTCTGCCATGGCTCGGAGGAAATGCAATGGGTGACCTGAAGCAGCACAGTCTCATCAAGGCCCAGGAACGGCTCCGCGACCAGGTCGGCCACGCCCTCCGAGCAGCCCTGATAGCGGGTGAACTGCGCCCGGGGAGCGTCTATTCGGCCCCCGGTCTCGCAGCCGAACTCGGTGTCTCGGCCACGCCCGTGCGCGAGGCCATGCTCGACCTGGCCCGGGAAGGCCTCGTGGAACCGGTCCGCAACAAGGGTTTCCGGATCACCGAGGTCAGCGAGCGCGACCTGGACCAGTACACCGAGCTGCGCACGATGATCGAGGTGCCGACCGTCGGCCGGATCACGAAGATCGCCACGACCGAGCAGCTGGAGGCGCTCCGGCCGGTCGCCCAGGAGATCGTCACGAGCGCCCGCGAGCACAACCTCATCGGCTACCTGGAGGCGGACCGCCGCTTCCACCTCACGCTGCTCGGGCTCGCCGGCAACGACCGCCTCGTCGAGACGGTCGGCGACCTGCGCAAGAGGTCCCGGCTGTACGGGCTGACCGGTCTGGACGAGGCCGGCAAGCTGGTGTCCTCGGCGGAGGAGCACATCGAGCTGCTCGACCTGATGATCAGCGGGGACGCCGAGGCGGCAGAGGCCTGCATGGTCCGCCACCTCGGCCACGTCCGCTCCCTCTGGGCCCAGGGCCGCGACGAGCCGGTCGGCCGCACCCCGGGAGGCCTCGGCTCCGGCGTCTAGCGCTGTGACCGGAAGGGTTCACCGGGTCGCGGCCCCCGGCACGGCACTGGCGCTGTGACCGGCAGGGTTCGCCGGGCCGACGTCGCTTCGCGTGACGGACGCCCCGTCACCCGGTGCACCCCCCCCGCACGTCCCGTTCCCGGGTCCCGTGACGCCCGGGGCCGGGTCGGGCTCGGTCGGACCGCCGTGCGGGCGGCTCGCAGGCGGGGCCTGCGCCGGGCGGGTGGACCTCGTGACGCCTGCGGGTGACGGCGGCGAACGGGGGTTGATTCCGCCCGGAATCCGTCTACCCACACAGAGTCTTGTGCCCCGAGTGATGGGTTGTCCCGACTGTGTTGAAGACTGCATTTCGGATCGCCTCCGCCACCGCCCTGGTCACCGTCTCGCTGGCGTTCGGCTCACCAGCCGGCGCCGCGGCGGATCCGTACCCCGGCACCCCGCAGCAGATCCGTGACACCGGCCCCTGCGGCCCTACCGGCGGCTACCGCGCGGCGGAGTGGGAGCGGACCACGACGGAACCCGGGATCCGGGCGGAGGTGGACCTCGCCGCGGTGCGCGAGGGCTGGTACTGGCGGCACGACCGGAACACGCTGTGGCGGGGCGACACGCGGCCGGACCCCACCGCGATCTTCGCCAGCGGCTTCACCCCGCGGGGCACGGACCTCACCCCGCTGGCCCAGTGGATCATCGGGGGCGCCGGGCAGCAGAACGCCGCGCACGTGAGCACCAGTTGTGAGCGGTGGGTGGCGCAGGAATTCGCCACGGGGGGCGGGAACGACGGCTGGGTCTACGCGATCCAGGCTCCCGGCGGGATCGACGTCAACGCCACCGCGCGGCAGACCGGCATCCAGTCGCCGTTCCTGTGGAACAAGGAGATCGACTTCCCCGGCGGCATCGAGGGCAGGTTCATCGAGGGGGCCTGCCAGTACCACTACGTCGGCCTGGACCCGCAGACGAACGACAGGATCTACCGGAACCTCGGCTGTGTGACGAACAGCAACTTCCGTCCGGGCCGCGTCAAGCACAGGGAACCGGCCGGTTCGCCGCATTGATCCGATCCCGGCCGGAGCGGTGCCGCTCCGGCCGTTCGTCGTGACGCGCAGCGCCAGGTGGTGACGGGATACCGACCCTCGACCGCCTGGCGCTGCGCGTCGTCGGCCCCCGCCGCTCTCGGGCCGCCCGGCAGCCTCAACTCGACTGCGAGTGAACGGATTCGGAAACGGCTGGATAACGGGGGAGCCCAACCCCTTGTCAGTGCAATTTCACATTACTATGTTACCGGTCACATCATAGAGCGCGGCCCTTCACTGGAGTGACCCATGACCAAGCGCACCCAACTCGCCCTCGCCACCGCCCTGGTGGCCGCTCTCGCACTCGGCGCCTCGGGCTGCTCCGGCACCGTGAAGAAGGGCAAGGGCGGCGCCTCCGCCGAGAACCCCGCCGCCGCGAACGACGGCAAGATGCTCGGCGGCACTCCGGTCAAGGGCGGCACCCTCACCGTCCTGTCCAACCAGGACTTCGCCCACCTCGACCCCGCCCGCAACTGGGTCATGCCGACGATGGACTTCGGGACCCGGCTGCTCTACCGCACCCTCGTGACCTTCAAGGCCGAACCGGGCAAGGGCGGCAGCGAACTCGTCCCCGACCTCGCCACCGACCTGGGCACCTCCTCCAACGGCGGCCGCACCTGGACCTTCACCCTCAAGGAGGGCCTGAAGTACGAGGACGGCTCGCCCGTCAAGGCCCAGGACGTCAAGTACAACGTCGAGCGCTCCTTCGCCCCCGACCTCACCGGCGGCCCCGACTACGCGGCCCAGTACCTGGCCGGCACCGAGGGCTACAAGGGCCCGCTCCAGGGGCAGCACCTCGACTCGGTGAAGACCCCCGACGACCGCACCATCGTCTTCGAACTGAAGAGGCCCGTCGCCGAGTTCGCCGCGACCACGACCCTGCCGACCTTCGCGCCCGTGCCCCAGTCCCAGGAGAAGGGCACCCAGTACGACGCCCGCCCGTTCTCCTCCGGCCCGTACAAGATCGAGTCGTACGACCGGGACAAGAAGCTCGTCCTCGTCCGCAACGAGCACTGGGACCCGAAGACCGACACCGTCCGCAAGGCCTACCCGGACAGGTTCGTCGTGGTCATGGGCCTCAAGGCCGGCCAGATCGACGACCGCGTCATCGCCGGTGAGGCCGCGGACGCCTCCACCGTCCAGTACCAGGACATGCGCCCCGAGAGCGCCCCCAAGGTGCTGCCCAAGGCCGACGTCAAGGCGCGCCTGCTCGCCGAGTCCCAGGGCTGTACGGAGATGCTCCACCTGAACAACTCCCGCGCCCCCTTCAACGACCCCAAGGTCCGCGAGGCCATGCAGTACGCGCTCGACAAGGAGGCGGTGGTCACCGCGGGCGGCGGCCCGGCCCTCAACGAGGTCGCCACCGCCTACCTGCCCCCGGCCCTCTCCGGCGGCAAGCAGGCCGACACCCTGAAGATCGCCCCGGCCGGCGACCCCGCCAAGGCCAAGGAACTCCTGGGGGCCGCCGGCAAGGAGACCCTGAAGGTCTCCCTCGCCGTCTCCACCGGAGACAAGGGCAAGGCCGAAGCCATCCAGCAGGGACTGTCCCGCGCCGGCATCGAAGTCGTCATCGACACCGTCGACCCGGGTGCCTACTACGACGTCATCGGCGACCTGTCCACCACCCCCGACATGACGCTCGCCGGCTGGTGCCCCGACTACCCCTCAGGCTCCACCTGGATCCCCTTCGTCTTCGACGGACGCACCATCAAGGACAAGGGCAACCAGGGCAATTACAGCCAGTTCCGCGACGAGGCGACGACGAAGCGGATCGACGAGATCAACGCCATGGCCGACGCCAAGCAGGCCAACCAGGCCTGGATCGACCTGGACGCGGAGATCATGAAGAAGTCCCCGGCCGTCCCGGTCCTGCTGGAGCGCAAGCCGCTCCTCGTCGGCCCGAACATCGCGGGCGCCTTCGGCCACCCCGTGTGGACCGGCACCATCGACTACGGCACGGTCGGCCTCAAGGACCCGTCGAAGAGCCAGGGCTGAGGACCGGACACGACAGCGCCATGACCACCACCGCACCCGCCGCCGGCGATCCGGAGGTGAAGGAGGCCCCGCCCGGCAGCAGCCCCTGGCAGCTCGCCCGGCGGGAACTCCGCCACCGCCCCGCCGTCCGCGTCAGCCTCTGCGTCGTCCTCCTCTTCGTCCTCATGGCCGCCACCGCCCCCTGGCTGGGCGCGCTCGGCGGCTGGTCCCCCGAGGAGTTCGACAAGACCGCCATCGACCCCTACCTCGGCGGCCAGCCGCTCGGCTCCCTCGGCGGGATCAGCCCCGAGCACTGGCTCGGCGTCGAACCCGTCACCGGCCGCGACCTGTTCGCCCGCGTGGTCCACGGCGCCCAGGTCTCCCTCCTCATCGCCTTCGCCGCCACCGCCATCGTGGTCGTCGCCGGCACGGCCGCCGGGATCGCCGCCGGATACTTCGGCGGCCGCACCGACGCGGTCCTGTCCCGGCTCATGGACCTGACCATGTCCTTCCCCTCGCTGATCTTCATGATCGCGATGCTGTCCGTGGCCAAGGACGTCAACCGGATCGTCCTCATGACCGTTGTCATCGGGGTCTTCGGCTGGCCCGGCGTCGCCCGCGTCGTCCGCGGCCAGACCCTGTCCCTCAAACACCGCGAGTACGTGGACGCCGCACGCGTGGGCGGCGCGAGCTCCTGGCGGATCCTGACCCGCGACATCCTCCCCGGCGTCTCGGGCCCCGTCATCGCCTACACCACCCTGCTCATCCCCGGCATGATCAGCACCGAGGCGGCACTGAGCTACCTCGGCGTGGGCGTCCGCCCGCCGACCCCGTCCTGGGGCCAGATGATCGCCGAGTCCGTCGCCTTCTACGAGACCGACCCCATGTACTTCGTCATCCCCAGCGCCTTCCTCTTCCTCGCCGTGCTCGCCTTCACCCTGCTCGGCGACGCCCTGCGCGACATCCTCGACCCGAGGGGCGGCCGCAGTTGATCCCCTACCTCGCCCGCCGGCTGCTCGCCCTCGCCGGCGTGCTCCTCGCCATAGCCGCCGTCACCTTCCTCATCTTCTACGTCCTGCCCTCCGACCCGGCCGCGGCCGCCTGCGGCAAGACCTGCAGCGCCGAGCGGCTGGCCGACGTACGGGCGTACCTGGGCCTCGACCAGCCCCTGTGGCGCCAGTTCACCGACTTCCTCACCGGCATCTTCACCGGCCGCACCCTCGGCACCGGCCAGTACGCCGTCCAGTGCGACTTCCCCTGCCTGGGCTACAGCTACGAGAACTCGCTGCCGGTGTGGGACCTGCTCATGGACCGGCTGCCGGTTTCGGCCTCCCTCGCCGTCGGCGCCGCCGTGCTGTGGCTGCTCCTCGGCCTCGGCGCCGGGGTCACCGCGGCCCTGCGCAAGGACACCGCCACCGACAAGGCCCTCATGGTCGGGGCCGTCGCAGCGGCCTCCCTGCCCGTCTACTTCACCTCGGTGATGCTGATCTACGGGGTCATCCGCATCGCGGGCCTCCTGCCCTACCCCACCTACCAGGCCTTCAGCGACGACCCGCTCGCCTGGGCCTCCAACCTGCTGCTGCCGTGGACGGCGCTCGCCCTGCTGTACGCCGCCATGTACGCCCGTCAGAGCCGCGGTTCGATGATCGAGGCGATGGCCGAGCCGTACATCCGTACCGCCCGCGCCAAGGGCATGCCCGAGCGCACGGTCGTCGTCAAGCACGGCCTGCGCTCCGGGATGACCCCCATCCTCACCATCTTCGGCATGGACCTCGGCGGGCTCCTCGCCGGAGCCGTGATCACCGAGTCCATCTTCGGACTCCCCGGCATCGGGCGGCTGTTCTACGGGGCGCTCGTCAGCTCGGACCAGCCGGTGGTCCTCGGGGTCACCCTGCTCGCCGCCTTCTTCATCGTCGTCGCCAACCTCGCCGTCGACCTCCTGTACGCCGTCATCGACCCGAGGGTGAGGTACTGATGGCCGCACTTCTTGAGGTACGCGATCTGCGCGTCACCTTCACCACCCCGCACGGCGCCGTACGGGCCGTGGAATCCCTCGGCTTCACCGTCGAGGCCGGCCGCACCCTGGGCATCGTCGGCGAGTCCGGCTCCGGCAAGTCGGTCACCTCGCTGGCCGTCATGGGCCTGCACCGGGGCGCGGTCGAGGTCAGCGGCTCCGTGGCCCTCGCCGGACGGGAGCTGACCGGTCTCTCCGAGCGCGAGCTGGCCAAGGTCCGCGGCCGCAGGATGGCCATGATCTTCCAGGACCCGCTCTCCAGCCTCCACCCCTACTACACGGTCGGCGAGCAGATCGCCGAGCACTTCCGGGTGCACTTCAAGGCCCGGCGGGCCGCCGCGCGCAAGCGGGCCGTCGACATGCTCGGCGAGGTCGGCATCCCGGAGCCGGCCCGCCGCGCGGGGGAGTACCCGCACCAGTTCTCCGGCGGCATGCGCCAGCGCGCCATGATCGCCATGGCCCTGGCCTGCGAGCCCGATCTGCTGATCGCCGACGAACCCACCACCGCCCTGGACGTCACCGTGCAGGCACAGATCCTGGAGCTGATCGCGCGGATCCAGCAGGAGCGCGGACTGGGCGTCGTCATGATCACCCATGACCTGGGGGTCGTGGCCCGCGTCGCCCACGAGGTGCTGGTCATGTACGGCGGCCGGGCCGCCGAACAGGCACCGGTCGACGAGCTGTTCGCCGACCCCGCCCACCCCTACACCCGGGGCCTGCTCGACTCGCTGCCGCGCCTCGACACTCCCCCGGCCACCGCCGGGGGTACCCCCACCGACGACGAACCGCTTCCCTTCATCCCCGGCTCCCCGCCGTCCCTGCTCGCACCGGCCCCGGGCTGCGCCTTCGCCCCGCGCTGTCCGCGCGCCGCCGCGCGCTGCACCGACGTACGCCCGGAACTGCGGACGTACGCCGACGCGCCGGAGCGGACGGTGGCCTGCCACTTCGCCGGGGACCGCACCGCCGAGGAGGCGACGCGATGAGGCCGACCACCCAACCCCTGCTGTCCGTACGGGACCTCACCATGACCTTTCCGGGGAAGCGGTCCGCGACCGGGCGCCGGGGGGCGCCCGTGCGCGCCGTGGACGGGGTCTCCTTCGACCTGGCGGCCGGCCAGACCCTGGGCCTGGTCGGGGAGTCGGGCTGCGGGAAGTCCACCACGGGCCGGATGCTGGTCAGGCTGCTGGAGCCCACCTCGGGCGAGGTGGCCTTCGAGGGCAAGGACATCAGCCGGCTGTCCCAGAGCGCGATGCGGCCGCTGCGCAAGAACATCCAGATGGTCTTCCAGGACCCGCACTCCTCCCTCAACCCCCGCCAGACCGTGGCCCGGATCATCTCCGACCCGCTGCTGGTACAGGGCTGGAGCGCCGCCGACGCCCGCCGGCGCGCCGCCGAGCTGATGGCACTGGTCGGCCTGATCCCCGAGCACATCGACCGCTACCCGCACGAGTTCTCCGGCGGCCAGGCCCAGCGCATCGGCATCGCCCGGTCCCTGTCCACCAACCCCCGGCTGATCGTCGCCGACGAACCGGTCTCCGCCCTCGACGTCTCGGTACAGGCCCAGATCGTCAACCTGATGGAGCGGCTGCGCGGAGAGCTGGGCCTCGCCTACGTGTTCATCGCGCACGACCTGTCGGTGGTCAAACGGGTCAGCGACCGGGTCGCCGTCATGTACCTCGGCCGGATCGTCGAGATCGGGGACAAGAAGTCCCTCTACGAGAACCCGCAGCACCCTTACACCAGGGCGCTGTTGTCCGCCGTACCGCTGCCCGACCCGGCGGCGGAGCGGCGGCGGGAGCGCATCGTGCTGCTCGGCGACCCGCCGAGCCCGGCCGCCCCGCCCCCGGGCTGCACCTTCCACCCGCGCTGCTCCAAGGCGCGGGAGATCTGCCGCACCGAGCGTCCGCTGTTGCAGCTCGCCGCCTCCCGCGAGGTGGCATGTCACTTCCCTGGAGACTGACGGGGATCCACGGGAAGAAGGCGGGGCCCCGCGGCCAACGGCGTCCGCGGGGCCCCGCACGTGGGTGATCAGCCCAGTTCCCTGCGGAAGAACTCCAGCTCCAGGGCCATGATCTTCTCCCTCGTTCCGCCGGGGGTCATGTGCGTGACACCGGGAAGGGCGAGCAACTGGTGCGGGCGGCCCGCGTCCGTCAGGGCCCGGGACAGGCGCAGGGTGTGGGAGGGGTGGACGTTGTCGTCGGCCAGGCCGGTGGTCAGCAGCAGCGGCCTGGTCAGCTTCGGGGCGTCGGGGATCAGCGAGTCCCGCTCGTACACGTCGCCGGGCTGCGGGTGCTCCTGCGGGAGGCCCAGGTACCGCTCGGTGTACGCCGTGTCGTAGTACCGGAAGTCGGTCGGCGCGGCCCCGGCGGCCGCCGCGTGGAAGACGTCCGGGCGGCGCAGCACCGCCAGGGCGGACAGGTAGCCGCCGTAGGACCAGCCGCGTACGCCGACCCGGCCGAGGTCGAGGTCGCCGTGGCGGGCGCCGAGCGCCTGGAGCGCCGCGACCTGGTCCTCCAGGGTGACCTCGGAGAAGCCGCGGTACATGGCGTGCGTGAAGGCGGGCGAGACGTACGGGGTGCCGCGGTTGTCGACGGTGACCACCGCGAAGCCCTGGTCGGCCCACCACTGCTTGGCCTGCCAGCGGCGGGGCTCGGCACTGACGTCCTGGTAGCCCGGGCCGCCGTACGCGTCGACGAGGACCGGCAGCCGCCGGCCGGGGACGTGGTCGCGGGGGAGGACCAGGGCGGTGGGGACGCCGTGCTCGGTGACCCTTTCCAGGACCGGGACCACCCGGTACGGCAGTGGCTGGGACAGGTCGGCGGGGGTGAACTCCCGCCCGTCCGCGGTGCGTACCGTGCGGCGGATCCCGTCGGCGTCGGCGGAGGTCAGCAGCAGGGAGCCGGCCGAGGCGGACACGCTGTGCACCCCGGGGCCGTCGGCGACCGGGGTCAGCTCCCCGGTCGCGGGGTCCAGCAGCAGCACCTGCTGCTCGGCGGGGTCGCGCAGGCCGGCCTCGATCAGCAGCCGGCCTTCGTGGAACCCGGCGACGCCGCGGACCTGGACCCCCTCGCCGGTCAGCAGCTCGCCGTCCACCGCGAGGGCGCGGGCGGCCCCGCCCGCGGTATCGGCCGCGGTCAGCATCCGCCCGTCGGGCAGGCGCGCCGGGGTGCCCGGGACCAGCGGGTCCACCCACTGCGGGTGCGTGGTGCGGGACAGTTCCCGGGTGCGGCCGGTGGCCGGGTCGGCGGAGAGCAGCAGGACGCTTTGCTGGAGCCGGTCCTGGACGGTCAGCAGGATCTCACCGGCCGACTCCCATTGCGCGTCGGACACGTACGGGTAGACCTCCGCGTCCCAGTCGAGCCGGGTCCGGTCCCCCTCCGGGCCGAGCACCCAGAGCTGGACCCCGGCGTTGGGCCCGCCCGCCTCGGGGTAGGCGAAGTCCTCGGCCGGGACCTCGGGGCGGGCGGGGTCGGCGAAGTACCGGCGCTGGAGGGCGGACTCGTCGACGCGGGCGGCGAGCAGGGTGACCCCGTCCGGGGACCACCAGTGGCCACGGGAGCGGCCGAGCTCCTCGGCGGCGGCGAATTCGGCGACGCCCCAGCGGGCCCCGTCGGCCGGGCTGACCCGCCCTCCGGGGGCGACGTACAGGACGTCGTCGCTGACGTACGCGGTGCGCGAGCCGTCGGAGTTGGGACGGGGGTCCAGGGCGGGTCCGGCGGCCGGTATCTCCTGCGGCCGGGCGGCGGTGTCCGCGGCGACCGAGTAGAGCCGTCCGTAGAGCGGGAAGACGGCGCGCCTGCCGTCGCCGGAGAGCGCGTACGAGCCGATCCCGGCGGCGACGAGGCGGATCCGCTCGCGCAGCCGGCGCTCCACGGCCGGGAGCTCGCCCGGCTCGGGGCACAGCTCGCGGGGATCGGCAAGCCGGGTCTCGGTGCCGGTGGCCGTGTCGAGGACCCAGAGGCTGTCGAAGGCGTCGGTGGGACCGGTGGAGCGCAGGTACCACAGGAGGCGTCCTTCGTCCCCGAAGGCGAAGGCGCGCGGGGCGCCGTGGGTGAACCGGGCCGTGCTCGCGGAGAGCCTGAGGAAGTCATCCATGATCTTAGTGTGACATGTGCAATGTCACATCGCCTAGGCCGTTCGAGTGGTGACGCCAGGGGTGCGGGCATAGCGTCGACAGGGTGGACCCGAATGCATCGCCGACCAGCACCGGGACCGACGGCAAGGTCCGAGGGAGCGGGAACGGGCTCGCCCTGTTCGTCATCGCCTCCTGCCAGCTCATGGTGGTCCTCGACATCACCATCGTGAACATCGCGCTGCCGCACATCCAGACCGCCCTCGGCTTCTCCACCGAGAGTCTCTCCTGGGTCGTGAACGCCTACACCCTCGCCTTCGGCGGCCTGCTGCTCCTCGGTGGCCGCACGGGCGACATCCTCGGCCGCAAGCGCGTCTTCATCTTCGGGATCCTGCTCTTCGGGCTCGCCTCCCTGCTCGGCGGACTCGCCCAGAACGAGGGCCAGTTGATGGCGGCCCGAGCCCTCCAGGGCGTCGGCGGCGCCGTCGCCTCGCCGACCGCCCTCGCACTGATCACCACCACCTTCCGCGAAGGCCCGGCCCGTAACCGGGCGTTCGGCGTGTTCGCCGCCGTCTCGGCCGGCGGCGGCGCGATCGGGCTGCTCGCCGGAGGCATCCTCGTCGAATGGCTCAGCTGGCGCTGGGTGCTCTTCGTCAACGTCCCGATCGCCGTCGTCATCGCCGTCATGGCCGCGAGGGTCATCCGCGAGTCCGAACGCCATCCCGGACACTTCGACCTCGCGGGCGCGCTGCTGTCCACCGCCGGCATGGTCTCGCTCGTCTACGGATTCATCCGCGCCGCCCAGGAGGGCTGGACCGACCCCTACACGCTCGCCGCCTTCGGCGCCGCCGTGGTCCTGCTGACTCTGTTCATCCTCAACGAGCGGCGCTCGCCGCAGCCGATCACCCCACTGCACATGTTCGCCGACCGCAACCGGGCCGGTACCTACGGGATCATGCTCATGCTCGCCTGCGCGATCTTCGGCATGTTCTTCTTCCTGACGCTCTTCGTGCAGATCGTGCTGGGCTTCAGCCCACTGCAGGCCGGCCTGGCCTTCCTGCCGGTGAGCGTGGTGGTCGCCGTGGGCGCCGGCACCGCCTCGCAACTGCTGCCCAAGTTCGGACCGAAACCCTTCATGGTGACCGGTGCCCTGTCCTCGGCGGCAGGCCTGGCCTGGCTGACGCAGACCGACGTCCACTCGACGTACGTGGGGAGCATCCTCGGCCCGATGCTCCTCTTCGGCCTCGGCATGGGCCTGCAGTTCGTCTCGCTCACACTGATGGCCCTGTCCAACGTCCGCGACCGGGAGTCGGGAGCGGCGTCCGGTCTGCTCAACACCATGCAGCAGGTCGGCGGTTCGCTCGGCCTGTCGATCCTGGTGACCGTCTTCGGCACCGCCAGCCGCAACGCGGCCAAGGACCAGGCACCGGACTTCCTGCGCGCGGCCACGCCCGTACAGAAGGCCTTCTTCCAGCGCACCGGACAGTTCCCGAAGCCGTGGAGCGACCAGGTGCTGACCTCGGGCATCAGCGCGGCCTTCGTCGTGGCGGCCGTGTTCACCCTGGTGGGTGCGCTGATCGCGCTGATCGTCATCCAGGTCCGGCCCTCGGACCTCGCACGGCTCCAGGGAAACCACACGCCGGCGAAGGCGGAGGGCACCCGGCCGGCGGACCGTACGCCCGTAGACCCGCCGCCCGCGGACCGTGCGCTCACGGACCGGCCGCCCGCGGACCGTGCGCTCACGGACCCGCCGCCCGCGGACCGTACGCCCGCAGACCCCAGGCCCGACGGACGCCAGGCCGACGGACCTTAGGCCGACGGCCCCCGGACGCCAGGCCGACGGACCCTAGGCCGACGGGCCCCGGCCGCCCGGGCGACGGACCCGGCAGCGTGCCGGACCGTCCGTCCGCAGGGTGATTCCGGCGCTGACCGGAATGTCGGTGTCCACGGCCTCGAACTCGTAGGCGCGCAGGATCATCGCCAGCGCGATCACCGACTCCAGCATCGAGAAGTGCTGCCCGATGCAGGCGCGCGGGCCGCCGCCGAACGGGAACCAGGCGTAGCGCGGCCGGCCGGCCTCCGCCTCCGGGGTGAAGCGGTCGGGGTCGAAGCGGTCGGGGTCCGGCCAGTAGCGGGGATGGCGGTGCGTCACCCACGGCGCCAGGATCACGTTCGCGCCCGCGGGGACGGCGTACCCGCCGACCTCGGTGGCGGCGACGGCGTTGCGGCCGATGACCGGGGCGGCCGGGTAGAGCCGCATCGCCTCCTTGAGGACCTGGGTGAGGTACGGGAGCCGGTCGAGGTCGGCGGCCCCGGGCGTCCGGTCGCCCAGCACCCGGCCGATCTCCTCGCGCGCCCGTTCCTGCACCTCGGGGTGGCGGGCCAGCAGGTGCAGGGCGAAGGAGAGGGAGGTGGCGGTCGTCTCGTGCCCGGCGAGCAGGAAGATCAGCACCTGGTCGCGGAGTTCGGAGGCGTCGAACTCCCCGTCGTCGGAACTCTTGGCGGCGGCGAGCAGCGTGAGCAGGTCCTCGCCGGGGCCGTCCGCGGGGTCGGTGCGCCGCTCGCCGATTATCTTGTCGCAGACCGCGTAGAGCTCGTCGAGCGCGGCGGCTGCCCGCTTGTTGGACGGTGTCGGCCAGCTGCGCGGGATCTTGGCGGGGGAGTAGCCGCGGCGCAGCACGTACTCGGTGATGACCGGAAAACACCGGTCCACGACGTCGACGGTGGCCTCCACGTCGGTGCCGAAGAGGATCCGGGCGACCGCGCGCAGGGCCAGGTGCATCATCTGGCCGGAGACGTCGACGATGCCGTCGGGCGCCTCCTGCCAGGTGGCGAGGACCGCCTCGGTCTCGGCGGCGACGGCTCCCGCGTAGCCGTCCACCCGGCGCCGGGTGAACAGCGGCTGGACCAGCCGGCGCTGGCGCAGGTAGTCCTCGTCCTGGCTGGTCAGCAGGCCGTTGCCGAAGGCGTCGCGGATCTCCTGGTAGAAGTTGTTGTCCTTGCGGAAGTTGGCCGACTCCGAGGCGAGCACCTGCTGGGCCCCCTCCGCGGAGAAGACGCAGTACAGCTCGGCCCGCAGCCCGGGCGGTCCGACGGTGATCTTCACGACGTCCCCGTGCCGGTGCTGGGCACGCAGATAGGTTCCGAGGGAGTCGGACTTCAAGTCGAAGAGCGATCCCAGCAGCGGCGCCCCCGCCAACGCGGGAACTCCCGCACCGTGAACCTCGTTCGTTCCAACCGCCATGGCCGTCCCCCCAGTTCCGTACCGACGGCCCGATTCTGCCGGTCCCCGCCCGCTCCTGACGAGGATCCCCAGGCCATCAGGCCGAATTCCGACGGTGGCACGGTGGCACGGTGGCTCACGCCGAGACGGCAGCGGCCCCCGCTGCCGTCTCGGTACTCGTCGTGTCGGCTACCAAGCGTGCCAGTGGGCCTGGTGGCGGGTGCGGTAGGGCTCGATGACGGTCTCGGCGTCGTGGAGCGCGGCGCGGCAGGCCGCACGGGCCCGTGCACGGGCGGCGCGCTCCTCGAGGCCGGCGGCCTCGGAAAGGGATCCCGCGAAGGCGCAGCAGTACTGCCAGATGTCGAAGGCGCGCCGGACTTCCTGCGGTTGCGGGCGCCTGCCTTGCTTCTGGGCAGCGCGAAGCTCAGTGGCGGAGTACCGCAGGCTGCGGACGTCGGCTCGACGCCAGGGACCGGTGTACCCGGTCTCATGCCGGGGGAGCGTGTCGCGCTCCTGGCGGCGCCGCTTGCCGTACGGGGTGTGCTTGTCGGGGGTGTGATGGGCGGTGCGGGACATCGGGAGCCTCCAGCGGCACCCCAGGGCCTTCCTGGGGTGCACTACCGGAAGCCGGACGGGTACAGCGGCATGGGCGATCCCTCCTGTGTCCTCAAGGTCATTTGTACCAACCACAGATCTCGGAGCCCCGGCCAGGGCGGGTCCGGGTAAAACGCCAAGCCCCCGCCACTCTCCGTGAAGAGTGGCGGGGGCTCAGGCGGCCACAGCACTAGATGTCGCGGAACTCATAGACAAAGCTTCTGACCTGTGCAAACGCTCCCTCCCGAAGATCATCTTGCACGGTTGTTGCACAAGCCGAACGGTGCAGGAGTCACGCGGCCCTGGTGTAGGCGCTCCGGACCGCGATGCGGACCTTGGAACCGGCTCCCACGACCCGGTGCACGTATTTACGCAGGGTAAACGCGGGATCGGCGTGTCCGAGTCGGTCCGCGAGCGTGTACACGTCTACCCCGCCGTTGATCATCATCGACGCGTACAGGTGTCGGAGCGCGTGCATCATCACGTCGCGGGACTTCTCCCAGCGTCGTCCCTTCGCGTCGGGCTCCAGGGGCTTGATGAGGCCGGCCGACGCCAGGGCGGGCTTCCAGCGGTAGGAGTTGAACCAATTCGACTGAATGGCGGTCTTCTCCCGGGTGTAGAAGATCAGCCGCACCGTGACCGGGTCGCCGCCTTTGCTGCCCCACGGTCGGGTCACCTTGACCGGCGGGTACTTCTCCATATGCTCGCGCAGGGGGATGGCCACGTCGTCGGTCAGCTCGACCCACCGGTCCTTCGGGTCCTCGTCGTCTCCGCCCTTGGGGAGGTCGTATACGAGGAACGAGCCGTCGTGGACTACTTGCCGTTGCACGTGCACCATGGCGCCGTCCGGATGTGCCCAGTCGATATCTTCTGGTGACAGGCCGAATATTTCTCCTTGCCGAAGACCCAGGCCGCGACCGCAGTCGACGAGTGCTTTGTAACGGTCTGGCAATTCGGCACGGATCCTCTCGGTGTCCTCCCAGGCGAGGGTCAAATTGGCCCGGCCGCCACCTCCTCGCTTCGGCTTGGCGTCCTGCACCGATTTGGCGAGGCACGGATTTTTGTGTATCAGGCTGTCGTCCACGGCCAGGTCAAAGACAGCCCGAAGATTGTCGAAGACCAGGCGCAGTGTGGAACTTTCGAGTAGCCTGCGACGGTCGTGCAACCAGTCCAGCAAAGATGAGGCGTTCACGTCCTTTACGCGCATCTTCCCAACTGCGGTAGGAACGACATGCAGGAGAATCCGCTCCTTGTGGCGTCGGTAAGTCCGTGGATTCTTGTGTTCGTGCCCCTTGAGCCACGTAAGGGCGAGTTCACCGACCCTGACCTCTCCGGCGCGAGGGTTGATATATGAACCGTCGTCCACTCCGGACCGCATCTTGATCTCATGCCTGCGGGCTTCGACCTCGGTGCGGAACAGCTCCGTCTGCTGGACATCTTCCCGGTTGCGCCATCGGGCCTGCCACCGCTTCCCCGTTCCGTGATCCCGCGTCGGAACTTTGCCGTGTTCCTTGCAGGTTGACTCCCCGTCTTTCGGGCGCGACTTGTGCCAGCGGTCGTACGGCATCGACTCAACTCCTGGTTCTCGACGGGCCTTTGAGTCTATTTGTAGACTCTCTTGAATCAGGGTCATCGTCGACGGCGAAACTGTGTGCCCGTTCATCGCGCCCTGAGTGAATTGGATGTTGATCCAGGTGAGCTGAAGATGTCAAATGCATTCTTGGGGTCTTCGCGACAAAGGGTGCAGAGTGGTAGGGAAGATTTCACCTAGACGAACGCTCGCTGAGGGTTCGACGAGGGCTCGCCGAACCCTCAGCGAAGATTCGCCTGTGTCCTTCGAGAGTTCGCAAGAGTCGTAGGCATTTCGTCGAAAGGCCCTCCGTTTGGTCCGGCCGGAATTTAGTGCAAACGTTCCGTGCGCCACCACGGCGGAATGCCGCTCACGTGGTTCTTTCCTGCCCGCTTCGAACCGTTCTGGAGTGCCCATGCGTCGAACCACTGCCCGTGCGGAAGAAGCCGCTAGTGGCGCGGGGGACCGTTGTCCCTTGATGAGCGCGGAGGAGCTGGCCGACTTCCTGGGCATACCTCTGAATACGGTCTACATATGGAATCACCGACACCAGGGGCCGCGAGCCCACAAGGTCGGCCGCTATTTGCGCTACCGCTGGCCGGAGGTAGAGGCATGGCTGGAAGCTCAAGCGGTGAATCGCGCGACCTGATCGGCCAAGATTGGCTGGTTCCCTTGTCCTTGGTCGGGCGACAGAACCCGGCGTACAGCCCGACTCGTCTGCCCCCACCTGGGGCTTTGCCTCGGAAAGGGCCTCTGACCTGCGTCGGAGGCCCTTTCCGGTCTTTCGGGGGCTCGCCGCGTTAGGCGGCGGAAAGTCCCTCGGAAGTCCCTCGGACAGCACTGAAAGTCCCTGAAAAGTCCCTGGCGCGGAGGCGCGGAGGACACCTCCGACCTGGGGTAATCAGGTTCCTCTGGCCTCAGCGCGCGGCATGCGAGAGCTCGGCGGGAATGTACCGATGCGGCAGACCGCAACGCTCGTCGTCGAGATCATCGAGACTCCCGGAGTCCTTGCGCCGGCGGAGCTCGTCGCGAGCGAACGGGACGCCATCCTCGACGCAGTCCCCGTCGTCCGGGCGGACGAGCGGCTGGCTATCGGACGCCCCCGAACGAGTGATGCCGACCTCTGCACTGCAGCTTGTACGGGGCTCTGCAGATGAGCTCGTACGCGGAAAACCTGGGGCTCACGCAGGCCGAACGTACGGTGTTCGCTCACGACCCCGACTTCCAGCAGACCGCCCGTACCCAGGCGAACGAGTGGGCCGAAAAGCTCGTCCAAGCGGTCAAGGCGGTCACCGACGCCGACGACGGCATCCGCGTGGCCCTCGATGCCGTCGTCCTCGACTCCGACCCCATGGACGGCACCTTCAACGGCTTCAACCGGAACCCCCAGGACAGCCCCTACCCGTCCCTGGAGGAGGCCGGCAAGGCCGCCAACATGCCCAAGGACCGCAAGGACATCCCCGCCTGGTGGCAGAGCCTCGACCCGGCCACCCGCGGCATCCTACTGAAGGAGAAGGGCGACGAACTCCGAGCGGCTGGAGTCATGGATCCCGCGCCCGCTCCGCCGCCAAGGCACGCACCGCCGCCCTGAACCAGATCACCCACATTCTCTTCACCGCACCTGAGACCATCCGTGCCAAGTTCAGACACCTCACAGGGAAGGACCGCACCGATGCCCTGGCCCTCCTGCGGCCGGCCGGGGACGCGGTCCACGTCGCCGTCCTCACCTCGCTGAAGAGCCTCGCCCGGCGCGTCAAGGAACTGACCACCGAGCACGAAGAGCTGACCCGGGCCCTGGACCGTGAGGTCACCGCTCATAACCCCGGCCTGCGGGCTGCCTACGAGGTCGGCCCCGACACTGCCGCCCAGCTGCTGGTCACGGCGGGCGGCAATCCCGAGCGGATGCGGACGGAGGCTTCCTTCGCCGCTCTGTGCGGAGCCGCACCGGTTCCCGCCTCCAGCGGCAGAACCAACCGGCACCGCCTCTCGCGCGGCGGTGACCGGGGTGCCAACGCGGCCCTCTACCGCATCGCCCTGGTCCGTATGGCCGGCGACTCCCGCACCCGCGAGTACGTCGCTCGTCAGACTGCCGCCGGCCGGACGAAGAAGGAGATCATCCGGCTCCTGAAGCGGGCCATCGTCCGGGAGATTTCCGCTGCCTGACCACCACGGTCACCGTCCCTGCCATCGCGGACCTGCGGCCTCTACGGCAGTCCAAGAACATCACGCTCACCGCTGTCGCCCGCCACTTCGGACTCTGGCCGACCGCCATCTCCAACCTCGAACGCGGCCTTCGCCGCGACGACGAGCTCGCCAGCGCCTACCGGGACTGGCTCAACGCCGCTTGATCACACGCGAGGTCACACCGCGTCCGGCATGTTCGGCCACCGCCGGCCATCGGCGGAGATGCCCGCCGGCCGACCGGCACGAACGAAGTCGCCGTACTCGTCCTGGACGACGCCCTCGTTGACCCAACGACCCCGCTCGGCTCCAGCGCGCTGCTCGGCAACCTGCAGCGCGGCCAGCGGGTCCTCAGCCACGCCCAAGAGCAGCCCGAACTCGCTGGCCTCGTCGAACGGCGGGAACGTGCCCAGGTCCAAGAAGCTCTCGCTGCCGACGTCCTCGACCATGTGGAGATAGACCTCAAACGGCCCCTTCGTCGCACGAACCTCGACATAGCGCACACCAGGACGCTCTACCGAGCCGCACGGCCCAAGGAACTGCTCGACCGAACGGCCCCGCCGCAAGGCCCCAAGACTGAACGACTCCACCAAGTACCGCACCCGGCCACAATACGGCGCATCCAAGCCGCAAGGCTTGACGATCAATAGGAGCATCATCATCGGGCGGTGTAGGTTCGGCGTACCGTGCGCCACGGTGTACGGGCACCTTGACAAGACACACAGGAGTGTTGCCCGCCAGCCGAAGGCGAAGTCCCCGGTCAACGAGCCCTGATTGCTACCGCACGGCTGGGAGCAGAGGGCGCCCAAGGCCTATTCCCCTGGTCTTCGCCGTCAGTTGGTGCTGGCGTTGTGCAGGTGTTCACCAAAGAATCCCACGATGATCAGTCCGCTTTGATCCGTATCATCGAAGTAGTGCAGGCGCGGTGCCGGAGGAGCTCCGTCGCCGATGCGGATGTGTTGCAGCATCACCGCGTATCCCGACGGGTCGATGTCCTTGGGGACCGGGAGCGTCCTGTCAGCCTTGCCGCGAGGGCTGCTGCTGGCGAACTTCCCCTCACTCAGAATCACCTTGGCCGGCGAGAGCAAGGCGGATGAACTGCTGCCGCAGTACGCCTTCAGGTTGGCGAGGTCAGGGCCCGCTCCGCGGCCGTGCGCCCTGGTCAGGTTCTTGTTCTCGGCGTACGTCTGGATCATTGCGAGGGTGCCTGCAAGGCGCTCTCTCCAGAGCGATGCCTTTTGATGGTGCTCAAGCCGTTCGGCTTCGTCGGGGTCAGCGGTGATGACGAGTAGCGAGCAATACAGCTTCGCTTGTTCGAGGACGCCGCGAAGCGTAGGGGCATCGAGCCTCACCTGGAGAGCTTCCGCGTCTCCCACGACAATCCCGTCGTCTTGCCGGGGTTGCAGGCGTGCGATCGCAGCGTCACGGGCGCGCAGGGCTGCGTCTCGCTCCTCCTCGGCAGCTCGAAGCAACTCGGCGAGGCTGCCCCGCTCCCTCTCCGCCGCCTCGAACCGGGCTTCCAGCTCAGCTACCGCGGGTTCCTTGGGAAGCTTCTGCACTTCCTGCACCAGGTCAGGGATCATTGATTCGAGTTTCGACTCGAGATCACCATGCTGGCTGATCAATTTAGCGTAGGACCTTACCCGTGCCTCGGCCTCGCGGCGCGCGTCCCTTTCCACCTCCGCAAGTTGCTGATACTTCGCGGACTCCTTCTTGTATTCCTCCACGAGCGTCTTGGACAGCTTCCTGGCATTCTCGTCGAGCAACAGCAGCTCGGCATGGGCCTTGATGTTGCAGTGCTGCTGAGCCGCAGGACCAAACGGGCTCCGCGCGATCGGGCTCATTCGTCTTCTCCTCACCTTCCGGGTGAGGTCGATCGTAGGTGCGGAGCGCTACGACCCTGACCAGTACCAGCGGGTTACTTGCTCCCTCGTGTCCGAGCTACTGTAAGACGACTGGGCCGATCCACACGGGATCAGCAACGTGAGGACAGGCGGCCCCGACCGAGCGCCACGGGACAAGATCGTGAGACAGAAGTGCCGTGTCCCTCGAATGAGAAATCCGGAAGAGCCCAGGTCGCCGCGCCGGAACAGGACATTCCGAATGCGGGCCTACACGCACCCCGGGGCAGGCCGCCTGTCCGGTCGAGCTCCTGGCCGAGAAGATCACAGCCTCGGCGGCCACGACGACCTCGTCATCGCTCCACGGTGGCTGGATCAGTACCGAGCTTCAGGGCCGTTGACAGGCCCGCCACTCGGTGACGTGGGAGTGGCAGCGGCATCGCTCACGGCGCAGGATCGCACCCTTCTCGCCCTCGTACTCGGCGACGATCTGCAGCTTGCACTCGGGGCTGAACGTGCGGCGCTTCGGCCTGGGCGCCGGGTCGACTGCGGACGGACCGGTGCTCGTCATCAGGGTGGAACTCCTACTCGGATCCCTCTCAGGCAACCTGCCGCAGCGAGATGCCTCTCCCAAGGCGTCAGAGTTCAACCGGGCTGTCGTCTGTACCGAGTTCGGCCCAGAACTTGCCAAAATCGTCAAGGCCGGCGAGCGGCGAAGACTGGGCGAGATCGACGATGCCCCGGACAACGGCGTGAACCATCTGCGGGTCCCCTGAGTCCATCGCCTGGTCAAGGCGGACGAACATCTCATCACTGGTGTGCGCGCGCTCCGCGAAGACCCGCTCGAAGTAGAGCTTCAGGCTCTTCTCGGCCGCGTGGATGCGATCGACCTGGACATGCTCCGCCGCTGCGATGGCAGCGCGCTTCGTCTGCTCCTGCTGCCGAATCCTGCCGTACTCGCGGGCAGCCGCCACAATCTCGTTGAGGGCGGCGAACGCATCAGCGGTGGGAATCGGTGAGGACTTCGATCGCAGGACCTTGCCGATGTGTACCGTGTCAGACATCCGCAGTCTCCTTGATCAGGGTTCGGTACCTCATCTTGAAGCCGGCCGTCTCCTGGTTCAGTTCTCCGGATTCGTCGACGACTTGGGTCGACGCAACGTCGCGAACTGCCATTGTCAGCGTCAGCGCCTGCCGGAACGGAGCGGCGTGGTTCGCGGGGTCGAACGGCTTGGACTCGAGCAGGTCGAGGGCGGATGTCGCTCGCACGACAAGCTGGTCAAGCACCGTCTCCAGTTCCTCAGCCCGTGCGATGATCGCGTCGAACTTCACCTTTTTCGCCTGCATCTTGGCGATCGCGACATTGACCTCGGCCTCGTTCTCGCGAGCTTTGGTCTTCGCCTTCTCACCCTGCCCGGCGACCACGAGGCCGCTCACGAGGATCGCGGGCCCTACCGTGACGAAGTTGAGGGCAGCGGCTCCGACTGCCATTCCGCCGCCACCCGACGCAAGGCTGCCACCACCGAGTGCGGCCAGAGTCGCGTTCGTCATGGCCGCTCCGGACAGAGTCGAGATGGCGGTACCGGTACTCGCGGTGGCGAGCGTGGTGACCGCGGTGGTGATCCCGGTGTTGATCCCGACCCCCGTCACCGCCGCCCCTACGATCCCGCGCATCCAGGAGACGGTGTCCTGCCCAAGACTCCGATCGAGCTTGACCTGTCCAGTCGTCGAGTCAAGTCCATCCACCAAGAGCTTCTCGCTCTCGGACACCTGCTTCTCGTGGCGTCGCAGGAAGTCAGCCATACGCTCAACGACCAGGTGAATAGCCTGCTCCTGGCGGGTGCCGAGTGCCTTCAGCTTCTCGTTCGTGACCAGCTCGTGCGCCTCAAGCTTGCGACGTTCCTCGTCGTAGCGCTCTCCAGCCTTCCGGATACGGCCGTTGGCCTGCTTGATGTCATAGCCGCCCTTAAGCCCGAGGGCCGCACCGCTCGCGCCGCTGACAACCCCGACGCCGATCAAGACAAGCGGAACTAGCGGAAGGACCATCGAACTTCTCCAGATCGGATCACAGTGCTCGCAACCCCTCGAATCGTAGTGTCATCTGGCCGGGTCTGCGGGAGAACGGAAGGGATGCCCCGCCTGAGGGGTCTCGTAGCCGACCAAGCCTGGGCGCACCTGCGTGCGCCCTGCACTACGAGGCCGAGCTCGCCGTGATCACCAGACGCACGACCCGCGACATCCCCGCTGAGGGCGCCGGGCGGCGGTGTCTGGCGACTGTCAGAGGCTTCGTCTAGATTTCGCGACATGGCGCTGAATGACATCACCCGATCCGCGGTTCTGCAGGCTGTCGAGGAGTACGACCAGCGGGGCCGGGATGCGTTCCTGGAGAAGTACCGATTCGGCCCCGCTCGCAGCTACGTGCTCTTGATCGATGGCAAGGAGTACGACTCCAAGGCCATCGTGGGGGCGGCGCACGGCTACCTCCCCGGCCTCGAGCCTTTGGGGAGTGACGAGTTCTCCGGCGGCAAGAACCACGCCGCCAAGCTGTTGGGCGACCTCGGTTTCGAAGTCGTGGCTCGCGACGCGGCCTGACGTCCCGGTGCCCGACACCGGGGGTCGGTATCGGCCGCCGTGTGCGGAGTACGAGGGAACGACGCACGTGGCTCTCCGGATGGGAGGAGAGCCACGTGCGTCATGAGCTGCTCAGACCTGGTCCTACGTAAATGGTATGCGCCGTCTCACGAGCCGAGTCGTCCACTGCGCACGCCCTCGACGATCGCCGCGAACGAGCTCGGCGCGATGAGCAGCGCCGCCCCCTGCGGGTCCTTGCTGTCGCGGATCGCGATCCCGGCGTAGGCCGTGGCGGTAAGGTCGGCGACCTCGACGCAGTTGTTGCCGGCGCCGTCCGAGTACGACGACTTGAACCAGTGCGCGCCGGCGTCGGTGAGTTCGGGTGCCATAGGGGTACGGGTCTGGGTCATTTGATGATCTCTCGCGTGAGTTCTTGCAGGAACGCGGGCGTGTCCTCCGGCGGCAGCGCCGATGCCGTGAGGGCGTTGAACTTCCGGGTGAACCGTCCGACCTCGCGTGGCTTGTCGGAGACCGACGTGGCGCTCCACGCGTTGTCCACCTGCACCGAGGTCGGCATGCCGTCGTCCAGGTGCAGGACGGTGAAGTCGTGCACGGACAGGTACCCCTTCAGGGTCTGGGGGAGTACCTGAACGCTCACGTTGGGGAGGGAGGCCAGCCGGGCGATCTCGTCGTACTGCTCCCGCATCACGTCCGGGCCCCCGACGGCGTAGCGCAGGGCCGGCTCGTACAGCACAGCCCGCAGCCGCAGCGGCTCCTCGTCCCTGGTGAGGGAGTCCTTGCGCCTGATGCGGACCTGGACGTTCTTGTCGATGAACTCGCTCGTGGTCTCCTCGATCGGCTTCGCGAGCTCGTACAGGGCGCGTGCGTACGCCTCCGTCTGCAGCAGTCCGAGGACGAGGGCCGGGTGGAAGGCCCAGGTCTCGCGTGCCGCGGTCTCGATGCCGACGAAGCGGGGCATACCCGAGGGCATGGTGGACCGGAACGGAGTCCACCAGTCCTGGCTCGCGCCGTCCCGCTGGATGCCCAGCAGCTGGTCCACATCGCGGTCGTCGGTCACCCCGTACAGCTCCAGCAGCGCGCGCAGGTCTCCGGCGCTGCGAAGGTCCTGGAGGCCCTTCTCGACACGGTGCAGCTTGGTCACGTACAGCCCGTTGACGGTGCCGCTTCCCGCTACGTCCTCCAGTGTCATCCCGGCCCGCTCACGCAACTGGCGGAGTTCGTAGCCGAGTTCGATACGTCGCACCGTCGGCCTGGGCTTGGCAGCCATGTGCTCGCCTCTCCATCGCATGCGTTCG
This sequence comes from Streptomyces sp. NPDC056224, assembly GCF_042267665.1. NCBI lineage: Bacteria > Bacillati > Actinomycetota > Actinomycetes > Kitasatosporales > Streptomycetaceae > Streptomyces > Streptomyces sp. NPDC056224. The sequence continues at coordinate 109,802 of NZ_JBHJTK010000003.1, forward strand.
TCGAATCCGCGATGCGCGCAGTCTGACATGCGATGTGCGCGCCGCAACAGGCCATGTGTTTGCGGTGTCATGTGCCAGTTTCGTTCGCGGAGAAATTTCTACAGAGCTTTCGTTGCGAAGCAACTCTTTCACGCGGCACGGTTGTTGAGTCACGAGAGAGCGCACATCAGCGCCGTCGGGCCTCCTCACCTGCCTCCGGAAGGACTGGGCCATGGTGTCCTCGATTCCGATCCCGACCGTTCCCGTTCCTGCTCCCGATCCCTCGAGAACCGCGGGCTTCCGCGCCGTCGTCGCGACTGGCGGGCGTATCGGGCCGTCACCCGTAGACGTTTCCTTCGTCCGCGACGCCTCGCGGGTCTCTCAGGCGCGGCGGATCGGGACGGCCTGGCTGCGCAACGCGTGCCGGGTGCACGAGGTGCGGGTCGACTCCGCCGAGGTGGTGATCTCGGAGCTCGTCGGCAACGCGATCGTCCACGGGACGAGCGATTCCGTGGGCCTGCGCATGCGGCGCGTGGGCGACGAGGTCCGCCTGGAGGTCGACGACGGTTCGCCGTCCGAGGTACCGAGACCCAGGCGGGCCGGGGCCGAGGCGGAGCAGGGGCGCGGCCTGTGGCTGGTGGACGCGCTCGTGACGGAGCTCGGCGGCAGCTGGGGTTTCACCGACGACGGCACGGTCGCGTGGTGCGTTTTCCCGGTCATGCGGGAGCCCTCTCCGACGAACCGGGGCCGGGCGGCATGAGCCAGGCGGTCAAGGCCCCGCCGTGGCGAGTCCCGCCCGGCGCCCCGGTCGTCGTGTACGCGTGTCTCTCCCCTGGAGCCGCCGCCCCGAAGGCACAGCCCCAGCGGGCGCTACGGCACGTGCTCCGGTACGTGAAGACGCGCGGCTGGACCGTGGCGGCGACCTACGTCGACCGGGCCGCCGTGCTTTCCAGCCGGGCGGACCGCCCCGAGTGGCCGAAGGCACTCGCCACGATCGAGGACGGACAGGCCGACGGGATCGTCGCACCGTCGATGGTGACGCTCTGGTTCTACCCGGAGGAACACGACTCGTTCATGGGCTGGCTGGAGAGGACCGGCGCGTTCGTCTCGACGCCCGGCTCCCTCGCCGATCTGCGACGGCACCGCTCGGACGGTTCCTCACCCGAAAGCACGACGGCTCCCGAAGAAACGGTGGCCGGCCCTCAGCCCGCGGCGGGATCGAAGCGCAGGCCCCGATGACCTCGGCGCCCAGAGCCACGATCCCCCGGCGTCGGTTCGCCCGGTCGCGCTGGGCCCTCCGCCACCCCGTCCGGCTGCTTCGGCGCTACGGCTTCGGCTGGTTCCAGTTCGCGGTCCTTCTCATACCGGTCCTGCTGATCATCTGGGTCACCGTCGCCCGCGCCGACCTCCCGTATCCGTATCCCATCCGCTGATTCCCACGAGGAGTGCTTCATGACTTCCCGTTCCGTGCCCGAGTACCGGGTGACCCTGCCGAAGGAGCTTGTCGCCGACCTCGCCCGGCAGGCCGCCGGCCTCCCCGAGTGGCGGCTCGGCAACGACGGCATGCTCTCGCCCGAGACTGCCGCGCGATACCACGGAGTGCTGGCCGGCATGCCCCGCCTCGCCGAGTTCACCACGACCTGCCACCAGCTGCTCGGCGCCCCCGCGGGCGAGGGCTTTGCGGTCGTCGAGCTGGCCGGGCTGCTCGACGCGGCCGACTCCGAGGAGGCGGGCCTGCGGGCAGTGACCGCGCTGCTCTCCTTGATCGCGACGCCGCTGCGGGCCTTCGACCGCGGGCCGCTGTGGCAGCCGCTGAGCACCAACCTCGCCGTCGACCCGATGCATATCGACGTCGTGAACTCCACGCTCCCGCCGGACTACATCGCCCAGCTGTGCGTCCACCCCGACCCCCGAGGCCAGGGCCACAGCCTGGTCTCGCAGATCCGCCGCGCCGTGGACCGGCTCGGCTACGCCGACGCCGAGCTGCTGGCCCACCCGCGGTACGTCGACGGGTCGTTCTTCGAGCTCGCGGGCGTGGGGGAGGAGTGGCAGCCTTTCCCGATCCTCGACGGCCTGCCGCCGTCGGAGGGCTTCGTCCGGTTCACGACCACGATGCTCGCGGACGCCGATCCCGTCGACCCGTACGTCAAGGCGGCTCGGGCGCTGGAGCGCGAACTGATTGTCGGGCAGCGCCGGTTCCTGCTCGGGCGAGGCGACCTGCTCATCGCCAACCAGCACCTGTGCTGCCACGGCCGCGAGGCCCTCGGCGGCGGCCAGGAGGACGTACCCGAGGACGAGCGCCGCCTCCTCCTGCAGATCTTCCTCCGCGGTCAGCTGCGGCATGCGGTGACGCCGGAGGTCGTGGCATGACGCCCGTCACTGCGGGTGGGCCCGCAGCACAAGACACCAGACATCAGAGAGGGAAGCCGATGCTCGAATCCGTCAGCCACCTGGAAGAGGTGGCCCGTGAGTGGAAGATCAACCGCGAGGACGTCCTGCTTCTCGCGCTGAACAGCTGCGGGGCGCGCTCGCCGCTGGACAAGCCGCGGATGCGGTTTCGGCTGGAACTGGACTCGCGGCCGGCCGACCCGTCGTACCTGATCCTCTCCCTGGGCCGCGAGGACTCGCCCTTCGAGATCGACGAGCACGAGCTGCGCCTGCACGGCGAGCGGGTCGGCACGGTCGCCGGCATCGAGGACGACGACGCCGTCCTGGGCTACTGGCGCAACGGCACCAAGATGCTCACCCTCAACTCGAACCAGCGCTCCCAGTGCACCGGGTGCACCTTCTGCCCGAACACGCTGGAGGGCGCCTCGGACCCGGCGATCCGCGAACTCGACCTGCCCGGCTACTTCGCCACCCTCGCGGCGAACTCCGGCATGGCGGATCTGTCGGGGGTCGAGACCGTCACGGTGTGCACCGGCTGCTTCCTCTACGAGCACCTGGCCCTGGAGCACTTGGAGGGCGTGCGCGCCGCGATGCGCAGCACCGGCTGCGAGGGGACCCTGCACTTCCTGTCGTCGGTCCTCACCAGTGAGGAGGGCCTGGACCGGGCCGCCGAGCTCGGCCCGTTCCACCTGACACTGACGGTGGAGTGCTTCACCAACCGGGCGAACATCCTCAAGCAGTCCAAGGCCGCGCTGACGGTGGACCAGATGGTCGAGACGCTCGGGGCTGCGAAGGAGCGGGGCATCACCACGGACTTCACCTACATCGTGGGCCTGGACCCGATCGAGGAGGCCGTGGAGAACCTGAAGCGGCTGGTGTCGGTGACCACGACGTTCCCGCGGTTCCAGACGTACCAGGCCCATAACCCGTACATGGACGTCTACCGCACGCCTGGGTCGGACACGATCGAGTGGAACCTGACGATGCGCCGAGCGGTCGAGGAGCTGTTCGCGGAGACGGGGCTGCGGCCTCAGTGGTGGCAGAACTACCGCTCGCCGTGGGCGTACACGTTCGCCGGGGAGCAGCTGACCGGGGCGCGAGTCTGATGGCCGGGCAGGACGGCGGCGCCGTGACGGTGGTGCGGGCGGTGCGGGTGTGGCCGGTGGCCGGGCAGCCGGCCGGTCTGCCAGAGGACCTACCGGATGCGATCGCGGCCGTGGCGGTGGCCCCGGCGGGGCCGTCGTGGCCCGAGCACCGGGCCCGGTTCGCGATCGAGGTAGTGGGTGACGGGGTATCGGGCTGGCACGCGCCCGTGGGAGAGAGCGTGGCGCGGCTCGTCGTGGACACCCTCGCCGACGGGCTGGTCGGGCACGATGCGGCGGCGCCGCGCAAGCTCGTCTACCGGCAGCGGGCGGGGCGGCACCAGCATGGGGCGCACGCCCGGCAGGCGGCCTCAGCGGTTGAGTTGGCGTGCTGGGATCTGGCGTCGCGGGCCTCGGACCGGTCGGTGCCGGAGCTGCTGGGCGGCACGGTGCGGGCCCGGGTGCCGGCGTACGCGTCCGCGCTCGGCCTGGACCCGGCTCACCCGGAGGCGGTGAAGGCGGCGGCGTGGATCGCCGACCAGGGCTTCTGGGGGCAGAAGTGGCCGCTCACCAAGGAGGTGCTGCGCCAGGGTCCGCGGGTAGTTGGCCGGGTGCTGGGGGCGCTGCGGGAGGCGGCGGGCGAGGGCAGGTTCATGGTCGACGGGCTGCGCCGGTGCCGACTGGACGAGGCGCTCACCCTGCTGCCCGTGCTGGCCGACCTGGAGGTCGCCTTCGCCGAGGAACTGCTGGAGCCGGGCGGCTTCGCCTGGGCCCAGGTGCGGACGGCGGGGGTCCGGGTGCCGATGGCCGCCGGTGAGCACGCGGTCGACGAGCACGAGCAAACGCGGCTGCTGGCCGGCGGGGTGGTGGACGTGTGGCAGACCGACCCGGGGTGGTCGGGCGGGCTGGCCCGCTCCCTGCACACCATCGAGGTCGCCGCCGATCTGGGAATGGCGACGTTCCCGCACGGCGACCGGCTGTGGGCGGCGCTCGCGCTGGCCGGCGCGTGCTGCCGGGACAAGGTCCCCGCGGTGGAGTGGCATCTGACGCTGGAGCCGCTGCGGCAGCAAGTGTTCGCCGAGGCCGCCGTCGTGGAGGCGGGCCTGCTGCCGTCCGCCCCCGGGGCCGGGCTCACCCCGCCGCCAGTCATTACCTCGCCCCTTCCGGTATGGGCGGTCGGGTCGTGACCGGCCGGGTGATGTGGCCTGAGGTGCGGGCGGTCTGCTTCGACCTGGGCGGCACGCTGGTACGGCCCGAGGCGGTGGCCACGACCGGCCAGGTCGCCGAAGTACTCGGCATCTCCTTGGAGGAGGCCCGTGTCCTGATGGGCAAGGGAGCCAAGCGGCGCCTGGTTACCCCACAGGACCTGGCGCACGAACTTGCGGCGGACTTCGGGCAGTCCGCACTGGCCGACCGGCTCGCCGAAGTGTTGGAACGGGCCCGGCGCCGGGCCGAGAACCCGCGGCTGTACCCGGACGTGCCGGACATGCTCGCCGAGCTGCGGGCGAGGGGCTACGCCTTGTACGCCCTGACCAACGCGCTCGGTTCCTCAGTGCCCGAACAGGATCCTCCCGCGTTCCGCGAGCTGCTGGACGGAGTCTTCTACTCGGCGCACACCGGCGCGATCAAGCCCGAGCGGGAGGCGTTCACCGTCGTCGAGCACGCCGCCGGGCTGCAGCCGGGAGAGCTGCTGCACGTCGGCGACTCGATGAACGCCGACGTACGCGGGGCCGCGGCGGCCGGCTGGCATACGGCCTGGGTGGACCGGCACCACACGAACGGGCCGCTGATGCCGGCCGCGAGCACGCCGCGCCTGCACTCCCTCAACGCCCTCCCGCTACTGCTGCCCGCCCGGGCGGCGGCCGGCACGATCACATCGGAGGTGGCCGGCTGATGGAGCCGTCCAGTACGTCCCGTACATCCCGCCCGGCAACACCCCCTGTCCCCGACCCGCTGACCTCGTCCGTGCCGCTGTTTGACCCCAGTCAGCTGCCGCTGCGCACCTGGTGCGAGGGCAGCCGAGAGGACGCGGTCACCGGCCTGGTCGCTTTCCCTGACTTCCACAGCCACATTCCGCGCTGCCTGGTCGCCGCCCTGGACGAGGGACGGCTGGTGGCGCTGGCGATCGGGGACGTCGACGGGCTGAAGGACCACGTGGAGCGTACGAACTCCACCAACCCGACCTCCTACGGTCACCTGGCCGGCAACGAGGTCATGGCGACGGTGGGGGCCACGACCCGCGCGTGGTTCCGCGAGCAGCCCTTCGATTCCGGCTGCGCGGCGACCTTCGGCGGCGACGAGGTGATCCTCGCCGCCGTGGTAGACGACGCCGCCCAGTTCCACCAGGCCCTCGGGGTCCTGCGGGACCGGCTCAGCGCCGTGCTGCCGGTAACAGTCTCCTTCGCCCTGATGTTCGTCACCGCCGGCGACCTGCCCGCCGAGCGGCAGCGCGGGTGGAAGCACAGGTTCACCGACAGCCTGCTCGCGACGGTCGATCGCACCCTTTTCACGCACAAGGCGGCGCGGCGCGCCGGGGTCGGCCAGGGCGGCATCATCGCTGTCACCCGACCGCCCCAGCTGTCCGAGCGTGACCAAGCCGGTCCGAATCCGCTGGTCCTGCTACCGCTGCCGGCCGCGTCCGACGTCGTGCGTGTGGTGGCCCGGCCGGAGCGGATCGGCGGCCGGGACTTCCTGCTGCTGCCCTGCCGCGGACCGGTCGGCCAGCGCGGCGCCCAGCTGCGTGTGACCTTCCCCACCGGCAGCTCCAGGACCGTCGTGGCCTACGCACTGCGCGGGCAGGCCGCGGTGCCGTACGCGGCCGTCGCTGACGGCGTGACCGGCGTGCCGCTGACGGTGTGGGGCCTGCGGGACCGCACTCCGCGCAGCGTGCCCGAGGACCTGGCCGCCGCCCTGGAACGGGCCGGGCTGGACTGGGGCGCGGTGCCCGCCCACGAGCAGGCGCAGATCCTCCACCTGATCACCGAGGCTGGCACCGAGGAAATCCGGGCCGGGCGGGTCACCGCCGCCGTGGACGCGGTCGCCGCGCGGAAGGGGGCGGCACGGTGACGGAGACCGCTCTGCTCCCCGGGCCCGCCGCCGTGGCGGGCCCGGGCGACTTCCCCGACTGGAGCCAGGCCGCGTCGCACGCGGCGGCCCGCGTGCCGGACGCGGCCGTGGCGGCCGTGTGGCGGGCGCTGAACTACCTGTGCACCGCGCAGCTGTACCTGAACGACAACGTGCCACATGCCCGGCCGCTGCGGGTGGAGGATGTGAAGGAGTCGCCGAGCGGACACTGGGGGGTGTGCCCGCCAGTGAACTGGATGCTCGCCCACCTGGGGCCGCTCACCGCATGGCGGCCTACGGGCAGTGATGTCCTGGTCGTTCACGGCGCCGGCCACGCCGGGCCGTCGGCGCTGGCCCACGCCTACCTGACCAAGACTCTTACCCTGACCAGCAACGGACCGGGCTGGTCCGCCGACGACATGCGTGCGCTCGCCGCGGGCTTCCCCCACACCCGCGCCTACGGCGGGGAGATCACCCCGCTCATCCCCGGCGTGCGCTACACCGGCGGCCAGCTCGGGCCGGCGCTCGCCGTCGCGCAGGGCATGGTCCTGGACGCTCCGCACCGCCTGGTGGTCGCGTTGCTCGGCGACGGGGAGCTGGAGACCGGCGCTGCCGCAGCCGCCTGGACGGCCCGGCGCGCGTTGCTCGGGTCCGGGCTGCACGGCGCCGTACTACCCGTCGTGCTGGCCAACGGTTTGCGGATGGGCGGCCCCTCCATCCTGTCCGGGCTCGACGAGAGCGAACTGCGCGCGTACTTCACCGGCCTGGGGTACGAGCCGTTCCTCCACGACGGCTCCGGCGTGGCCGGCTTCCGGAAGGTCCTGGCCGAGGTGTTCGCCAGGCTGCGGCCGCTCGGTGCCGCCCGGCCACAGCCGGTCATCGTCCTGACCATGCCCAAGGGCGCGACCGGCCCCGAGCAGGTCGCGGGCCGCCAGATCGCCGGGACCCCGGCCGTCCACAAGACCCCGCTGAAGGACCCCGCCCGCAACCGGGAGGAGTTCGCCGCCCTCGCCGCCTGGCTGGCCTCATACGAGCCGGCCGAGCTGTTCACCGACCGCGGGCAGCCGTCCGACCTCGTACGGCAGGCACTGCCGCACCCGGCGCCCCGGCCCCGCCCTGCCCCGCCGGTCGCGCCGCTCACTGTCCGCGGAGAACAGGCGTGGCCGCTGGTCAGCGCCGTGATCCGCGAGCGCGCCGCCGCTGGCGCCTTCCGGCTGTTCAGCCCAGACGAGGCCGCCTCCAACCGGCTGCGCCTTGCCGTCAACAGTGGCGGGATGCCGGAATGGGCGAGCGAGATCCTCAACGAGGAGATCTGCCACGCCTGGCTCCAGGGCTACACCGAGACCGGCCGCGACGCGCTGCTGGCCACGTACGAGGCGTTCGCCGCGGTCAACACCAGCCTGCTCGTACAGCACCTCAAGCACCGCAGCGCGCGGACCGTGACCGGGGTCGGCGGGCTGCCGAACATCAATTACCTGATCACCTCGCTGGGCTGGCGCAACACCTACACCCACCAGAATCCCGGGCTCGTCTCCGCGATGCTGGAGACCGAGAACCCCACCGTGCACGTCTACACCCCGGCCGACGCCACCCGCGCGGCCGCGACGCTCACGGTCATGCTCACAGGGCGCGATCGGGCGAACTTCCTGATCGCCGACAAGCACCACTCGCTCACGTTCCCGCCGGACACCTTCCACGAGGAGATGACGAACGGCGCCGCGATCTGGCCCCACCTGAGCACCCCCGGCCCCGGAGGCCCGGATCTTGTCCTCGCCTCCGCCGGCGACGTCGCGGCGCGCGAACTGGCCGCCGCGGCCGACCAAATCGCCGCCGCCCGCCCGAACGCGCGCATCCAGTACGTGCACATCAACGACCTCACCGTCCTCGGCACACCGGACACCTGGCCCGCCGCGCTGCCCGACGGCACCTTCGCCCGCCTGTTCCCGGCCAGCGTTCCCGTACTGCTGGCCACCGTCACGCAAGCACCGGCCGTACGGGCCCTGCTCGCCGCCCGCGGCGAACCCACCAGGGTCCGGGTGGTCGGCTACCGCGACCCCGGCCGCCCCCTTCCGTCCGCCGACCTGCTGGACCTCTGCGGCATGTCCGCCGCCGCGCTCACCGCTCAGGCGCTCTCGATGCTGAAGGAGCCGCGATGACCACCCCGCTCGCACCCGCCCCAGAGCAGCTGGCCGACTTCGACCGCGACGGCCTGCTCATCCTGCGCGGCGCCCTCACCCCCGAGGTCCGAGACCGCGCCGCCGAGGCCGCCGTACGGCTCCTCGCCATCGATCGCACCGTGGGCCGGGACCGCTCTGTCGACGGCAAGGACGGCTTCCGCGGTGTCGTCGCCCTGGACGACGCCTTCCTGCCGCTCGTCGCCAACGCGGCCGTGCTGCCCACGCTCGTCGGCCTGCTCAGCCCCAACATCCACCTGCTGTCGAGCAACCTGATCGCCATGCCGTCCCTGCCCGACGAGCAACGCACCATCCGCGTGCCGTCTCGGCACGGCTGGCACCGCGACATGTCCTCCACCGTGGCCGACCTCGGTGTCGAGCACACGCCCCGCCTGGCGATCAAGGTGGCGTACTTCCTCACCGACCCGGGCCCGGACGCGGGGTTCACGATGTTCGTGCCCGGCAGCCACACCCGCACCGGATCCGTCACCGTCCCCCAGGGCGACATTGACCCGCCCGGCGCGATCACTCCGGACATCGGCCCGTACGACGTGGTCCTCTTCGAGAACCGCACCTGGCACGCCGGCGGTCTGAACCGCTCCGGCCGCGAGCGGCTGGCCGTGATGATGCAGTACGGCTACCGGTGGCTCAACGCGGTCGACGATCCCGCCCCCGGCCTTCTCGACCGGCCGCACCTGGATGCCGTCGAGCGGCAGCTCCTCGGCGCCCGCGACCGCCACCCTGATGGCTCCGTCGCCCGCGAGGGCTCCGGCGCCCGCCCCCTCACCGACTGGTGGGAGCACCTGAGCGCCTCCCCGGCTCGTTGACCGAGCACCCGACCCTGACCGCACCCCCGCGAGAAACTGGACCCGTGACCTCCTCCACCCCCTCGTACACGCCCGAAGAGCTGTTCGCGTCCACCGCGCCGTACTACGCCGCCTTCCGACCGCGCTACGCGCCCGAGTTCTACACCCTGCTCGCCGAGCGCTTCGGCCTGGACGGCACCCAGCGCGCCCTCGACCTCGGCGCCGGCCCCGGCATCATCGCCCTCGAACTCGCCCCGCTCGTTGGCGAGGTCATCGCCGTCGACCCCGAGAAGGGCATGCTCGAAGAGGGCCGCCGCCTGGCCGCCGAGCAGAGCATCACCAACATCACCTGGCGCGAGGGCGGCTCCACCACCCTCCCGACAATGGACATCGGGCCTGTGCTCCTCACCATCATGGGCGCGGCGTACCACTGGATGGACCGCGCCCGAGTCGCCCAGGACCTCGACCGGATCATCGAGCCTGGCGGAGCGATCGTCCTCGCCTCCGGCGGCGCCCCCGGCGACCTCGAACCCGCCCCCTGGCGACAGATCATCGACGAGGTCCGCACCCGCTACCTCGGCCCCGAGCGCCGCGCCGGCTCCGGCACGTACTCCCACCCCAAGGAACGCCACCAGGACGTCCTCGCCCGCAGCCCGTTCTCCCGGGTCGACATCGCGCGCTGGGACCACACCCTGACCCGCACCGTGGACGAGGTCATCGGCTGGGTCTTCAGCCTCTCCTACTCCAGCCCCGCCCAGCTCGGCGAGAAGAAGGACGCCTTCGAGCGGGACCTGCGCGTGGCCCTCCTCGACTTCGCCCCGTCCGGACGGTTCGACGAGGTGATCCGGACCGAGGCGGTCATCGCCACCAGGCCCTGAGCGGCACTGCCGCAGGCATGACCGCCCACACGGCGCAGCCGCTACGACACCGCCGTCTGGCAGGCGCTGCACCTCACTACAGCCTGCCGGGCAGTGTTGCCCTCTGTCGCGGTCACCGGGTGGGCAACGCTCAACCGGTCCCAGAGCCCGGACGGCGGTTCCGGAATCCAGCCCCACCGAGGTGCCTTGATGTACTCGTCCTCCAGGTGCTTACAAGCCCCCGGCAGGTGCGCGAACCGCGTTGGCGAGATCAGGATGGTGTCCGCGGGAAACCCCCGCCATTTCCGTCGCCGGATCGGAGACGCGGGCCGCTCCGCCCTGGGCGCGGCGCCGTTTGTCGGGCAGCAGCAGCCCTGCCCGACGATGAGCTCGCATCGCTCGCAACGCCCTTCCTTCACAACCCCCGCGTCCCCTCACGCCGTGCCGGTCGTCTCGATCCGATAGACGATCTTCCCATCGAACTCGGCGAACCCGAGCGACTTGTAGAAGGCGCGGGCGACGGGGTTGTCGCGGTCCGTCATCCACTCGACGCGGCCACACCCCGGGCGCGCGGCGGCCAGGGCGCGAAGTTTGTCCATGAGCCGGGCACCGATGCCCTGGCGGCGCAGGGTGTCGCGCACGTACAGCTCCTTGAGGAACAGGGAGTGCGTGGAGCCCGCCGCCGGCCAGAGGAAGGAATAGGCGGCGAGCCCCACGATGTCCCCGGCCTCGTCCTCGATCAGGAGAGCCGAGGCCAGCGGCGGCGCGCCGAAGAGCGCTTCCTCCACCTGCGTGCGCCGCTCCTCGAAGGGCTGGATCGCGGTCGATCCGTAGAACCGCTCGATCTCCTCGATCAGTTCGGCCACCGCGTGGACGTCCCGCTGCTCGGCAGGTCGGATCGTCACCGTCATGGACAACTCCTCGTTCCTCGTTCGTCGTTCACTTCGCACACCGGCTCCAACGCTCGACACCTCGGCGGCGCTACGGTCCGTGGCCTCATGGGGACTTCACTGCCGGCGCGTACTCGTCCCACCCGCTCGCGCGCAGGGAGTCCTGGACGTGGCGGATCAGGTACTCCAGGTCCGCGCAGTAGACGGAGGGGTTCCGGTAGCCGCGGGCGGCGCTGAAGCGGTGCGGGAGGTAGCCGCCGCCGCAGACGTCCACCAGCGGGCAGCTCTGGCACTTCTCGGCGAGCGCGGCCCTGCCGTCTGCCCGGCGCAGGAGCTTCGGGTGACGCGACGCCTCGTCGAAGGAGTGCTGGAAGACGTCGAGCCCGAGCCGGGAGGCGCCCTCTTCGACGGAGCGCAGCGTGTCCACGGCTTCCATCGTCCCGTCGGACTCGATCACGACGCTCGTCGGCGGGGCCAGGCCAAGCGTCTCCACCGCACCGCGCACGCCAGAGCTGAGCGCCACGATGTCCTCCAGCATCCGGATGCTGTGCCGGTGCTCGGGCCGGGCGAGCCAGGCGTCGTACACCCGGCTCATCCAGAGCCCGTACTCGGGCATGTCGGGGTTGTTGCGGTGCGGCGGGTCGTCGTGGGTGGCGTGCGGAAGACCGAAGTCGATGACCGGCGGCTCGAAGGACGCGAGGTAGTCGTGGACTTCGACGGGATCGTCGGCCAGGTCCACGACGGCGAGGAGACCGGCGAAGAGGTGCGGCCGGTCCCGCAGCAGCTCGATGCCGCGGACGGCGGCCGCGGAGCTGGACCGGCCGGTGTGGGTCAGCCGGTGCCGGTCGTTCGCGGTCGGGGGCCCGTCGAGGCTCACGCCGACAACCACGCCGTACTTCTCGAACAGGTCGAGCCACGCCTTCGTGAGGAGCGTCCCGTTGGTCTGAAGCTCGAAGCGGACCTTCACGTCCGCCGGGACGCCTTCGCGTACGGCATCGAGGAGCTCTGCCACGTGCCGGCGGCCGGCCAGCAGCGGCTCCCCGCCATGCAGGACGACGTGGACGGCCTGCAGGCCGTGCGCCGTGGCGTGCTCGCCGATGCGCCGGCCTGCCTCCCTCGCCACGTCCACACCGAGCCGGACGGGCAGGTGCCGCCACGACTGGTCCTTGGAGTTGAAGACGTAGCAGTAGTCGCAATCGATGTTGCAGCGGTTCGCGACCTTGAGAATGAAGGTCCGAAAGGGTGCGGTCTCTTCGAGCGAGGTCATCGAGCGCCGATACTCAGAACCACCAGGGCCAGATGAGAGACGCCGCGTGAGGCCCCTCGGCGAAGCCGTCCGCCTCGGACTTCTCCTCGTCGAGTCGCTGCTGTACACGGGCGGCGATCCGTTCCAGGACGGCATTGCCCTCGATGGATTCTGGGCAGACGGGCGGCGCGAGCATGGGCGTACGTGGCGACATTCAACGCTCCTCGTGGTGTGCGACGGTGGTTGAAGCGACAGACCGACTCGGCACCGTAGCAGGGCTGTTGTCGTCGGCGGCATACGAATTCCGGCCAGGTGACGACCGGGCTATCCGGCGCGTGGGGCGAGCAGCTCTTCGAGTTCCTGGGCCGCCGCATCGGCTCCGAGCCGCCGGTAGAGGGCGGCGGCGTTCCGCAGATAGCCTTCGGCCCGCGTCACCCCGGCCGTGATCAAGTCGCAGCGGCCGATCCCTTCCAGAGCCCGCGCCTCTTCCAGCGGAGAGCGGATGTCTCGAGCCAGGGCGAGGGCCTCCTCGAAATACCCCCGTGCAATTTCCGCCTCCCCGGAGGCGCGCACCAAGGGCCCCCAGTGGTTCAGTACCTCGGCCTCGCCGCACCGGTCCCCCAGCTCCCGGTGGAGGTCCAGGCTGCGCCGGAACGCCTCGATGGCTTCGTCCCACTCGCCGAGCATCCATCGGGCAGCGCCCAGCTCACTCAGGGCGGCGGCCTCCCCGCCGCGGCTGCCGAGATCGCGGAACGCACTCAGAGCCTCCTCCAGTATCCGGACCGCTTCGGTGGCGCTCCCTGACACGCGCTCCAGCGCCCCCAGGTTGCGGATGCTGTTCGCGCGACCGAACCGCTCCCCGAGTTCGGTGAAGCGCTCCAGCGCCTGGCCATGCGCCTCCCGGGCACCGACGACGTCGCCCGTCAGCCTCCTCACGACGCCCAGCTCGTTGAGCGCGTACGCCTGGTGGGTCCGGTCGTCGAGCTCCACGTAGATGTCGTACGCCTCGCGGTGTCGGCGCGCCGCCTGCTCGTACTCGCCCGTGAGGCGATGCACGACGCCGAGGTCCCTGAGGGAGTTCGCCTCCCCGTACCGATCGTGGAGCTCCCGGTAGATCGACAGCGCCTCGCTCTGGGCCTCCACGGCGGCGTCGAACCGGCCAGTCTGCCGGCGCACCATGCCGAGGTCCGCGAGCGCGTTGGCCTGCCCGAGCCTGTTGCCCACCTCGCGGTAGAGCGCGAGGGCCTCGGTCTGGGCGCGCGCGGAAGCCTCGTTGTCGGCGGTCATGAGCCAGACGATGCCGGCCTGGTTCAGCGCGTCGGCCTTGCCGCGTCGATCGCCCGCGGCCTCGTACTCCTCCACCGCCTCGTTGAGCGCCTCAATCGCCTCGGGGTAGGCGGCCATGAAGCGTCGTACGACTCCGAGCTCGGCGAGCGCCCCGGCGAGGGCCCTGCGGTCGCCGGTGTTCCGGGCGGCGTCGACGGCTGTCCGATGGAGCCCGACAGCCTGGTCCCAGGGGCCGGCCTGCCGCAGGAACGGCGCCATGGCGGCGGCCAGGCGGATGACCAGTTCATGCAGGGCGAGACCGCTCGCGCGCCGGATGCAGGCGAGGACGTTGGCCCGCTCGTTCTCCAGCCAGCCAAGGGCCGCCGCGCGGGACTCGATGCGCGGGGTCTCCACCGAAGCGGCCTCGTCGGGCGGTGGGGGTGCGACCGCGCCTCTTCGGACGAGGTGCCTGTTCGCGGCGGCGAGAGCGGCCAAATAGTAGAGGCACACTCGCTGAACGGCCTGGGTCTGCTCCATACGGCTGCCTCCCTCGTCGGCGAGACCGCGGGCGAAATCACGTAACAGATCATGAAGCCGGTACCGGCTCCCCGGATGTTCGTCGATCATGTGGGCGTCGTACAGCGCGTCGAGCTGGCGCCGCGCCTCCGCCATGGTCACGCCACCAAGCACGGCACCCACGTAGGCGTCGAGATCGGTCCCAGGGTAGAAGCCCAGCCCGCGGAAGAAGCGCCTGTGCTCCTCCTCCATGTCCTGGTACGACAGCTCGAACGTCGCCGCCACCGCCCGCTCCCCGGCCCGCAGCTCCCCCAGCCGATCCCGCGCGGCCAACAGGCGCTCGCGGAGATCCTCCGCGCCCCACGACGGGTGGTGCCGCAGCCGCGCGGCGAGCAGGGACACCCCCAGCGGCAGATACCCGCACAGCCCGACGAGCTCCGCGACCACGTCCCGGTCGAGCGATGCCGCCGGCCGCCCACTGAGCCGTACGAACAGGTCGACCGCGTGGTCCTGCGGCAGCGCCACCACCGGCAGGACCACCTCCTCCTGCGCCGCCAGCCGCTTCCGGCTGGTCACCAGCACCAGGCAGTCGCCCGCCCCAGGAAGCAGCGGCTCCAGCTGACGGTAGCTGGCCGCGTTGTCGAGGATGAGCAGCGCCTTCTTCCCAGCGAGACCGCTGCGCCACATGGCGGCCCTCGCCTCGGTGACCGCGCCCACGTCGTCACCGGCCGGGATACGCCCCGCGGGCACTCCGGTCGCCGCCAGCAAGGACGCCAGCGCCTCGCCGGCCTGCACGGGGCTCCGCCCGGTCGTGTGCCCGTTGAGATTCACGAACAGCTGCCCGTCCGGGAACCGCTCCGCCAGCGCATGCCCTGCGTGCACGGCGAACGCCGTCTTCCCGACGCCCGGCATC
Organism: Streptomyces sp. NPDC056224; assembly: GCF_042267665.1. Taxonomy (NCBI): domain Bacteria; kingdom Bacillati; phylum Actinomycetota; class Actinomycetes; order Kitasatosporales; family Streptomycetaceae; genus Streptomyces; species Streptomyces sp. NPDC056224. The sequence goes on from NZ_JBHJTK010000003.1 coordinate 124,982, forward strand.
CCGTCGATCACGTGCACCGGCAGCGCCTCACCACTCTCCTGCGCCGCCCTCACCGACCCCATGAGCGCCGCCAACTCGGCACCCCGGTCCGTGAACGCCGCGGTGTCGCGCGGCAGCGCCCGCAACACGAGCGCGGCCCCCGGCGGCTCGGCCTCGTTCTGGGGCGCCGACTCAGGCTGCCGCACGGGCGTCCGTGAATCCGACAGGGCGGCCAGCACCGTCATCACCACGAGCAGCCCCCCGAGCAGCACGAACGAGAACCAGGCATGCCTCTGCAGCCACCCCAGCCACCCCGGCCACTCCGACTCGGACACCGCGTTCGTGACCAGCCCCACGAGCATGGTCGTCACGACCCCGCCGGCGGCCACGACGGCGATCGAGATCCCGCGCCGAAGCCTCATGCGTCAGCCGTCCACCCGCGAAGGGGATGCGTCTCCCCAACTGGCGCTGGCGTGTCACTCATGCGCCCCAGCGTCCCAAGGTCAACCCCCGTCACGAAACCCCCCGAGTTCGTCATCCAACCGCCCAAGGGCATCAGTGGAGACGACCTCGGTCAAGGGCACTGACGCGCCAAGGCCGGTCCGGATCCAGCCTCGCCGAATCACGAGCCAGTCCGCTCAGGAAACTCTGAGACCGCACACGATGAGGGAGCGAGAGCGTGGACGCGTCCGAACTGGCCGAACTCCGCACCATGTACGTCTTCGGCCCCGCCGAGGGTTCCACCTGGGGCATGACCTACGAGGAAATCGAGGCCAAGCTGCGTGAGCGGGAGACGGATACGTTCGTCCGTATCGATGAGGGGGAGGAAGGTCCCGTTCGCGGGTCCGTCATGCACTTCGGTATACGGAGTGGGGTCTGGAAGCCGACCTGCCCGACGCGCTTGTTCCCGACGCCCCCCGCCCCCGCCTCGTGGCCACCTTCCTCGCTCACCTCGAAGCCACCGGCGGGCTGGACTGACAGCGAGCACACCCCTGGGGATCATGGCCACGTGAACGACATGCGAAGGGCCTGGACACCATGACAGAGAAGACCCCCCACGCCTCGGGCGAAGAGGCTGTTCGCGAGGCCGGCCCAGTTGGTGCGCCGGTCATCCTGGGCAACGAGCCCGACTCGTTCGCCTGGAGTGTGCTGGCCAAGCGCCACCCTGCCCTCATCCGGCAGGTGCGAGACGCTTTCCCGTACGGCCGCCGGCAGCACGAGGCCCTCGACGCCCTGCTGGACGAGATCACCAACGGTGTCGTCCAACCGTTCGACCCCGCGGACCACGACCACGTGCGTTGGGCGGCCTGGGGGCAGGAGCACTTCGGGCGCTCGTGGTACGACGCCCCGTTTCTGTGGGCGGAGAGCTACTTCTATCGCAGGCTCCTCGGCGCGGTCGGGTACTTCGGTACCAGCCCTTGGCAGGGAGTCGATCCCTTCGCGCTGTTCAAGCAGGCCGAACTGCGCGGCGACGCGGTGGACGAGGAGCTGCGGGCCCTCGACGCGCTCGCGAGCGCCCCGGCTGAGGAGCGGGCCACGGCCCTCCTTCACGCCTCGCTCTGGGGCAACCGCGCAGACCTCGGCTTCCGGGTCTCGGCGGGGGAGTCGGCAGTGGATGACGCCGCAGCCTCGGCCCTGGTCGCCGACGACAGCACCACACTGTGGCAGCTCCTGCCCGCCGGCACCTCGGCCACCGTAGCCGTGGTGGCCGACAACGCGGGACGTGAGCTGATTCCCGACCTCGTCCTCATCGACCACCTCCTCGAACACAGGCATGCCGAGCAGGTCGTGCTTCACGTCAAGCCCTACCCCTACTACGTCTCCGACGCGATGACCGCGGACGTGGTCGACTGCCTCCGCCGCCTCACCGAGGCACCCGGCGAAGCAGGCCGGATCGGCGGCCGACTCTGGAAGGCCATGGCCGCGGGAAGCCTGGAGGTCCGCACCCACCCGTTCTTCTGCGCTCCGCTGCCGTACGAGGAGATGCCCGAGGACCTGCGGAAGGAGTTCTCGGGTACCGCGCTCACGATCCTGAAGGGTGATCTCAACTACCGCCGCCTGGTGGGCGACCGGCTGTGGAACCCGACCGTGCCCTTCGCCGAGCGCACGGCCTACTTCCCTGGGGCTGTCGCGGCGCTCCGGACCCTGAAATCCGACGTCATCGTCGGCCTGGAGCAGGGAACGCTGGACGCCCTCGAACGGTCCGGGGCTGCCTGGCGTACGAGCGGTACTCACGCGCTGATCCAAGTGCGCCCGTAGACCTGAGAGCGCGGGTCGACTCCGTATCGCTCGGCGACAAGGGATACGACTCCGACCCCAACCGCCGCGAACTGCGCAGGCGCCGGATCCTTCCGGTCATCTCCCGCAGGAGCGCCCCGAACATCGAGGGGCCGGGCGAGCTCTGTTGCGGCGTCGAGCAGACCCTGCTCCACCAGTTCAAACGCCTCGCTGTCCGCTGGGAACGCCGCACCGAACTCCACAACGCCTTCATCTCCCTCGTCTCCAGCCCCATTTGCTGGAGGCGACTCAAGAAGTAGGGCGGCGGACCGACCTCCCCTCAGAAGCATTCGGAATTCAATCAACGCGCCGTCACTCAATTTCGATCTTGGGATCCAGATTGCGAGACTGTCACGCTTGGGTGACCTTCACAACAGCCCGTCCTGCGTAGATCGCACTTTCCTCCTTGTACGATTAGGCGTAGACAGCGTGTGTCGGCCGACCGCCGCGCACCTCAAGCACAAGCTCCTGGCTACTAGCGCCTCGCGGGCTGGCAGTGAACACCTCAGTAGCATTTCAATGGAGCGACGATGCGTTGGCGTAGGGACCCTTCACGGCGCGCCCTCGTGAAGGAATGTGAGAGCCTGCTCGCCGATCTGCCTATCCCGGCTCCTTTCAGCGTCGAGGCGCTGGTGCGGAACATGGAGGGCGCGCTGGGGCGTCAGATTCGGCTAGTGCCACTGGATGACGCCGATGGGGGTCTGGGCACGGCATGCGGTCTCCGGGTCAAAGCGCCGGAGTTCACGATAATTCTCTATCGCCGCCGTTCGAGTCGCAATCAAACCGAGCACATCATTCTCCATGAGCTCGCGCACGAGTGGCTGAACCACGGTACCTCCCTGACGGATGCAGAGATCGAGCGATACGTCCCTGAGCGCATTCGTCAGGAAGTCCTTCGGCGTTTCCCGTCGGCTCTGGTTCAAGGGCGCGTAGATTTTGGCAGCCCCGAGGAAAAGCAGGCCGAGCTTTCGGCTTCATTGATAAAGCGGCTGGCACGCCGTCAGTCCTTCACGGGAGATGACATGGTCAGCCTCCTGGAGCATTCACTTGCTCACCCAGTCGCTGCTCCACCGCGGCGCCGACTCTAGCCGCGATCGACTGGCGACCGCTGAGGCGCAACTCCTGGCCTTACGGCTTCCGCCACATCGCGCAGTCCACCTATTGGCAATTGAGGCTGCGGCCGACTGGCCTTCCGGCTGGCGAAACGTGCAGCCGACGCAGATACCCACTGGTTCCGTGTTCGACTACATCAAATACCTTACTGCGGCCGTGATGACCCTCATCGCCGTATGGCGATTCCCTGCAGTTCGGTACGCCGACGCTCACCGCCGGGCGCTCTGGGGCGGTTATGCGGGATTCGCCGTGGCTCTCTGGCTCTACACGCCAACAGCAATGGATGCGGTGGATCGCATTCCAGTAGTGGACCTGAGCGCCCTGCTCAGGCACTTTGCCAGTACCGCGGCGATCATCGCGGCCCTGACCTACGTCGCCACCAGCTACGGGAGGAGCTCGGAGACGGTCGTACCCCGCCACGTAGCGGTCTCCCGCCGGATCGCACGCGCGTCCTACGGGACGGGAGCGATAGGCGTCATTCTGCTCACGGTCCTGTTTTTCACCGTGGTGGACCGCGACAAGCCGAGCCAGAACTTCCTCGTCGACCACGCTGGGCAATGGGGGGTCGCGGTCTACATGACCGTGTTTTACTTCTTTCCGCTCATCACGACCGCAGTTTGCGGCTACCAGTGGACGAGGGCGGCGCGACGGGTCGAGAACACGAGCATGCGTGTCGGGCTGGGCTTGATGGGGATTTCCATGTGGATGGGGTTGACCCATACATTGGCGCGTATCGCCATCCTTTGGGCTGCGGTCGCGTTCCCTCTAAGTCTCTCCACGGTCCGGTTCCTTGTAGACGCCACAGCGATATGGATGAACCTGCTGTTCCTGATCGTTGCCGTAGGTGCGAGCATTCCCACCACACGCGCGGCGGCGGCCCGGTGGAGAACTTGGCACACCCTGTACAGGACTTACCCGCTCTGGTTCGACCTGGTGGATGCGTTTCCCGGGACGAGCCTGTATCCGCCGGGGCGGCGCCTCGCGGAACTCAGGCACATACGCGTCCCCATCGATGTTCGCCTGGACCGATGGACTCAGGACATTGCTGACGCTTGCGAGAAGCTGCGTTATTACGCTCCACGAGACCTGATGTTCGCCGCCGAGGACATCACCGCCTTGCACCCCGACCCTGAGTCGGCCGCGGAAGCGTACTGGATTAAGGCCGCGCTCCAGGCCGCTGACACCTCGCAAGCCAACCCGTACGTCACTGCCCCCCTGAGAGAGAAACCGTTCGTTGACACCGATAGTGAAGCGGCGTGGCTTGCGCGAGTCAGTGCGGCCTACTCGCACATCACCACGGATCAAGCTCGGGAGCTTCTCCTGCGCTCCATAGAGGTGGAATCCGAACCGGGGTGCTAGCCTGCTATTAGCTTCACGGTCTGATTTCTCGGTTCGGACCCTATTTCCCGCGAGCGAAACCAGGCCGCATGGCGATCTTGAATGGCGGGCCGGTGGGTGAGATTTGGCACCGTCCGTCGCATGAACTGGGCTGGTACCGTGGGTCATGCGGACTGATAGGTCTTGCTCCGCCTCGTAAGTGCACCCCGGCCTGCGACGCACCTCTACTCCCGTCGCCACGTGTAGCCGGGCAGTGACGCTATCCGGTCTGGATGGGCGTCCGAAATCTCAGCAATCTGGAGTTCTCGCATGTCCAACCGCCGCACGGGCCTCATCCTCGATTTCGGAGGCGTTCTCACCACTCCGCTGCTGCCCGTAGTGCTCGCGTTCGAACAGCGCGAGGGCCTCCCGCAGGGCGCCTGCCTCACGGCCCTGTACAAGGACGAGGAGGGCGTCCGGATCACCAGCGACCTCGAGCGCGGAGCGGTCTCCCAGACTGAGTGGAACGAGTTCGCCGGCAAGATGCTGGGCGTGCCGGCTGACAACCTGATGGGCCGGATCTTCGGCGACCTTCGCCCCGAGCCGCTGATGATCAATGCGGCTGCTGCGGCGAGGCGGGCCGGGATCAAGGTGGGCATCCTGTCCAACAGCGTGGGACTCACCCCGTGGGACCTGTACGCCGGCTACGAGCTTGAGCGGCTGTACGACGTCGTGGTGATCTCCGAACAGCAACTGCTGCGCAAGCCCGACCCGGAGCTCTTCGAGATCACGCTCAAGCTCATGGATCTGCCCGCCGAGGAGTGCGTCTTCGTCGACGACACCGAAGCGTACGTTCAGGTAGCAGAGCGGCTCGGCCTCGCAGGGGTGCACAATCAGGACCCCCGGCAGACGGTGGCCATTCTCTCCGAGATGCTCGGCGTGGACCTTACGGCGTCGTAGCCCGGTGCCAGACGCGCGGCGGTCCGACCGGTCTCGATATCGACGTGAGCCGCCGCCCCTGCTGCCCCACGCCTCGGTACAGCAAACTCGCCCAGGACGTTGACGCTCGCCCACCTGGGCGGGCGGTCGTGGCGGCAGTGGACGCGGAGGGTGAGCGAGCCTCCGCCCTCGGCGCTGGAGCGCAAGGAACACAAACAGCGAAGGGACTACGGCGACACCCCGGCAAGGGGTGTCGCCGTAGTCCCTTCGCTGCTGTCGGCCACTTACGCAGCTGCGAAACAGCTTGTACCGGCCCTGGTGCACGCGCGGTCGATGTCAGTGTCAGACGCCAAGCCGACAGTTCGGAAACGCCTCATGCAGGCCAAGCTCCGAGGAGCACTCGCCAACGGCGTCACTGCCCGTCCTGCACCTCGGGCAGCTTGTGCTTCAGCTCTCCGACGAGCTCGTTGATCTTGGCCATCATCTCGGCGGACAGACCCCCGCCGTTGCCGCGAGCAGCCAGGCCGAGGATCTGCCCCCTGTGAATGGAGCCGAGGAAGCGGAGTGCCTCCAGGAATTCGCGGGCCGCAGGGTCGACCTCGGCATCGTCCTGGAAGAGGGCCGCGTCGACCTGAAGCGCCTCAGCTAGGCCGGCACGCACCACATCAGAAGCCTCCGTCGTGGCGCCCGCACGAAGGGCGACGATGTCGTCGATGGTGACGGCCGCCACGCCCGCATGCTCGTTGACGATCCGCGCGATTTCCTCATCAGAGGGTGCTTCTTTGCCAACGTACCCGTACTGCAAGAGGTAGTTGATCTTCTCTCCGACCGTGCGGAGTGCGGACGTCTGCTCGTAAAGCGAGGTCGTGGGGCGAAGTCCGAACGAGCAGTCCTGGGCGGCCAGCAATTCCTCTTCGGTCACCTCGTACGCCTGTGCGAGCGGCTGCACGTAAGCATCACTGAGCCGGCGCCGGCCGGATTCGGCGTTGCTCACCGGCACGCGGCTCGCGCCGATGATCGCAGCGGCCTGCGCCACGCTGAGGCCGGCGTCGCAGCGCAGGAGCTGCAGATCCGGCGGACCGTCGTGGGGGAAAAGGGTATCGAGCGATTGACCGAGAGCCGCTGCAATCGCGGGGAGCTTCTCACCCTTGGGGAAGTCCTGGCCGCTCTCCCATCTCGCGACCGTGGGGGCGCTGACGCCCACCATCTCGGCCAATGCCTTCTGATGGAGGTCCTTGCCCCGCCGGACAGCACGCACGCGGCTGCCGTCGAACTGACGTGGCACATGAACTCCTGCGGGGTGGTGATCGGGCCGGTGGTGGCGGCCTCTGGGGCAACTGTAGCCCAGGCTTGATACATTTCCGCAACTGACGTACGTTTCCGTATCGCACCTGCTGGCCGGGCTCCGGCTCTCTATGGTGCCAGCCCTGGGGACCCCTATGCGTGTTGCGTTGTCGCGGCCACTCGCGCAACGCGCCGTCGGATTCGGTCCAGTCGTTGCCGGCCGGTCGCGGGAGCACTCTCCCGATACCGACTGTCGCGAGCCCGGTGCGACCTGTAACGAGCCAGGGATGGACTTGCCGCAGGTGTCTACGTATGTTCGTCGTCCCCCGCCGGGCAGCACCCCGGGGAGGGGTGGAACGAGCATTAGAGAGGAGGTGGGACGAATGCGAGCGCATGGCCCGTGACATGGCTCGGCAATGAAAAACCGGCGCCCGGGAGCTACCAACTCCCAAGCGCCGGGCTGGCACCCCGAGAGGTGCCCATACGCATCACGCGGGCGGCGGGGCTTTTGCACGAGAACCGCCGCACCGCGCTCCTACGAAAAACGGAGTATCGCATGCTCGCCATGCCGAGCGGAACCCTGGCCTGCCCGGGTACCGACCGCCAGCACCGCCTCGCGGCCCAGCTCGCCGCCATGATCCCGGGCGCGGCCACCATCCGGGTCAGCCTCAACGACCCGAAGCAGAGGTGGCCCCACCTGCACGCCACCGTGACGGACGAGGCCGGGAAGACCCTGGAGCCGAACCGCACGACAGTCAGGGTCGCCGCCCGCTGGATCCTGCGGGTCTGGCCGGAGGCGAACTGGGACCGGCCGCACGTCTTCGACCTCTCCGATGCCACTCTCACTCGCAGCGACCTGGTCGCCGTCGGTCGGGGCCGCTGACATGGCGCGGATCCGAACCATCAAGCCGGAGGCGTTCGTCTCCGAGTCGCTCGCCGAAGTGAGCGTCGAGGCCGAGCGCACCTTCTTTGGGCTCCTCACGCAGTCCGACGACCACGGTCGCCACCGCGACAACGCCGCGATCATCGCCGGGCTCCTCTGGCCCCTTCGCGCCGAGCACACCTCGGTCCACGTCGAGGACGACCTCCACCAGCTCGCGGCCGCCGGCCTGATCTGCCGGTACACCGGCTGCGACGGCCGCCGGTATCTCCACATCGTGACCTGGTCCCAGCACCAGAAGATCGACAAGCCGAGCCAGTCGCGCCTGCCCTCCTGCCCGCAGCACCAGGCTGCCGACCGGTGTGCGCCCTGCAAGGGCTCCTGCACCAAGCGGACCGAGGGTTCGTCTGCTGCTCCCCGAGGACTCGCCGAGACCTCGCCGAATGCTCCCCGAGCCCTCGACCTGCCCGCCAAGGCCACGTCGACGTCTCCCGGACACGCGGGTGGGGCCTCCGCGGACTGGCAGGAAGACGCCGACCATGCGGGCGGCGCCCTTAGCCAGGTTGGAGCGAAGAGCACAGGTCAGGAGGCATTCTCCGAGGGCTCTCCGAACCTTCCCCGAATCGTCGGAGAGGGCTCGGCGCCTGGATCTAGGATCTTGGATCCTGGATCTCTTGTCCCTACGGGGCGCATGGCGCCCACAGACGGCGTCTCGGCCAACCAGCTCGTCGGCGAGTACATCGCCGCCTGTGACGAGCGTCCGCCCAGCGACGTGATCGGACACCTCGGGCGGATCACCAAGAAGCTCCTGGGTGAGGGCATCGCGCCGGAGCACATCAGGGCCGGGCTGGCGAATTTCGTGGCCAACCCCAAGCACCCGAGTGTGCTGACCAGCATGGTCAACGAGGCCATGAACGCCCGCTCCGGCGGTTTGGCGCGGCCGGGAATCCGACCTAACGTGCCCGCCCATCAGGCGTGGACCAACCCGTCCAACGCCGCTGCCGCCTACGCCGAGGAGCTGTGATGCGCACCCGTCACCGCGAGCCGCAGCCCCTCGGCGAGGGCACCCTGGACCGGATGGCCCGGATCCTGGCCGCCCGCCACATCGACCCCGCCGCCGTTGCCGCACCGGCTCAGGAGCCCGAGCCCTTCTCCCCGCTGGGGGCCCTGTCGGCCGGGATGCCCCCGCGCTACCGGGCCGCCGTCGCCGACCACCCCGAGGTCCTGGCCTGGGTCCGGACCGTCGCCGAGGCTGCCGTTGCTCCCAACCAGGGAGCCAGGCGGCAGGTCACCACCGGCCCCAGCCTGCTGATGGCCGGCGTTGTCGGCGCCGGCAAGACACACCAGGCGTACGGCGCGGTCCGGCGGCTGGTGCAGAGCGGGGTCGGCGTGCGCTGGCGCGCGACCACCGCCGCCGACCTGTACGCCGACCTTCGGCCCCGGCCCGGAGCCGACAGCGAGCGGGAGCTGGCCGCCGTCAGCCGCTGCCCGCTGCTGATCATCGACGACCTCGGCGCGGCCAAGGCCAGCGAGTGGGTCGAGGAAGTGACGTACCGGCTGATCAACCGCCGGTACAACTACGAGCTTCCGACCCTGATCACCACCAACCTGGCGATCAGGGACCTCCGGGCCCACCTCGGCGACCGCGTCGCCTCCCGGCTCGCACAGATGACCACCCGGGTCGAGTTCGAGCAGGTCGACCGCAGACGCCCCCGTCTCGCGGCCTGACCCGCCCCAGGCCATCGCGCCGGGCCGCGCCTGCTGCGTGCCGCCCGAGCTCTTCCCCGACCCAGCGCACCTCTCCGCCGACGCCCCTGCGCGCGGAGAGCGATCGGAGTACCCGCATGACCAGCACGACGCACAGCCCTGTCCGCCACCGGTCGCTCGGCGACCACACCTGGCGGGACCAGGCTGTCTGCCAGAGCACCGAGTACAACCCGGTGGACCCCGAGATCTTCTTCCCGGACCCCGATGAGACCGACAAGATCACCGCAGCGAAGGCGCTGTGCGGCCAGTGCCCGGTCCGCCGCGTCTGCCTGGACGCCGCCCTGGAAGCCGGCGACACCGACGGCATCCGAGGCGGACTGACCGAGGAGGAGCGCGGACCTCTGCACGAGAAGATCGCCCACCGCCTCGACTACAGCCGCGTCAACGACACCATCGCCGGTCGCGACATCCACCTCACCAAGGCCGAGCGACGCGCGGTCATCCGAGCCGCCTACCGCCACGGGGTGACCGAGCAGCGCCTGGCCTGGCTCCTCAAGATCACCGAGGAGCACGCCCAGAAGCGGTACCGCGAACTCCGCCGCGCCCTACGCAACCGAGACCTGAACCAGCCCGAGACGGCCACCGCCTCGTCCGAGGCTGGCGGCGAGCGCCTGGGTCGCGACGACTTCGGGACGGCGGCGTGACCCCCATGACCGCGCCGAAGACGGCGCACATATCCGGCTGGGACCGCGCGGTCGTCATCGCCCTCGGCGGCGCGGGATGTGCGCTGTCGTACGACGCGCTGCAGCAGATGGCCGTCGCCATCCACATCCGAGGCTTCCTCACCTACCTCTTCCCCCTGGTGATCGACGGGTTCATCGCCTACGGCGTCCGGGCCCTCCTGGTTCTCCGCGACGCGCCGCTGCGCGCCCGGCTCTACGTCTGGACGCTCTTCGGCACGGCCACCGCCGCCAGTATCTGGGCCAACGCGCTCCACGCGGTGCGGCTCAACGAGGACGCGGTCGCCGGCAACGGCCTCCGGCTCGGGGACACGGTGGTCGCGGTGCTGTCCACCATCGCCCCGCTCGCCCTGGCCGGAGCGGTCCACCTCTACATCCTCATCGCCCGGGGGCCGGTCAAGGGCAGTGACCGCGAGGACCTCGGTCACCTCGGTCACCCAGGTCAGGGTGACCGGCGCGCTGGCGTCGAGGTCACCACCCGGACTGACCGGGTCGGTCAGAACCGGTCGGCGGTCGGTCAGGTCAAGCCCGGTCAGCCGGTCGCCGCGCTCACCGACCGGCCGCCGCTGTCTCCGGAAAAGCAGGCTCGTGCCTCCCGGTCACTGACCGGGGACAGCGCCCCGGTGGGCAGCAGCAACCCGGTCACCGATGACCGAGGTCGGTCGCACGAGGCCGCTGAACTGCCCGGACAGTCGGACTCGGCTCGGCCGGTCACTGACCGTCCCGACGCCACCGCCCCGGTCACCGGCGACCAGGACAGCCCGGCGGCGGTCACCACCCGGCCGGTCACTCCACCGCCGGTCACTGACCGAGAGACCCGGGCACCGGGTGACCGACGGCACGACACGGACACCGAGGAACTGCTGAAGATCGCCCGGTCAGCGGTCAGGGCCGAGGACAAGCTGACCCGCAAGGTGGTCGCCCAGGCGATCCGCGGTCAGCAGATCCCGCTCTCCAGCGACACCCTGACCGCCCTGATGGCCCAGCTCCGCGCCCAGCACGGACAGCCGGTCACCTCCACCCGGAACTGACCGGACACCACGGAGCGGGTGACCGAGCCGGTCACCCCAGCCGGTCACCCGCTCCGGACACCCGCGCCACATCCCCCCCAGAGCAGAAGCGGAGAACCCCGATGCGCACCCACCCGGCCACTCCCGCCGAAGTCGACTCCTGGCTGACCGTTCTTCACCAGCGCGGTCATCTCCATCGCGCCCAGTCCGGCCCCGACACCACCTGGATCGTGCAACGAGAGCAGCACCATCGTCCCTGGACCCTGCACCACCCGGTCCTGGCCATGGACTGGATCGAGGAACTCGTCCGCGAAATCCAGCAGCAGGACCCGGAGACGAGCACGTGACCAGCGACGACCCGGCGGTGACCACCGCCGGACAGCAGCGTGACCCCACGACGGCTCCCGGCGGAGCAAGCTATCGCGTACGACGGTCCTATTGCCCGTCGTACGCACTTGCCCCCGCCCCCGAGGGCGGGGGAAGCCCGGCTGGTCTCCGAGCGAGGGCGCTCGGAGACCAGCCGGGCAACCGGCACCAGGGGGCGCCGGTCACCGGGGGAGAAGCCGACCGCGACGACCACCTCGAGCAGCCGAGCCCGAGCACGCCCGCCTTCCCCGACCGCAAGCCGCGCCGCCGCAGCCGCAACCCGAGCGAGCGCACCCGCAAGACGACCACCCGCCTCTCCGACGACGAGAAAGCCGAGGTCGTCGCCGCCGCCGCGCAGCGCGGCGTCACCGTCGCCCGCTTCCTCGCAGCTGCTGGCCTTGCCGCCGCCCGCGGTTCGACCGCCCTGCACACCAACGAAGGACTCGACGCGGCCATCGACGAACTCGCCGCCCTGCGTACCGCCCTGGCCCGGATAGGCAACAACATCAACCAGATCGCCTACGTCCACAACGCCGGCGGACAGCCCCGCCCCGGCGAACTCGACCACGCACTGAGCGTTCTGACCCGGTCCCTCGGCCGCCTCGACGACGCGGCGAACGACCTGGTGACCAGGCGGCTGTGATGGTTCCCGACATCGGACGCGGCTCCCGCACCCACGGACTCCTCGTCTACCTCTACGGCCCCGGCCGGCGCGAGGAACACACCGACGCGCACCTCGTCGGCTCCTGGGACGGCTTCGCCCCCGACCCCGGCCGCGACGCCGAACCGCAAGTCACCCTCGCCCGCCTCACCGCAGCCCTCGACCTCCGGGTCAAGCAGGCCGGCGACCGCGCGCCCGCCAAGCACGTGTGGCACTGCTCGGTCCGGACCGCCCCCGGCGACCGGCGGCTCTCCGACGAGGAGTGGAACGCCGTCGCCCAGCGCATCGTCCACGCCACCGGCATCGCCCCGGACGGTGATCCCGACGGCTGCCGGTGGATCGCAGTCCGCCACGCAGAAGACCACATCCACATCGTCGCCACCCTGGTCCGTGGCGACCTGCGCAATCCCCGCCTCAACTACGACTTCAACAAGGCCCAGGCCGTCTGCCGGCGCATCGAGGAGGAGATGGGCCTGCGCCGCCTCAACGCCGGCGACGGCACCGCGGCGAAGAATCCCACCAGCGCCGAGAAGTTCAAGGCCGAACGCACCGGCCGCCCCGAGACCTCCCGCGAGACGCTCCGCGAAGCCGTCCGCCAGGCCGTCGCGGGAGCGGACGACGAGAAGGAGTTCTTCACCCGGCTCCGTGAGGCGGGCCTACGCGTGAAGGTGCGCCACGCCCCGTCCGGCGACGCGCTCGGCTACAACGTGGCCCTTCCAGGCGACCGCAACCGCCACGGTGAACCGGTCTGGTACCCCGGCTCCAAGCTGGCCCCCGACCTGTCCCTTCCGAAGATCCGCCTCCGCCTTGCCGACGGTACCGCCGAGCGGGCAACGCCTTCGGCCGCTGGCGACCGGGCGGACTGGTCCCCGCCCGCCCGAGAGCGACGGAGCGCCACCGGGATCGCCGAGCGTGCCGCCGTCCTCCTCGACGGCGACGACGATGAAGCCGCCGCCCAGCTCGTCGGCGTCGGAGAACTCCTGGACGCGGTCGCCCAGACCTCCCCGGTCGCCACCCGCGCCGAGCTGGCTGCTGCCGCCCGAGCCTTCGAGCGAGCGACCCGCAGCCAGGTCCGAGCAGAGCGCGCCGACACCCGGGCGCTCCGCTCGGCCGCCCGGGGCATCGTCCAGGCCGGCGGCGCGCTCGGCCGGGGCGAGGGCGGCGGCACCACAGCCATGCTCGTCTCCACGCTGATCCTGGTCACTCTCGCCGCCGCCCGTTGGCACTCCGCTCGCGGTCACGCCCAGCAGGCCCATGCTTCCCGATTGGCCGCCGAGTATCTGCGCGCCGCCTACCGTCAGGCCGCAGCCACGCCGATGCGGGTGCTGCACGACCAAGGCCGTGCCCTCCCCGAGACTCAACGCCGGTCACACGAGGCCACCCTCCGCGCGGCTCTGCCGGAGCAGGGCGTACGAGCAGATGGCATGCCGACGAAGACCGACGCCCTGGTCGCCACCCTCGCCCAGGCCGAGCAGGCTGGCCACGACCCCGAGGCCCTCCTGCAACAGGCCATCGACATGCGCGAACTCGACACCGCTGCGGACGTGAACGACGTCCTGGTCTGGCGCCTTCGCCGCCTCGCCCAGCTCCCCGCCCACCCGGGCGAAGCTCCCCGTCGCCCGCAGGCAGGCACCCGCCCGACCAAGACCCCGGCCAACCGCACCAGCGAACGGAACGCACCCACAGCGGCGCCCCGCCCTGCCGTCTCTGACCCGCGCAGCCGTCCACCGCGCCGCTGATCAGCGCGTACGGAAGGCATGCCACCGACCGACCAGACTCCACGAAATGCCTGGACAGCCGGTTCCACCTGCTGTTACGGATGAAAACAGGAAGCCCTCGACCGGGAGATGACGCTCGTGCCCAGAACCACCGACCGCACCACGGAGCCGGTACCCGCGCTGCCCATCCTTCCCACCGGCACCGACCCCCTGCTGCAACTCCAGTACGAGACGCAGCCGGCCAACGGCCCCGGCGCGACACGCTGCGTCAGCCACCCACACGAACTCGCCCTCGGCGGCATACCCGTGATGTGCTCGGCCTGCCGGGCCCGACGTGACTGGCTGCTCATCAACCACGGCCGCAACGTCTGGATCTGCTGCCGGTGCAGCAACCAGTGGCTCGAACCCGAGATCAGCCGCGCCGACTTGGACGCCCTGATCGCCAGCCCGTACGGCACGACCTACCCCACTTCGACGAGGGTCTTTCTGCGCTCGGCTTCGACGGTGTCTTTGCTGGCGCCTACCTGGAATAGAGGAGCGAAGTGCCACACACCGAGGAGCTCCACCGACGGATCGGTGGAGCTCCTCGGTGTTTACAGGGTGGTAAGCCGACGTCGCCGCTCTTCGGGAGCCCGCCTTACGTCTGAGGTATCCGTCCGCACCCTGGAGATGGCCCCTGTGCCAAGCGGCAGTCCGTTCCAACTCCTTTGACTGTCCTACTGGGGGCCGCACTTCATGGCCGGACGAGGCTCCCTCGCGGGATCCCTGCGAGCAGGGGAGGTTCGCTGGCGCCCTCGTACCCAAGGTGCAGTTCATGCCGCGCCCGGGTGGCGAGGACGTAGTAGGCCATGCGCAGCGAGGCGGAGGTGGGGTCGGTAGCGGAGTCCACGTGCGTGTCCGGGACCACGACGACGTCGAAGCCCAACCCCTTGGCGCTAGCCCGGTGGACGATGACGACGCCGGGGCGCGCCAGGTCGAGCGTGCGATATCGGCCCTGGGTGGCCTCCGATGTGTACATCTGCGCGTTCAGCCGCGGCGCGGCCCGGTCGAGTCGGGTCACCAGGTCGAACTGGGCCCGGGTGGATCCGAGGATCACCCCGATGGTCTGACGGGGCTGCGTCTGTGCGAGCCCCAGAACCAGTTCGACGACGGCACCCGGCCTGGGCAGGGCATGCAGGCGTGGGGGCGGCCCCTGGCGCGCGGGAAGGTCCGGAGGCGTTCGTCCGACGTGGAAGTGGCCCGCAAGCTCCGCGATCTGCTGGGTGTTGCGGTGGTTGCCCCCAATCTCCTGCACCGGGCACCCACCGAGCGCCTTCGACACCTCCGCGAGCGTCGAGTGGGTCTCCGTGAGCTGCTGGCACTCGTCCGCGAACACCGTGATCCGGGCTCCCAGCAGCCGACAGAAGCGGTAGAACTCCTGGGGTAGGTCCTGCCCCTCGTCTACGACCACCGACAGGTCGGCCACTGGCTCGGCCAGGGTGGCCTCCCGGACGAAGGCCCGCCAGTCGTACCACCCGTCATCCGTGCGCGGCGCGGTGGTCCCGGTTCGCTGCCGGTACCAGCTGGCCAGCCACGCGTGGGCGGTCGACACTGTCACGCCGTCCTCCTCCGGCCCGAGGGCGGTTACGGCGGGTCGGATCGACTGCCGCAGCAGGTGGGAACGGGTGAGCAGCACCGTCGGGCCACCAGTGAGAGCCAGCATCACCGCGCGGTGCACGGCCAGCACGCTCTTGCCGCTCCCGGGCGGGCCGCTGACGACGTGGTTCCCCGAGAAGGGCAGCGCGTCGAGCGCCGTGCGCTGGTGCGCCGTCAGATCCGTGTAGGTGAGGGTCATCGCCTGCTCACTCCCCGGCCGCCGCCGCAGCGGCGCGCGCCGCCGTCACGATCGGTTCGAAGTAGCCGGGCACCTGACCGCCGCCGACCACCAGGGTGCGGTCGAGCAGGGCGTTGCCCGTCTCGCAGCTGGTTTCCGGCAGCAGGGTGCAGGCGTGGCACGCCGCCCGGTTCAGGTTGTCGAAGCCCTGACCGGTGTGTTCGGCGCACAACGGGTCCGCCGAACACCAGGCCGCCGCCTCCGTCATCCGCAGCAGGGTCTCGGCGAGCCGCGGGGGTTCGCCCTGCTGGACGAGCCCGCCCAGGGTGCCCTCGGCATCCCCTGCCGCCGTGTACACGAGCACCCCGAACTGGTCGTGCTCCGGGCGCGCGTACACCCGCTCGCGGAGGCTCGCCGTCGCGTACCCCGACTCGAACGACAGCTGCCGGATGAGGAGGTGGGCGAGTGTGTGCAAGAGGACGAACCGCGGGGAGAGCGTGGCGCCGGTCACCGCGGCCAGTCGATCGGCCTGGAACGAGCGGGAGAGGTCCTCGCTCATCCCGCTGACTCGCCTGACCACCCGCTCGTCCTGCTCCCAGGACCGCAGCGCCTCCTCGTCCAGGGTGAGGAAGACCCCCTCGCCGAAGACCTCCACGGCGGGTAGCCACCGTAGTTGCCGCTTGGTGTCGGCCGGGACGAAGGTCTCGTTCGGCGACACGCGGCGGAAGCCTTGCAGGGCCCGTACCTCTCGGAGCCGGTCGGCGAGTACGATCCGGCCCACCCTCTTCCGCAGCCCCGCCCACGGCTCCGCCCGCTCGCCGTCGAGGCCGAGACCGGTCGCGCGGACCGCGAAGTCTCTGGTGGCAGGCGGGGTCGGTGCCATGAACGCCGCCCACTCCTCGCGGCTCATGTCAGGCACCACGGGGTTGTCGCCGCCCCCATCTCCCGTCTCTTTGAACGCACCGGGCCTGCCGACCGAAGCGATGGGGCCGGGCGGCACGGGCGAGCCGGTCTCCTCTGCAAGGAGTGCGTCGAGCAGGACGTCGTCCGCGCCAGTGTCCTCCTTGATGAGATCGCGGTAGAGGAGGCCCCGGGCCGTGCCGGCCTCCTTGCACAGCGGGATCCACAGGTCGGAGGCGCGGACACGCTCGGCGAGCAACTCGTCCGAGCCAACGGCATCCACCCCGGTCGCGCCCTCGGCCTCCGGGATGTCGAGGGCAGAACTCACCACCGGGTAGTACACGTTGCCCGCCGTCCGCTGCACGATCTGGACGGGCCTGATGCAGTCGGCTGCCTCGCCCAACCGCTGCCAGGGATTCCGCCCCGAGCAGCGCATGCCGTGCGTGCCGAGTACGTCGAGCAGGTCCCGGGAGGCTCCGCAGCCCCGCGCCAGACAGGTCACGGAGAGCGCTTCGAGGCCAGTTGCCCGCTCCGAGACGCCGAAACGGAGCCGCTCACGCGTCGTGCAGGCCTGCCGGGCCGCTGGATCGAGCCTGGAATGGGCCCAGAACCACCAGTCGACGTCCCCGAGATGCCCCCCGGCGCAGATCTGCACGAACCGCATGGGCGTCAGCCGGCGCAACGGCGAGCAGCCGGAACAGCTTGGCGGCATCCCCGGCTTCTCGTCGGCGACGCGCCAGCGGGCCATGCGCCGGCAGGAACCGCAGAACAGCCAGGAGGGGAAGCGGATGTACGGCGCACCCGCCGCGTCCTGGCGGTCGAAGCGGTCATCAGGCGCCGGGGGAGCCGCGTAGAAACCGCTCGCTCCGAGGCGCGAGGCGAGACGGGGCGAGACGACCTCCTGCCGCTGCCTCGGCCAGTCCCCGATGCCCGTCGCCACGAACGACTCGCCCTGGATGTCGAACACCGCGCCGACCCCGAACGGCAGCACCGTCTGGGCCTGGCGCACCCGCAGCCGCCTGCTCACAGGTCCGCCCCCTTCACCGTCACCTGGCATTCCCGGTCCACGTTGCGCATCGAGTGCGGGGTCTCCCACAGCCCCCCGGGCCGCTCAAAGTTCTTCAGCAGGTTCATCTGACCCTTGCCCTGGCTGCGGTAGTACAGCTCCTTGCCCTCCTTGCGGGCGTCGAGCGCCCGCTGTTGCCAGTCGGACAGCAGCTCGTCGAGCTCCTCACGCACCGCCTCGGCGACCCGGGGGTCACCGGCTGCCGCCCGGGTGGCTAGCCCTTCGACGATCGCATCGGCCTCCACCAGCCGGTCCAGCACGTCACCCGCCCGGTTCTCGGCGGACAGGCCGAGCCCGTGGCGTACGAGGATGACGAGCGCGGCATGCAGGGCCCGGCGGCGGGACGGCGTGGACCACGGCGTCACGCTCGTCGGTTCCACGTACCGGTAGAGCGACCGGTGGTACACGTCGAAGGTCTCGTAGTGCGAACGGTCCCGGGGCCGGGTGGCGTTGAAAAACGTCACGACGAGCCCGGGCACCGCGTGGCGCCCCACCCGGCTCGTGGCCTGGATGTACTCGGCCGTGGTCTTCGGCTGTCCCTGCATCAGCATCAGGGCGAGCCGCTTCACGTCCACGCCGACCGACAGCATGTTGGTGCATGGCAGGAACGACACGGCGTCCGCGGCCGTGTACGGCTTCTCCAGCCTGTCGAGCAGCACGGGCTGCTCCGCCCTCGGCAGATTACTTGTCAGCTCTTGCACTTCGCCGTCCGACAGCGGTCGGGTGCCCCGCCCGCCGTCGAGCCCGGCGAGCTGCGCCGGGATGTCGTCGGCCGCGGCGGTGACCGTACGACCGAGCTCCCGGAGGCTGTGATGGTAGGCCACCAGGGTCCAGTAGGCGTCCCGGTGTTCCTCCGGCAACTCCCACGCCCCCTGGAGCATCGCCGCCGCGGTGGCGACGGACGCGCGGCCGGCAGTGTGGCCCTGCGCCATCACGCCGACGTAGTCGCGGCCGGGGCGGGAGGTGTCGGGCTCGGCGAAGTACGAGCGGCGGGCATCGAGCCCGGCTGGCGGGAACAACTGCACCTCGCGCCCGTACAGGCCGCGCACTTGCTCCCCGGAACGGCGGATCGTCGCCGTCGAGGCGACCACCTTCGGACCGATGCCGTCTCGGGTGCACAGGCCGAGAACCGCGGCCTCGTACAGACCGACGGTCGACCCCAGCGGCCCTGTCAGGAGGTGGAGCTCGTCCTGGATGACCAGGGACGGAGGGACCGTATCCTTTCCAGCGCCGTCCGTTCCTGCCCCGCCCGTACCGAATCCGAACAGCCGACCCGAGCGGGCCTCCCAGGCGAGTCGCGCGAACTTGTCGACGGTCCCCAGGACAAAGGTGGGTGGCCGGTCGTACAAGTGCTCATCGACGACCGCGACCGGAAGCTCGTCGTGAAAGGCGCAGTCGTCGCTCGGGCAGAAGAACGCGAACGAGCCCCCATCCGCCCGCACCCCGTAGTCGCCGATGTCCGGCGACTTGTGGCGTGGCAGGATGCCCGTCCCGCACCAAGGGCAGCGGTCCAGGATGAACACGTCCTCCGGCCGGGCTGCGGCCCTCACGTCCTCGAACACCCTGCGCGCCGCGTCGTACGTGTTCGGGGACGTCGCCTCTCCCACCCATAGGCCGATGGAGAACGGTTCCTCGCCCAGCGCCGAGGGATCGTCCCGGCGCAGCCGCTCCAGCGCGCAGACCGTGGTCGCGGCGCGCTGGAACTGCTGCGTCGTCAGGAGACTCAGGGTGTAGCGGCTGAGCACCGCAGTGCCCCCGCCGTCCGGCGCGTTCCGGCGCAGCACCATCACGAACGCGGCAAGCAGCAGGTACGCCTCGGTCTTGCCGCCACCGGTCGGGAACCAGATCAGATCCGCGACCTCGCGGTCCGGATGCTGGGGATCCGCCACCCCGTCGAGCGCCAGCAGGAAGAACGCCAGCTGGAACGGGCGCCACGCCGCGTCCGCAAACGGCTCGGGCTCGCTCATTGGCGTCCGCAGCCGGGCCCGGCGCTCGCCCGCCCGGTCAGAGGCGGAATGCCGCATCTGCAGGGCCATCGCGCGGTTCGCCGTACGGAACGCCGCCAGCAACTCCGGCCGTCCGGGGTCGCACAGGGTGCGCACGCCCGACTCGACGCGGTCCACGACGGCCTCGATCCGGCCGAGGATCCGTTCGCCTGCCTCCCTGCCCCAGCCGGGGACCGGGCTGTTTTGTTGCTCCTCGAACCACCGGCGGTACCCGGCGGCGAAGTCGAGCAGCTCCGCCCGTAGAGCGTCCCGTGGCACCGTCGGGTCGGACAGGTGAGACACCCGTAGGACGGGCAGTCCGACCGGCCCCGCGGCCCGCGTAGCCGGTACCTCGGACCGGGGCATCACCGCGGCCGCTACGCCTGCGACACCACCCCCCTCGTCGAGGATCTCCCGCACCGCGCAGCCGTGTCCGACTGCGTACGTGACGATATGGCGGTACTGGAGCCGCAGCTCCTGCTCCTCGGGGTCACGACTGGCCAGCCGCACACTCGGGTACGGGCGGATCCGCCCGTCGAGGGGACGGGCTTCAAGGCGTACCTGGAACAGCATGCGGTCCCACTGCCCGCCCCGGCTCCCGCCCGTCGCGGTCCGGGCGTCGGTCCGCGCCGTGTTCACGAGGGCGACCGTGACGAGCTGCCCGCCGCCGAACGGGCGCCGGCGCAGCCGGATCTGTGCCCGACCGTCGAGGACCGTGATCTCGTCCTCGTCCGCCCCGAGCGTCACCGTCTCCACGGGGAGCGGGACCCGCTGCCATTGTCGGGCCCGCTCGCCCTGCCGCGTTGCGTAGCGGGCGGCCCCGCACAGGACCTCCACGGCCGAGCCGTCCGTGTAGAAGCTGAATCCGAGAGAGGACGGCAGCCAGGAGTTCGACTCTGGAATGGGATCCGCCGCCGGGGCCGTGTCGACTGCGTCATTCTCGGTACCCGGCCCCTCCAGCTCCTCGGCGGTCTCGGCCAGCCGCCGCTGGAGGTCAGAGTCCTGCGGATAGAGAGTGCCCATCAGGTACTGCCGGTCCGGCGGAGCGTCGAGCATCTCCTCCTCGCCATGAGCGGGGCCGACCAACTGCCGTCGCAGATAGTCGGCGAGTTCGTCTCGCGGGTTCACGTGCGGGGTCTCTCCTGGATCGTCGGGAGGGAGGTGGGCAGGGACGCAGTACTCCGTAGTGGCCGCCCGTCCCGGGCGTCAGCGGCGACGCCACCACTTGCGCGGGTCGGGGCCCTGAGACTCGGCGGGCGGAGGTGGGGCCGACGGGGCTGGGTCGGGTTTCACCCGCTCCTCCAGTTCTGCGACACGTGCCTGCGCGGCTTGCGCGGCCTGTTCCGCTTCGGCGACCCGAGCCTGCGCGGCCTGCTCCACCTCTGTGACCCGCTGTCGCGCCCACTGCTCAGCAGCCTGTACCCGCGCGGTTGCCGTCTGCTCCGCGAGCTGCCCGGCCTCCTCCTGTTCGGCGAAGGCCGCCTCCGCCGCCCGCAGCCGCTCCTCCAGCGCCGACACCCGTTGACCGGCCTCCTCCCCGGTAGCACGGAGCCGCTGCTCGTACTGCTCCCGGACCTCACGGAGCTGGCGCCCGTGGTGCTCACGGGTCTCCCCGAGCCGATGCTCATGGCCTTCCTCGGCGGTGCGGAGGCGGCGCTCGTACTGTTCGCAGGTCTCACGGAGGCGGCGCTCGTACTGTGCGCGCGTCTCAAGGGGGCGGCGCTCGTACCGTTCCTCGGCCGCGCGGGAAAGGTCGCTCTCCATCGGGGCCGAGGAGGCCCGCCCGCCGGTGGCTGGCCGGGGAGGCGTGACAGTGGTCGGCGCGGGGCCGTCGGTGGGGGACGCGGACACAGGCACGCGGGCGGTGACCGAGGGTCGGGTGGAGAGGAACGCGTCGAACGCCTGGGAGACGGCCAGGCGCCCATCAGGCTTCACCAGGGTGTGCTCCGACAGGTACGCCCGGGGGGTCATGCCGAGCGAGGCGGCGAAGAAGGACTCGAAGAAGTCCTCGGGCCGCAGCTCCCGCGCGCGAAGACCATTGAGGACGCGCATGAGGACCTCGACCGCCAGGACGACCGGCCGGTCCAACAGCTGCTTCCTCTCGGAAGCGTCGGCGACGGCGCGCGCCGGGTCGGCGCCGAGCACATCGGCGAGGACGGCCGGGCCAAGGGCGAGCAGCACGTACCCGGACATCCAGTGGACATTCCGGTCGAGGGTCTGCGGGAGCTGGCATGCCTCGGTCCAGCCCTGGTACGGAGCATCGGCGGGCGCCGGGGCATGCGGAGCCGGGACCTCAGGGGTGTCGTTCCGCTGCGGCACGGGCGTCTCCTGGGTGACCGGCTCGGGTACGGGCGCGGGGTCTGCCACGGGTACGGGGGCGGACGACGGTTCCGCCTCAGGGACCGGGCCTGCGGACGGCGTCAGCTTGAGGAAGGCGTCGAGGGCGTTCGTGAGCAGTTCCCGCCCCTGCGCGCTGACGAGTTCGACCTCGCGCACGGCCTGGCGAGGTGAAAGGGAGGAGGTGGCGGCCTGAGGTGTCTCGAAGAACTCCTCAGGTCGCCGGCCCGTCGTCTGAAGGCACTCCAGGACATGGGCCAGGGTCCGTAGTGCCTTGGCCGTAAGGACGGGCACAGCACGCCCACGAGCGACCGCGAGCCGGGCCGGGACGAGGTGCCCGGAGCCCAAGATGTCGTCGAGGACGACATCTCCCAGGGCCAGCCGTGCGTACTCCAGTATCCAGGGCTCGTCGCGCTTCCAGAGAGTGTGGCGTGCGACCGCGATGTCCCAACGCGAGTAGGGAGGCGCGTCATCGACATCCAGGACGACCGGCTCACCCTCATATTCCTCGGGCGCGGGAGGAACGGGGGCCTTGTGCTTGACCACGTCCGGTGCCTGCTGAATGGTCTTGGCCGACGGTGTCGTTTGTACCTCAGAGACTGTCCGTATCGGCTGCTTTGTTTCTACGGACCGCGCCGGCTCGTTCGGCTCTCCCCGTTCGGGCTGACGCTCCAGGGCGTATCCGCGCAGCTTGTAGTAGGCCTTGCTCTCAATCTGGCGGATTCTCTCTCGGGTGACGCCGAGGTCCTTGCCGATCTCATCCAGCGTTGCTTCCTCCTCTCCGAACACCCCAGCGCGACGGCGGATGACGAGGGCCTCGCGCTCTGTCAGACGGGCGAGGAGT
Organism: Streptomyces sp. NPDC056224; assembly: GCF_042267665.1. Lineage (NCBI taxonomy): Bacteria > Bacillati > Actinomycetota > Actinomycetes > Kitasatosporales > Streptomycetaceae > Streptomyces > Streptomyces sp. NPDC056224. The sequence goes on from NZ_JBHJTK010000003.1 coordinate 147,918, forward strand.
GCCGCGAGTTCTTCAGCCTCCAGCAAGGCGAGGACAGCCTCGACGACCGAGGGGGCCGCCCAGCGCTCGCCAATCAGGTCGCCGAGATTCACCCCCTCCCCGATCTCGCGATCGAGCGAGTCGGTGACCCGGCTGATCCGGCGTATCTCCTCGACCTGGCGCACCGAGAGGTCGGCAGCGACGGCGACGTCCGCGACGCGACGTGGTCGGCCGGCGCGCTGGAGCTCGCGCTCGACGCGGGCGACCTTCCGCATGGTCTCGTGCATGTGCACGGGAATGCGGATGGCGGCGCCCTCGTCGGCGACGGCCCGGCTCATGCTCTGCCGAATCCAGTTCGAGGCGTAGGTCGAGAACTTGTAGCCCATCGCGGGGTCGAACTTCCGCGCAGCTCGCATTACTCCAAGCATGCCGTGCTGGAAGAGGTCCTCGTCCTCCAGGCCCTGACCGATGAACCCCTTGACGTAGGACCAGGCGAGCCGCTGGTTGTGCAGGACCAGGCAGTCGTACGCTCGGCGTCGGAGATCGTCGCGCGGCAAGGCCGAGATCTCCTCGGCCGTCGGCTCGACTCCGATACGTCGGGGACCGCCGCGTAGGAGGACACTCAGCCCGACTTCTGCATCCGCGCTGAGGATCCGCTTGTCCGGTCTGACGTTGCTCCGGTCCTCGTCCAGGACGCGCTGCGCCGCCTCGATGGGGCGCATGAGGTGGCGCGGTATGGGTTCGGCTGAATATGTGGCTGTTCGGGTGGGCCCGGAGCCGACCGGTGCCACGACAGAGCGGAGCTCCGGCCGGGCCGGAGCAACTCGTGGCTGCGGTACGGGCTTGGGTGCTTTTGGCCCGGCCGCCTTTGAAGAGGTCTGCCCGGTTGTCGCCCTTGGGCCCGTGCCTTCCGGGGGCCGCACGGTGGCCGTGGTGGTCTGCCCCGGACGCCGGCCGACGACCTCGATGCCGGCTTTCCGGACCAGCTGATCGAAACGGGCCTGTTCCGAGGAATCCAAGCCCGTCAGGCGTATCACCCCGGACCAGGCCCGTTCTGTAACCCGGCGCCCTTCCACGTATCGCTGCAGGAGGTCGAACGCAGAGCCCACGCGAGGGGAGGACGTTTTGAGCCGGGCAACGGACGGGGTGTCGGACACCTGGATACCCAAGTTACGCAGCTCGGAGAGGAGGCGCGTCCGCGCGTCCTTGTCGAGGCCCAGCGGTGCCACCTGTGTCTCGAACGCGGCGGCGGGGACGATGCCGTCAATCGCGACGCTGCGGAGAGAACCGAGGAGGTCCGCCAGTGCGGATCGGAGGTCCAAGGTCGTTCAACTTTCCTGCCAGGGCGGAACGAGCTGTCCCTCTTCCGTTCGGCGGCAGCATATGCCTGCCACGATTGCGGTGTAAACGGTCCTCTGGGAGATTTCGTCGGGGCGTGTGTGCGGGGTATGAACCCCTCTGTCCCTTGGCCGCTTGGCCGCCGAATGCCCCTGCGTCAAGGGTGACTTGGAGAGCATCGATCCGGGGCGTCGTCGGGCAGCGGCTGGCGAGTGTTTTCCCGCTCGACGGGCTCCAAGCTTGGGGTCCTAGGGGTTGAAGGTATTGAGCCGTCGTGCAAGGATCCACATAGTCCGCAGGGTGGGGAGCCCTGGGTATGCATCTATGGGGGTAGTCGATGATCCACATCACGCTTGGTTCGAGGCGGTACGTCAACCCGCAGGAGGACCAGCTCGGCCGCAACATCGTGGGCTTCGACCCGGTCATGGACGATGACGCCCTCTTCCACGCCAACCGTGGGTGCTGGGTTCTGGGTGAACGAGCCGAGAAGGAGCGCTACGCCCTGCTCTCCCACGAGGGCGAGGTTCGCATGGCCATCGCCATCGACAAGCTCGTCCCTGTGGCAGGGGGACGCAAGGCGATCGAAGGCAGGTACCTCACGCCGGGTGACGAGGTGTACGACGCCTACGTCGGCAAGGCCACGCCCGTCGATACGACCCGTAACCCGATCACCTACTTTGACGCCCCGCACGACGCCCGCTCCTGCTACTGCGGCTGCGGCGAGCTGGTGACTGGTGGATGGTTCGTCATCGGCCACGACCAGAAGGCCCTACACGCCCGGATCGCGAAGATCGGCAGCGTCCGCGAATTCATCGACTGGTTCGACAACACCTACGACGACAAGCCCAAGGACGAGTGACCGCCAGGTTCGCCACCGCGCCGTAGGTCAGGCGCCGCCCTTGAAGCCAGGAAGCCCCGCCACTGCCGGCGGGGCTTCGGTGCTGCCTACTTCGGGCGGAGCGCTCAGATGGATCGCGGCTGCTGTCCGCCCCTGCTCGAGTGTCAGATCTCCCATACTTCGTCAGGGAGTTCGGGGTGTTGGCGTGAAGTGCGTTGCGAGGTGGCGGCCGAGGAAGACTCCGCGACACGCGCCCCTGCTTCTCCCCCTGGCCTGCGGCCCGACGTCGGGCCGAACTGGCGTCTGGCGGAGAATTCTCCGAAGAGCCCGGGTCTCGCCAGGGCGTCAGACATCGAGGAGCGTCCTGCTCGTCGCTTCCTGGCTGTAGCTCGTCGTCGGGCCTGTGTGCAAAACGTTCGGATCCCTGCGTCAACGGATCGCTGGGTCCCTCTTACTCAACGGCGTACGGCAAGGCCGCCCTCTGCCTGACCGGCATAGGACGGCCTTCTGTGGTTCTCGGTCAGATCTCGGCGAGATGGTTCGAGAGGTCGAGGGCGTCGGTCGCGAACGCGAGGGCGGCGCACAGGCCGGTGGCTTCGTGGAGGGTCGGGCGGACCAGGCGCGGCCAGTCGTCCGGGGCGGCGGGCCAGGAGGCGAGGTGTACCTCGGTGGTGGCCATGCCCAGGTGGGCGGTGACGTTCCGGCCGGAGCGAGAGGCGGGATCCCAGTGGAGGCGAATGCGGCCGAGGGGGAGCTTCGGGGTTCTGGCGGCGAGCCATGTGACGTCGAGCGGGCCGTCGTGCCGGGAGGAGACGCGCTGGACCAGCGCGCCGTGTACACCGTCCGGCATGGTACGTACGGCGAGGCCGTGCAGCGGGAGGGTGCGTGACGAGATGGAAGCCTCCGGAGAGCAGGGAAGGGGTCAGGACCAGGTGAGGGCGTCGCATGCCGACGTGGGGAGGTAGCCCTCCTGGCCGTCGTCGGGGATGAACGCCTTGCCGTCTTGGACTACGACCTCGGTTCCCACGTAGTGGGTGAAGGGGAAGTCGGGGTTGACGGCGAGGCGGATCGGCAGGGTGGGATCCAGGTCCTGGAGCTGGCGGAGCAGATGGCCGACGGTCATGTACTGGGGCAAGGAAGCCTCCGGGAGCGGTACGGGTGGGCGGGTTAGAGCGTCAGGGACTGTCGAGACGGAGCAGGTCCCGGAGGATCTTCGGCTTCTGGGCGTGGCCGGCGAGGTGCCGTTTGCGGCACTCGTTGACGTAGCCCTTGCCGCGCTGCTTCATCTCCCAGCCGCCGCACGAGCAGACGGCCTGGGTGTATGAGCGCCCCGGGCAGTCGGCGTGGAGCGGCTTGCCGGAGCTGGTGTGCTTGTGGGCCGCCGGGCAGAGGGTGCCGTCGGTGTGGTGGTTGGTGAGCGGGGCGTGGAACGGCACCGTGGATTCCTCGTGTTGGGGAGGGGCCCTGGACGGCCAGGGCGGTGGACGTCAGGGCGCTCGGTCACCATTCGGAGAGGTCGCGCTGCCACTGGCGTCGTTCGGCTCGGCGCGCGGTACGGCGGCGAAGAGACATGGCGTGGCGGCCGTACTGACCGGGCAGGTAGTAGCAGGTGCAGCGACGGGCGAAGGCGCACTTACGGCGGTAGCCGGGACGGGTCGCCAGGAGCCTGCGTGCGATCGGAGCCTCCTGCTGGGGCAGTAGCGGGGACGGGTCGGTCGGCCAGGAAGGGCGGGCCCCGAGAACAGGTGACGGTGGGCGGGGCGGGTTGGTGGTGCCGCCCGCTCACCGATTCAGCGGGGGAAGTGGGCGACGAGGGCGGCGACGAACCCGGCCACCGCCCATGCGGGGGTGTCGGTATCGAACTCCTGGACCCACGCGTCGCCTTCAGTGGGCTGCACCTGGACCCGCCAGACGATGTCGTGTGTCCAGGCGGCGGGGTCCTCGGGGAGCCAGCCGACGTACACGCGGCCGTCCGGGCTCGTCGCGTGGACGTTGGCCTCCGGGGTGTCGACGACTGTCCAGTCGAGGGCGTGGAGGAGTTCGAGCACCGGGGTGGCGCAGTGGTCCGAGGAGAGCCAGTGGCGGGCGGTCTTCCAAGGCGGGGCGGACGACGCCGGCTGGAGGGTGGCGGAGGCGTTCACGGTGGGACGATCCCTTCGTTGACCTGAGGTTTTCCCGACACTCGTACGTTGGCATGGGGTGTGCCGAAGTCCGTAGTCGTTTCCCGGGATGGCCCGTCTGCCGTGGGCGAACTGATCGCGGGCAGACGTCCAGAACGCCGGCGGCACGGGAATGGAACGGCGGCCGGGGTTGTCGTACTCGAGTTACGGCAGCGGGCCGTACGGGACCGAAGGGGGAGCAGTGATGACGGAGTCGGGCAGGCATGGGGACGGGGTCGGGCTGGAGCGCAAGATTCGCGCCGCCGGGCGGGCGTGGACCGTGGGTGACATCGCGATGGTCGCCGACGGTCAGTGGGGCGTCGGTGCGCAGTCCGACAGGTGGGCGGACGAGGAAGCGGTGGTGGAGCACCGGGTCGCGGAAGGACGGCACGTCGAGCTGACGGTGGAGGAATTGGCCCGTGTGGTGGGTGCTCGCACCGAGGACGCCCACCACGACGAAGACCCGGCCTGACCGTTCAGCGGTGCGGCCCCGGTGAGGGCGCCGATGGCCCGACGACAGCGGCAGGAACAGGCTGGTCGGGCACCTGGCCCGGGGCATGTGAAGCGAGCCCCGAGCGGGCGACAGCGGCCCGGGACAGGTTCGCCGCCGGCCCCCGGTCCGAGGCCGAGGCGGCTTCGCGTGCTTCGACCACACGCCGGATCGCCTGCACGTACGCACTGCTCTCCGCGAGCGCGACGCGAAGGTTGGCCGCCGAGTTGACGAGCCGGTCCAGCTCGTAGAAGGCCGGCACGTACCCGGGCCGGGTCAGGGCGTGCAGACGGTCCTGGTGAGCGGCCACCGCGTTGTCGGTGATGGCCAGGGCCGTACGGATGTGCATGGCCGAGCGCAGGAGCGGGTCGTCGCAGGGGCGACGGACCGCGAGGACTTCCAGGACCTCGATGGGCTGGTCCCAAGCTTTCTCGATCACGGAAGTGGCCTGGTCGAGCGCGGTGGTGTCGGGCATGAAGGAACTCCTGTTGTCCAGGGGGCGGAGGGGGCGTCCGGGAAGGTCCGGGCGGGGGTCAGCGGCTGTGCCGGGGAGCCGACGAAGCGGCCGGCGGCCGGGCTGCGGCTGCGGGCGCGAGGGCGCTCGACCGCTTCTGCGCCGAGGACGTGGTGCGGCTCTGGGCCGCCATCACGCGGAGGTCGGCTGCTGTCCGCGGAACGCGCGCGGCACGGCGTACGGCCTCGGTGACAGCGGTGCGGCGTACGTCGAGCGGAGTCGGAGAGCGAGAGACCCGGGGATCGGCGGCCGGGACGACCGGTGTCAGCGTGACCAGCGGCTCCATCTCGCGGTGGACCATGTGCCGTTCACGGACCACCGGGGCCGAACTCGCCATGACGGCCGCCGTCGCAGCGATCAGATGGGACGGAGTGCGGGCCGTGAACACCGCCTCCGCCCGCGTACCCCAGCCCCGGGGACCAGCCCACAGCATGACGGCCTCGGAGTCTCGCCCGCCGCGAAGGGCATCGATCTCGACACCCGCCAGCCCGTCGGGAGTGGTGATCTCGACGGTTCCGTACTTGGTTGCCCCTCGGCGCCAGCCGGCATCGAGCAGCGGCTGGACGGCATCAGCCCAGTACAGCGACGGGTCCGCCAGGAAGCGTCCGTTGTTCTCGTACGGGTCGGATGCGGCGTAGTCGCGGGCCAGGGCGGTGGTGAGGCCGGCGACGATCTCGGCCGGGGTGACGTGGTTGAAGGTTGCCGTCCAGCGGGGCGCGGCGACGGCCTCCTCGGCCGCGGTGATCCTCCACAGCTCGAAGTCGTCGCCGAACCAGCCGATCCGGATCCGCTGGTCGGGTGAGGTGACGAGGAGCTGGCAGGGGCCGTCGTCGAGGTAGTGGTGCGGCCAGTGGGCCACGGGGGCGAAGCCAGCGTCTCCGGTCCCGTTGGAGCCGGCGAGATACATGGGGCTGACCAGTACCTCGTCGTGGCGGGACGGGTCGAGAAGGGCGGACATGGTCGAAGCTCCAGGCGATTCAGAGGAGGGGAACGCGCCCGCGTGCGCAGCGCGGCGAAGGGCCGGAGCGCACGCGGACACGGACGCTGTGGCGATGGCGGGGTGCCTCTGGCTCTCGGCGCCACCCGGATCACCTGATCCGTGCCGGGGCCGACGGAGCGGTCACGGAGGCCGGCACCCTCGATTGCGGCTGGGGAGCATGGCTGAACAGGGCGCTCGGTGCGGCAGCGCTCCGGCGCAGGGCCGCCGCGGTCCGGGCGCCGTTCGACCCCAACGGGATATCGGCGTGGGTCCGATGGGCCGTCGAGACGGGGACAGGGGCGAAGGGGTCCGCCGCGTGGCCAAGGGGGCGCTCCAGTGCTCGACGGTCGCGTAGACGGGGCCCAGCTCGCGGCCGGCATCGGTCAGCACGTAGGGGTCGTCGCCGTGGCGGGGGCCCGTGCGGGTGACCAGGCCGTCGGCCTGAAGCCGGAGGAGGCGATGCTGGGTGAGGCTGACGTCCAGGTCGACGCCTTCGGCGATGTGGACGAACCGCATAGGGCCGCCCGAGTCGAGCACTTGGATCATGGCGGTGGAGTGCCGCAGCCGCAGACGCTGTACGGCATCCTCGACACGTTCTGCTTCGGCCATCGCGCTGGGCGACAGGTAGTTCCGAGACCATTCGGCCAAGGTGCGGTGCACGTGCGTCAGGGACTCGCCGAGGGCGCTGAGCCGGTACGGAGCCCCATGGCGCTTGTCGGTTCGGGTGACCAGTCCGTCGGCGTGCATGGCGGCCAGTCGCTTGCCGACGAGTTGCTCGCTGATGAAGGGGAGCCTGGCGGCGACATCCCGCACCCGCACGGGACGGCCTTCCTGCGCCATGGTCATTACCGACCAGGTGGTCCACTTGGGGCCCATCAGGGAAAACGCGTCCTCGATGCGCTGGGCGTCGAACGAACCGATGCGAAAGGTGGAGGGCTGTTCGGGCGTATCGCGCGGGTTCATTCGGCCGCCTCCATCCGGGCGAGCAGCGAACGGACCAGAGTGGGCAGGCCCCCTGGTTCGCCGCCCGTCCAGATACGGTCGGCCGCCTCGTCGAGGACGTACGCGGCGTCTTCGAGCAGGCCGCTGGAGATCTCCATGCAGGCATCGGTGATCCGGGAGGCCGCGAGAAGCGACTGGGAGAGTACGTCGACGTAGTCGCCCGGCGGGAGCCCGGCGGCCTCGGCGGCGCTGCGGATCGCCGCCAGCTCCAGCGCGCTGAAGGCGAAGTTGAACCCGTCTTCCTCCTCGGCGTCCTCGGTCGCGGCGAAGGCCGGGTCCCGAGGTTCCGTGGGGATGCCCACGCGCGTGCAGATCTGGTCGACGGCGGTGGTCAGCTCGGCGAGGGACTCGGTGAGCCAGCCCAGCGCGGAGGCGTAGGAGGCCAGGGTGAACAGACCCGCCGGCGTGGCGGGACGCGGCTCGGAGGCCATGAACTCTTCGAGCCGGTCAGTCAGTTCGCCCACCACGTGCGGACCGGCGGACAGCGCGCCCAGTACAGGGTGTAGGTAGGAGCGGCTGGCGACCGTCGGGTACTCGGCGGCGAGGATTCCGGAGACGCTCTGCGCGGCCTCGGTGAGGAGGTCGGCCAGGCCGGTACGGGACAGCGGGGCGCGGTCGGCGGTCATCGCTGGGGGACCTTTCGGGAAGGGGCGGCCGTGGAGCGGGTCACTGTGGGAGGAGCTGCCGGGACGGCGGCCGTAGGGCAGCCGGCGGTGAGGGAAGAACGGGACCGGGCGGCCTGGACGCGGGCCTCGTCGGCGGAGGCCGTGTCGGTGATCTGCTGAGGGGCGGTGCGTAGGTGGGCCGAGCGGTAGACCGCGTAGTCCTTCCGGCTTCCGGCAGCGACGAGATAGACCTCGCGCTGGTGGTTCGAGGTCGGTGGGGCCGGGCGGAACTGGATCACCAGTCGGTACGAGATCGAGGGGTCGACGTAGACCTTGTGGAAGCCGGCGAGGCGGCCCTTCAACGGCAGGCAGTCGTCACTTCCGTGGACCAGGTTCTGCAGCTCCAGGAGAGCCAAATCGCGGATGTTGTCGGGAAGTTCCCGGAGGTCCGAGATGGCGTCGGGGTGTGCGGCGAAGGCGAAGCGGGCGTGGCTCACAGCAGCCTCCCCTGTACCGGACGCTGGACCGGTCCCACCGGAGGCGTACGGGTGGCGTCCAGGCTGGCCTTCGGCGTCGCGGACGCACCGGCCGACCGGGCGAGGGCAATACGGGCGATGCGGGCCCTGACGACGGCACCGTTGTGATCGCTGTACTCCGGCGGTTCCGGCAGCGGGCCGCTGCGGTCGTCCAGCCAGGCGCGGGCGGCGCCGACGTCGGCGAAGGCGCCCTCGCGCATCATGTACGTGCTGGCGGCGTTGTCCCACTCTTCGTGGAAGACCCGAATCGGTGCCTGGGCGGCACTGGAGTCGTGCGTCAGCGTCCATGTCTCGCACGGGTCGGAGTCCGAGGTGTGGCTGTCGAGGACCTCGTACCGGGTGCCCGACTCGCGGATCTGCCGCTCGACCCACACCGTGAGGTCGTCGGTGGGCTCCATGACGCCGTCGTGGATCTTGGCGATCTTCTCGGGCGGACAGCCGCGTTCGACCAGCCACGCCTGAGCGAAGGACACCGTGGCGTGGTGGCTCGTTTCCAGGGTGTACGTGAACCGGGTGAGATCCCGGGCGACGGCGATGGCCATGACCTGGGCCGCGCCAGGCACTCCCCAGGTGGCCGACTGGTCGTGGGCGACGACGAAGCTGTGGGAGCCGTTGGGCGTGGTGTGGTGCTGGGACAGTGCCGTCAGGTCACCGGACCAGAACCTCTCCACCGCCTCCTCGGACGCGGCATCAGCGGGGGCGAGTTCGTCGAGATCGAAATCGAAGGCGAAGCCGAAGCGGTCGTTCATGCCGCCACCCCCGACATCTGAGGGGCAGGAGTGGTCAGCACCCGGTGGTTGGGGCGAGTCGGGCTCGTCGTGCACGCTGCGAACGGACCGTCCGGGGCACGGAGGTGCACCAGCGCCTGGTCCAGGTGGTCGCGGTGCCAGGTCGACGGACCGGCCAGGCCCGCCTCGGTGTCGGTGAGCTGCTGCCACGCGAGCCAGAGGGCGTGCAGTCGGGCGACGGCCTCCGGGTGCTCGTGCCACTGCGCGCACCACGGACGCGTCGTGCTGATCTCCCGGCCGTACACCGGCAGGAGGAGGTGGTTCACCCAGTTGCTGAGGGCGGCGAGTTCGACGGCGTATGCCTCGCCGCCCAGGGCGAGGATGAACACCGAGGTGGGGCCGTCGGTCTTCTCGGGGCTGGCCGCCCCGGCTTCCGCAGCACCGTCCGTCTGCTGATCGGCAGGGGGTATGGGATCGGGCTCGGAGCCGAGGCGGTCGAGGATGACGCCGTGGCGTTTGACCTCCGCGATGGTCTTGGCGAGGGCGCTGGCGAGGTCGTCGAGGTTCTCGTCGGAGACCCGGAACGGCTCAGGGCCGAGGGCGGTCGGGCTGGTGTCGGACATGAGAGCGTGCTCCATCTGTGAGACGGCGACATGCCCGAGAGGATGCGGAGAATCCGCGGTTTGGCCCGGCCGGGGAAACCCGGTAGGGAGCCGCTACCCGGCCGCGCAGCGCGGACAGCGCGGGAACGGTGGCGCCAGCAACTGCAGAGCCCAAGTGGCCTGTTGGGGGACGACGCCGTTGCCGAGCGCGATGAGCTGAGCCGGGCGTCCGAGTCCCGGTGTGGCGGTGACCCAGCCGGCGTCGAGGCCCTGCATCCACTCGACGAAGTCGGCACGTAGCCGCCCCGCCGCGTCAGTGGGCGCCGGCGCGGGGCGGGTGAGCGTCTCCCATCGGGCGATGGCGGCTGCGTACGGTCCCCATCGCCGCTCGACTCCTCGGCTTCCGGGGACGGCTCCGCCCACAGCGGCAGGACCACCCCTGGCAGGGTAGGGCGCCACCCCTTGCCGGGGCGGCGGCGCGGGGTGCCCGTGTCGCCGGCCCTGGGCAACAGCGACGCCGCCGCACTGGGCAGGGTCATGTCCCCGTTGCCGTGCCTTTGGTTGGGAGATCCCTTGATCTCGTCCGACGCCTTCGGGGTCGGCAGCAGGAGCCACTCGACCTCGTCGGCCAGGTTCGGACCGTGGCCCCCGCTCTTCCTCTTCGCCGGGTGCTGGGAGCCGCCGTTCTTGCCGATATTGCTGGTCGGCGTCTTGAGCAGGGTCTCCGGCGGGCCAGGCCGTGAGAAAGGTCCGCTCGCGCCGGTGCGGGGCTCCGACGTCAGAGGCGCGAAGCACGAGCCATTTCGCGTCGTACCGGAGGTCGGCCAGGGATCCGAGTACGGCACCGAGTGCCCGCAGAGGAGGCTGACCTGCGGTGTCTCCCAGACACCACGGGCAGGATTCCACGTCGCCAGGGGAACCGGCGGGGGAGGCGAGGAGGCCGCGCACATTCTCGATCACTACCAAGCAGGGTCGGAGGGCCTCGACCGCACGGGCGACGTGCAGCCACAGCCCCGATCGGGTCTGGGAGTTGAGTCCGGCCCGGCGGCCGGCGACCGAGACGTCTTTGACAGGGGAAGCCGGCCGTCAAGACGCACACCCGGGGGACGGCCGACCAGTCGACGGTCGTGATGTCGCCCAGGTTGGGGACGCCGGGCCAGTGGCGGGCCAGGACGCGCGAGGCGTTCGGATCGACCTCCGCCTGCCAGGCCACGGTGCCGCCGAGAGCGGCCTGCACCCCCAGGTCGAGGCCGCCGTACCCGGAGCAGAGCGACCCGATCAGCGGAGGACGGGAGACGGTGGAGGGCATGTCACCGGCCCCGTACGGTCCGGGGCACGACAGCCGTCGCCGTCGCCGGTGCCGCAGGGGCAGCCGGTACGGCCTTGTGTACGGGGGTGGTGGTCCGGCCGAGGGCGGCCCGCAGCCGTGAGGACGGCGGCGAGACCGCCGTCGAGGCGGCATGCAGGGAGTCGGCCGCCTCCCGCAGGGCCGTGTCTGCCGTCCCGAGGGCCTCGTCGATCACCCGCCCCGCCGCCTCCCGGGCCTCCCGTCCGTCGGGCAGCTCGTGCAGGTGCTCGGTCTGCTCCAGGAACACGAGCTGCTCCGCGACCTCCCCGAGTGCGGACGCCGCTTCACCGGCAGGCCGTACGGCGGCGGAGAAGCCGGCGACGACCCGCCCGGTGCGGGAGTTGTGGACCCCGTTGACGGTGCGGAAGAGGGCCTCGTCGCCCAGTTCGGTGATCAGTTTGCCGAGTTCGGAGATCTGCTGGGCGACGGCGACGCTGCCGGGAAGACGGTGGGGGTCGCCGGGGACTGGGAGCTTGCCGCGCTGGGCGTCGAAGGCCGAGGCCATGGCACGTATGGCCAGGGCGTCGGAGAGAGGGGTCGTGGTCACGATGAATTCCCGTACGTGAGAAGGAGCGGAGGAAAAGGTGCGTCAGCCGTGGTTGCGCGAGGGCGGGCGTGCGACGGCGGGGGCGGGCCCGGGGCCGAGCCGACCTGGTGGAGACGGAGCGGGGCGCGGCGTACTGCGGGTGAGGGCCGCGTGCACCCGCGCCGCCGGCGGCCCGTTCGGAGGAGAAGCGGTGGATGGCGCCCGTGAAGCCGGCCGGCCGTTCGCGGTCTGCCAACGGGCGCGGACCTCGTCGAGCGGGCCGAGCGCGTGCAGGGCGTGGTTGATGAGCCGCCCAGGGGCCAGGACCTCGTCCTCGGCAAGGGCGCGGACCGCGCGGGCGGAGGCGGCGGCGGTGCGCGTGAGGGAGGAACGCATCACCCGCTTGCCGAGCCACTCGGCGTCACCGGCCCCCACGCCGTCGCAGATCGCGGCGAACCGGTCTTCCGACAGGGTGCCGTCGGCCAGAAGGCCACGCCGCTGAGCCTCCCAGAGCAGGGTGATCCGGTCGATGGGCTCGCCCCGGTGGTGCAGCGCCCCGAGACACCGGTAGAGCTGCCCATGGACCGGGTCGGCGAAGTCGCCCGGACGCAGCCAGTCCACCACCTCACCCATGGCCCCCGGCCGCTCGACGAGGACGGCCAGAAGGAACTCCTCGTCCTCGGCCACACGATCGGCCTGGGCCGGCGGAAAGGCAGGCGGGTCGAGGGCCCGCGATGTCGCGGGCGCGACCGGTCGCGGTTCGGTGCCCCACCGCCGTGCGAGATCGGTGAGCACCCCCGTCAGGACGTCCGCGTGGTGCAGCGCTCCCTCGACCTCGCCTCGCAGGGCGCCCGTGCGAGCCTCCTGGTGAAGGCGGATCGCGTGCTGGGTGACGGTGCGGTGGATCGCCCCCTCCAGCACCATGCGGCCGTACACCGGAGCGTGCGCCGGACGCGGACAGGCCGAGACCAGCAGATGGGCGTACGACGCGGTCAGCCCCCGGACATGGAGGCTGGCCTCGGCGACCGCGTCGGTCACCCACGACAGCGGCACCGGCTCCTCGCCCTCCACCGCAAGGTGGCCATCGCCTCGGAGCTTGCGCAGCGCGGCGAACAGCGCCTGGTGGACCGGCCGGTAGAAGTGATCCGGCGCGAGCCACTCCAGGTGTGAGAGCTGGCCCGGGTCGAGCAGCACCGCGCCGAGGACTGCCTGCTCGGCCTTCAGCAGCGGGTTCATCGACGACCTCGCGTGCGGGAAGCGGACGGCTCACTGGGCCGGGCACGCAGATCGGCGACCGCACGGTCGGCAGCGGCCACCGCCTCGGCGAAGTCGTCCAGCGCGGTGGCGAAGGTGGGATCGGTGACGGGAACCGACCCGGCATCTCCGACCAGCCACCACCGGCCCTCGTGCAGGACGACCGGCGACTGCGCCAGTCGCGCGGAACGCGGCGTGGGCGCGCTCATGCCGACAGCCCAAAGTCGCCGTGGCCGACGGTCTTCGCCAAGGCCCGCTCGGTGATCGCCTTCGTGGCACGGGCCGAGGCCGGCCCGACCACCTTGGCCGAGGGCTCCTTGTACCAGGGCCGGATAGAGAGCATGGCGATCCGCAGGCCGGTGGCCAGGAGCAGGACCTTGCCCTTGGGCAGGGCGCGGATCGCGTCGGGCGGCAGGATCCGCTCGGTGCGCATGCTCACCGAGGTGGACTTGCCGCCCTCGCTCGTCGAGACCGAGACGGTCTGGATGTCGTGGTCACCGACCTGCCTGCTGAGGCGGTCGGCGAAGTCGGCGTCGTCGATGCCCGATCCGACGATCTTGACGGTGGCGGCGGACCAGAGGGCGTCCATGCCAGCCTCGCCCCAGCACCGCTGGCCCTGCCGGTAGGACTGCAGGATCGTCATCGGGATGACGCCCCGGCTGCCCAGGTGGCTGTACAGGTCCGGGAGGTCGCTGATGCGGCAGACGTTGGCGGCCTCGTCGAGGACGCACAGGGCGGGCGGGTCGAGCCGTCCGCCGGATCGCTCGGCGACGATCACGGCCGCGCGCATCACGGCGTCGGCCGCCGCCGCGATGATCGCGGACGCGCTACCGCCGCCGTCCTTGCTCAGCAGGTACAGCGTGTCGCGGGAGGTGGCGAATGCAAGGGGCCTGAACTCGGGACGGCTCGCGCTCGGGGTGACCCAGGCGGCGACCTCCGGGTCGAGCAGACAGCTCGCGTACTGCCTCGCCGTCTCATAGATGCCGTCGCGCGTCTCGGTCGCGCCGGAGACGGTGCCCTGGAGCTGTGCGGCGACCGCGTCGTGGCCGGCGTCGGTGAGCAGGTCGACCGGGGTCCGGTCGGCGGGGGAGGCGAGCCAGGCCAGCACGTCGGTGATCGGCCGCCGGTGGCTTGAGGCGGCCAGGAACAGGGCGCCGAGCGTGTTGGACGCGGCGGTGGACCAGAAGTCGGAGCCGCTCGACTCGTCCACGCTCGCCGCGACGAAGTGCCCGGCCAGCCGCTTCGCCCCGGTCAGATCGCGGGCGTCGGCCAGGATGTCCCACCACATCTCGCGCGGGTGGTGGGCGATCTGCTGGGGGTCGAGGGTCCAGACCGTGCCGACCTCGGCACGGGCGTCCACCGTGGTGGTGAACGCGTCGTTCGCGGCCTTGTTGCTGGTGAGCAGGACCGGGCCGGGAGCCGCGAGGATCGCGGGGATCGCCAGGCCGGAGGTCTTCCCGCTGCGCGGGGCCATGATGGCGACGATCACGTCTTCCCAGGAGGCGCGGACATCGGCTCGACCCGGGTCAAGGGTGCCGAGCAGGATGCCGCGGTCGGCGGGAGCGACCTCTTTTACACTCCCGGCCGCTCAGGGATGGCCGCAGGCTCTTGGCCTTGGTGGTGAGCTCCTTGTCCAGCAGCGGCGCCAAGTCGCCCTTGCGGGCGAGACCTGTCTTGGCGCCGGAGCGCCAGCGCAGCCACAGCACCAGGCCGGCGGTGATCAGGCCCAGGGTGAGCAGACCGGGCACGACGCGGACGCCGACCAGCAGCGAGGTGGTGCTCAGGGCCGGCCACAGCACCTCGGGGTGCAGCAGGGCATCGGTGGCGCGGGGCGGGGCCCACCGGCCGCTTCCTACAAGGGAGTTGGTGAGGTTGCCGGTCAGCCAGGCGAGGGAGCCGAAGGCCATGGCGGCGCCGAGGGCGCCGAACAGGAGATGGAGGAGCGCGTCGGATCCGGTGGTGGTCGACGGCGCGCTGGTGCGCGGGGAAGGCACGGGCGGTTCCTTGGGGTGCGAGCGGGCAAGGCGGGGCGCGCTCGGCTCTCGTGCAACTCATGGGCCTACTCCTTGCGGATCGAGCGGAAGGTTTCATCGGGAGAGGGAGCGGCGCGTTCCGCGGACGGGGCGGCGTGGTGGATGGCGGGGCGCTGGTGCCGGTGTTGGTCCGACTGACGGGGTCCGGTTGTCGGCAAGGGCATCGACCACCCGCGTGAGGTAGGCGGGAGCCAGGACGGCGGGCGCGTACGACGAGATCACCAGAGTCACCGTCGCGGACCAGGGGCGTGCGACGGCCGCACGGTCACAGTGGAGTCCGTCGCCTCGACGCCGAGGGACGGGAAAACCTTGGCCTTGGCCACGGCTGGCGAAGTGGCCAGAGCGGCGTCCCGGTGATCGGGCAGTTTCGGGGAGCGCGTCCGCGTCTCGGTCTCGGGCTGCTGCGTGTTGCCGACACGGCGCAGCTCGGCCCCGGAATCGACGAGTTCGGACTGCGCCGAGCTGACGAACTCCGCAGCGAAGCCGAACCGGTCGGCGAGCGGGTACGCCTCGTCGTCGAGGTCGTTGATGTGCTCGCTGGCTGCCTCCAACGCTTCGCGGACGCGCTCCAGGGCGCCGTGCTCGGGGTGAAGGAGATGGTCGACCGCCCGCTGAAGGTCGGCCCCGTTCTCGGCCGATCGGATCCGGTCGGTGATCTGGAGGAGTTCCGCTCCGGCGGCATAGGGCCCGAGGGGGTGCGCCGGCGCGCTCATCCGGGCCGTGTCCAGGGAGGGAGGCAGGTCGACGCTGTAGCGGGCGGCGCGGAGCATCTCGGCTGCGTGGGCGGCGATGGCGACCTTGTCAGCGATTGGGGTGGTGGTGGGAAGGCGATGGCGCCGGCCGTGCCAGTCGTCGATCTGCTGGAAGCCAGCATGCTTGAGGATCGAGGCGGAGAGATCGTCGGTGGCCCCCTTTGCCACGACGCTGCCGCTGAACTCGGACGTAATGATGATCGAAGGAGCAGGCACGTGGGCCTCCTGGGCGCGGGGGGTCGGGTCGGGAGCGGCGGGCAGGTGCCTCAGCTCGGCAGCGAGGCGCCGACACTCGGTCTGCACGCGAAAGACGGCGCGGTAGGTGTTGTGGAGACCGCCGTCCTCACGGGCGACAGTGGCGACGATGTGCACCTGCCGGGTCTGGTTGCGCAGGGCGATCCACCGGCAGGCGTCGGGATCGCCGTCCGGGGCGAGCCCGACGGCGGACACCAGGCTGCGGGCGACGGTGGCCCACTGCGAGTCGGTGAGGTCGGGCCGACGCGGGTCGGAGCGGACCGAACAGAACCAGGTCGGCTGCACGGGGGCGCGGGTCCCGAGACGCTCGACGGGCGCGTCGAGAGCGCGGGCCAGGTAGGACAGCAAACCCGGCTCGGCGAGCAGTTCGATTGGGGCCCCGTGACCGTCGCCCGCGATCAACCGGGGGCTGGTGTGGTTGCGGCGCTCACCCGGCCCATACAGGTACGCGAGCAGGCCGACGGTGTCGCTGGCGCGCTGCAGGTGGGCGATCACGGTGTCTACCTCGAAAGAGAAGGAAGAAACGAGGGTCCGGAGGTCGGACCAACAGGGAGAGGATCAGCAGGATTCGGGATTTGGCCCGGCCGGGGATCCCTGATAGACGCCGTGCTCACCCGTCCCTGACCTTGGCGGGAGAGGAGGACTCGGTGCCCCGCCGCAGCGGGGCACCGAGCGGCTAGAAGTAGGGGTTCTCGGTCGGCTTTATGGCCGCAGCTGTGTTCTTCGCGATTTGTGTGTCTCGCGAGACAGGGGGATCGCAATGCCGTCAGCTCGCCACGTTCACCCAGATGGGCACAGGCTGTACGGGGCAGCGCTTTGCCCGGATGAAATCCAATGGTGTACCCCGCCGCTCGACGGGATCATGAGCTGCCGCCGTGCCGCGCCCGGGACGGCGGTCGTTCATGTGCCGCCCTGGGAGGAACCCTGTATGACCCTCGTGCCGATAGTCCGACGCGTGTTCGGCGACGGCCCATTCGCCGAGATCGGAGAACCTGCTCTGGCCGTCGTTGACGAGCGCTCGCGGACGGTCGCTGTGGGTGGGGACCTCGGGCATGTCCAGTGGAGTGGCAGTGGGACCGCGGACTCCCGCTGGACGGGGCATCGGATCGGTGTCTATGAGCAGGATGGGCTGCGGTGTCGGCACCTGGTCCGGTCTCGGTACCCCGTTCGTTCTCTCGCCTTCCACCCCGTTCTTCCCCTGTTGGCCGTTGGTACGGGGCGCTACGACGGCGGCTATTCCTTCGAAGGCGAGTTGCTGCTGATCCACCTGGACTCCGGCGACGTGGTGTCCACGTTGCTGTACCCGCGGGAGGTCATCAGCGTGGAATGGCGCAGCGGGACGGCACTTCGTCTGGTCTTGGCGCCGTGTGACGACTGGGAGAACCCGCAGGCACACGAGCAGGGGCATACGGTCGTCGTGGCTCGTTCGGACTGGGGTGCCGTCGGGCGGGGGGCGATCGGTGCCGAGGAGCTGGCCGCCCCCGCGGAATCGGTCGACCGGCCGGATAACAGTGCGGAAGCCCGCCGAACCCTCGCGGACCTCGCGGTCTCGGCCGGCCGGCAGTGGTCCGTGCGCCGGCGGGTGTGGGCTGTCGAAGGTACGGAGGACGGCCGTGTGCTGGCCGCTCTGGACGGAATCTTGGCGGAGTCGTGGCTGCCATCAGGAGATCTGCAATGGGCGGTTGAGGACGAGGAAGGCGGCCGACAGCTGGTTCTGGCCTCCGACGGCACATCGGTCTGGACTAATGCCGAGCGCCGCAGTCGCCGCAAGGGAAGGCGCTGGGAGACCTCCGCACCCCGAGTCGCCCGGATCGCCGTCGATACAGGGCAGGTGCTGGAGACCCTGAGCCCGGGCGTGTTCACGGTTCTCGTCGCAGGTGGCCAAAGGGTGATCCTGAGGCCGTTGGGCGGCCGCCGCAAGCGTCCCGAACGGCTGGTGATGTTCGACCTGGACGGTCCGGTGAACGGTCCGGAGGTCGGCCACTTCGACCTGTTCAATCATCCGTTCGCCGTCCGTCGTGCGAGCCGTCCGTACGTCCTGGTCGGTACTGATCCGGACAAGCCGCATAGGGAAAAATGGGTCACCGCCCTGGGTGCCGATGGGACATTGCGGCCGCTCTTTCCGCACTCCTGGGTACCGGCGGAGCACCATTTCGGGGGTCCCGCAGTCGAAATCGGGCAGTCCCTGGTCTATGCCGGCACTGTCCACCATGGCCACGGGCTCCAACCCGGTGGGGCCTACACAGTGCGGCGATCCTTGAACGGCTCAGTGCGGTGGCAGCACCGCACCGATCATCCCGCCACCGCCCTCGACACCGACGGGGATACCGTCTACGTGGCCGACAACTCTGGCGCCCTGACAGCACTGGACGCCGCCGACGGCTCGGTGCGATGGAACACCGAGCTCGAGGTCGAAGGAGCACCGACCACCGCACTGTCTCTTGCTGTCGCGCCCCAAGGGCACTTGCTCATCGGGACCGTCGACGGCCGGATCCTGGAGTGCCCGCCCCGGCCTTGACCCCAGGAGCGAGGCCTTCTGCGCGGCGTGAACGGTGTGCTGAGGGGCCCAGGGCAAGGGGCAGGTTCTCGTCCACTCGCCAAGGAACGACATTGAATGGCAGGTGGTTGATCGGCCAGATGGTCTTCACGGCCATGGGGAAGTTTCCTTACGGGAGTTGGATCAGCGGCTGCGGGAGAACGCGGGGCGTGGGTCGACCGGCCGGGCCGCCGTGATGGAGGTGGCGGGAGGCGACGCCGGCGCCTTGCCCGGGAGACTGACGAGGGCCGGGCTGGCGGCGAGCGCGGCGGCCACGATCGGAGAACTACGGCTAGCGCCCTGGATGCGGTCGTGGGACGAGGTGGGCGCGGGGTGGTGGCGGGCCGCTACGTCCTGGGCGAGGCGGGGCTGCACCGCGACCTGGACACCGGAACGGTGCAGGGCCAGCGTGGCGTTGGCGACCTTCCCCAGAGCTTCGTCGCGGCTGGTGGTGGCGGGCAGTGTGTAGATGTCCAGGCGGGGATCGTGCCGCCAGCCGTGTTCGACCAGGGCGAGTCCGGTGAGCCCGGAGGCGCGGCTGTCGATGGCCGCGACGATGCCGAGCCGCGGATGCTCGGCGAACGCGACATCGGGCTCGGGGTGCGGAGCCTGGGACGGGACGGGCCCCGCGCCGGGTACCAGGGAGGGGTTGAACACGGCGTCCGTGTCGACCCGGAAGCCGGCGTTGCGCAGCAGCGCGACGGCCCGGGTGGCGCGGCCCTGCCCGTCACGCTGCTGGTCGGTCAGGGCGTACAGGGTCGGCTCGCCCAGGACTGGGCGGAAGTCGAGCCGCTCCAGCATCCAGGTGCCGGCGGCGAGGTTCTTGGGGTTCGCGGCGACGATGCCGTAGTCGGGGTGGCGGCCGACGGTGACGTCGGCAAGCAGATCTTCGGCGGAGGTGGGCAACACGGCTGATCCATCCGGTGCGGGCTCGATGACGAGGGAGGTCGGGGGCCGGAACGGTTCTCCTGGTGAGGGGCATGCGGCGTACTCCGAGACGGGAAGAGATCAGCGACCAGGGGTGGTGGAGGGACGTGCGGCTGGAAGCACGGGACGTGGGGGAGGGGCCGTCGCCGGGCGCGTGCGGACCGTGCGCGGTCCGGCCGACGGCGAGGGCGCGAGAGCAGCGCTCACCCGTGGCTGAGCAGAGACCGGCAGGGCGTTCCGGTCTATCGGGCTTCGGCCCTTGGACGTGAGCAGGGCCGAGTCGCACAGGACGGTGAAGCCCTCGTCCTGCAGCGCGGCGAAAGCCCGGGTCACCGCCCGCCGTTGCTCGGTCGGATCGGTCATGGCCGTGGGCAGCCGGTGGTAGCGCTCCCCGTCGAACGAGACGGCGGCGATGAAGCCCGCACGGTGGAGCACGGCGTCCGCGGCGTGCTCCTGCGAGGAGCGCTGCTGCTCGGGGCGTGGCGGCACGCCGAGTTGGTCCAGGCGCGTGTCGATGGCGGCGAGCAGACTCGGGACGCTGCCGCCGTACCGGGCGTTAGGACCGTCGGGTTCCGAGTCGTAGATCTCTTCGTACACCGAGGGCCTGGTGTCCCGGTGGCGGATCGCCGTCCAGCTCTCGGGGAACTCGGTGTCCTCGCTGGGTGGTTCCTGCGGCGGCGAGATGATCAGCGAGCTGCCGTCAGGGAGGGCGGCGTGGACGATGTAGTCGCTCAGGCCGTACTCGACGGTGACCTCCAGGCCGCGTTGGCGGAGGGGAGCGGTGAGGTAGCCGTACCCGTGATCCTCTTTCGGGCCCGCGGAGACGACAGGCGAGGAGGAGGTGCTGGTCCACGCGGTGATGTGTGGCCCCTCTCGCTCGAAGGTGATCAGGGGGTTGTCCTGGTGCATGGGTTTTCTCCATGGTGGGGTGTTCCAGCGGTCGGCGGCGCGGGCTGCGGGCACGCGGTGCCGGGCGGGCGGTGGTGCGCGAGGATCTGGCTATCGGGAGGTTTGGTCCCGCCGGGGCCTGGTGCTACGTGTGTCAGTGGGAGCGCCTCGGCACCGGTGGGCCGGGTGCCAGTGGCGCCGGTGGAGAAGCGGGCACGGGCCCGCGCCGCCCGGAGGCGGATCGGGCGAGGGCCACGCGTGCCTGTTCGGTCCGCGAGGACTGTTCGCGGTCCGCTCGGCCGGCCAGGAAGTCGGCGGCCCGTACGAGGGCCGGGCCGCGGATGGACAACTCGTCGGCGTAGTGCCAGCCGTCGGCGTTGCGGTTCTCCTCCGCCTCGCTCTCATAGAGCTTCCGCGAGCCGGGGAGCGACGCGTCCATGAGGGCCATGATCTGATCCCACTCGCGCTGGAGCTGTCCCGCCCGTTCCAGGGTGGTGTCGATGCCGCGCAGTCGGCGGAGGTCTTCGCTGGCCGGCCCCTCGACGTAGTCGGCATCACGGGCGGCGGCGCGGACGCCGGCCAGGACCTCGGGACCGTGGGCGAGGAAGACCTCGACGTGTTTCCACGCCTCGGCGTCGCGTTTCACCTTGCCGTCCTCGTATCCCTGCTCGTCGACGGGCCAGCCGTCGCCGTCGCAGAAGGAGTCCGAGACCGCGTCCCAGGCGTCGGACGCCTGCCTGATTCCGGCGGCGGCGGAGGCCAGCGTCGGGATGTGCCTCCGCCACGCCAGGCGGTCGGTGGCCGCCGGCGGCCGATTCTCGGCCAGGCCGGGAGAACTGGGAGAAGTGGACATGATCGATCCTCTGGACAGGCCCTATGCCGACATGCGGGCGTCGGTGTCGAACAGTTCGCGTTCGGCCGGGTGCAGGATGTGTTGCGTAATGAAGGACCGGCCCGCGACCTTCCACAGACCCCGGCCCTTGGTCAGGGCGGACACCGCCTGGGTCTCGACGCCCGTCAGGCCCAGCAGCGACGCGGCGGCGGCGAGCTGGTCGGGCTCCTGGCGGTAGATGATGCGGGTGGAGCAGTCGGCCAGGAGGCCCTCGGCCAGCACCCGGCCGCGCGAGCCTGCGTCGCCCGCCGAGAGCAGGTCGCTGAGCCGGTGGATGACCATGAGGTTCGCGATGCCGAGACCACGGGAGAGCTTCCACTGGCTCTGCATTCGTTCGAGCAGGCCGACGTGCCTCATCAGCCGCCATGCCTCGTCGTAGATCACCCAGCGCCGGCCCCCGTCCGGATTGGACAGAGCGCTCTCCATCCATGCCGAGGCGCAGGTCATGGCCAAGACCAACGCGGTGTCGTCGCCGGCGCCGCCGAGCCGGGACAGGTCGATGGACAGCATCGGCGCGGTCGGGTCGAAGGCCACCGTCGAGGGGGCGTCGAACATGCCGCTCAGATCGCCGTGCACCAGGCGGCGCAGGGCGTGCGCGAGGTCCTGGGCGGCCGACCCGAGGTGTCCGGCCTGCTGGCCGAGGGCCCGGTCGAGGCGTTCGGGCGAGCCGAGGGCGTGCGCGATCTCTCCGAGCAGCGGGACCGTGCCACGGGCGGCTGCCTCGGCGACGACCAGGTCGAGGGCGAGGTCGAGTGCGGTGTGCTCCATCGGCAACAGGTCGCGCTTGAGGACGGTGCGCGCCAGACCGGCCAGGAGCAGCAGACGCCGCTTTCGGACCTCGGTCGCCCAGTCCTCCTCGCTGACGGAGGCGGGCCGGGCCGGGGCGTCCAGGGGATTCAGCCTGCCCGGGAGGCCGGGGCCCAGGGCGATGCTGTAGCCGCCGAGGGCCTGTGCGACGCTGGTCCACTCACCCTTCGGGTCGCAGGGAATGTAGATCCGGTAGCCGTGGGCGATCGACCGGGTGGCGATGGACTTCGCCAGCGCGGACTTGCCCATGCCGATGATCCCGGCGAGGACCGCGTTGGGGTTCGTGAAGCCCTCGATCCGCCCGCTGCTGTACAGCGAGAACGGGTCGAAGCAGAAGGCGGCTTCGGCGTGGACGTCGCGGCCGATGAAGATGCCCTCCGCTCCCAGGCCGCCCTCGGCCACGAAGGGGTAGGCCCCCGAAGCGGTGGCGGTGGTCATCCGGTGGGCGGGCAGGCGGAGCTTGCCGCCCCGGGCCGAGGCCGGACCGGGACGACCTGTCGGCGGGTAGGCCGGCCGCAGCTCCGGGTCGAGGGTTTCCTCGGCGCGGTGCTTGGGCGGGGTGCCGGCGAGGCGCGCCTGGCGGCGGGCCTCGGCGAATCCGGCTCGGGCGGCCCTCTGCTGGGCCCGCGAAACCTTGTGCGGCACGTACAGGGGAGAGGCGCTGGCACGGGTACGGGGCATGAACGTTTCTCCAGGCAGGTGATGGGGTCAGCGGCGGACGAGGCCGGTGAACGGCGTGTGCAGGTCGGCCGGGGTGGTACGGCGGCGGACCAGGTGTGCGGCGCGCTGGTGGCGCTGGCAGATGGTCAGCTCGGGTGCCCCTTCGGGCAGGCCGGCCTGGCACGCCTCGGGTTCGGGCACCTCGCCGGAGTCCGTCCGGGGCGCCGTGTGGTAGGCGGCGTGGACGTGGTCGGCGGCCTGCCAGATGCGGGTGCGGGCGGCGCGAAGCTGGTCGCCTTCGATCGGTACGAGCTGACCGGTACGGGCGGCATGGGCGTCGAGCAGCCCGTGCACCGAGACGAGATGCGCGTGCAGAGCGTCTAGTTCGGCCCGAGTGGTGACGAGCGGGCCGCCGGGGAGGTTGAGCGCGCGGTGGAAGTCGAGCGCGGCGGTGGCGAAGGGCACGAAGTCCTGCGCGGTCGGGCTGGCGGTGCGGGACATGGGGGTGCTCTTTCGAAGGGAGGGATGGGCCGGCGTCAGGCGGCGAGCGCGAGCGGCAGGGCGGCGGCGGTGAACGCTTCGGCCTGCTGCCAGGTCAGCGGTCGGACGTCGAGCTGGGCGCCGACGGCGGCGGTCTCCACGACCGCGCAGGCGGAGCGGAGTTCGTCCTCGGAGTCGGCCGAGACGGTCAGCAGCCCGGTCAGGGCGACATCGGCGTGGCCCGCGATGAGCTGGCGCTCGCGGGACTTGATGTCCTGGTACTCGATCGAGTCCGCCTCGGAGTCGACCTGGCCGCGCCGGGCCCGCTCGGCGGCATCGGCGATCACGCTGGCCTTCTTGCGCTGGACGTCGCGCAGGGCGGCGTCCAGTCCCTTCGGCTCGTAGGAGAGCGACAGCGTGCGCCGGACGCCGCCGGTGAACAGGAGCTGGTGCAGGAAGCCGGCCGACGTTTCGGTCCTGGGCCAGTTCTCCACCCAGTACGTGGCGTGGACGGCCGAGTCGGTCGCGATGTGGTCCGCCTTCTCGACGACCACGACGGGGCCGGCAGCTGCGGGCTCGGCCTCGGGACGACCTACGGTGGACCACCGGTCCAGCGCGGTGAGGGCCTTGGGGTCGTAGGCGGTGCGCACGACGGCAGCGATCTCGTGGGCGGTGAGCCAGCCGGTGGGGTTGAGCCCGGCGGTCCGCGCGGCCTGGTCGAAGGTGGAGGTCAGCTGCGCCAGGACGCTGAAGGAGCCGGTCAGGCCACCGCCGGCCTGGTTGATCAGCCGCCGCGCGGCCTTGGTGTCCAGCGCCACCGCGACGTACGCCTCGTGGGGTGCCGCCGCCGGGCCCGCGCTCTGGATCAGCTCGCTGTAGATCGCGCCGGCCATGGGGGCGTGGGGCCGACCGTGCTCTTCCCAGTAGCGGCGAAGCGCGTCGCCGGAGTCCGGGACGGTGCGCTCGATCACCTGGATGCGGGCGACCTGCCCGGTACGGGCCAGCGCGGCCAGCGCGCGTCCCCAGCCGTTGACGTTGGCCTGCTGGGTGCCCGGGTCGAGCAGCGCGTAGGCGCGGGAGGAGACCTTGACCACGGCGGTCAGCGTGCCGCTGTGGGGATCGTGGACCGCCCCGTACCGGCCGTCGGGGGCGGTGACCACGCGCAGGCTGGCGGCGGTGCCGGGAAGGTGGAGGAGTCCTTCGCGGGTCGGCCGACGGGAGGGCCGGGTGAGCCAGACGAGCTGGCCGCGCATCCGGCGCAGGACGTACCGGGTGACGATCGGAGCCCAGTCCGCCAGGGCACGGCCACGGTGGCGGACGAAGACGAACAGGGCGATGACGGCCCACAGCGGGATGAGCTGGAGGGCGCCGACCACGCCGCGGGTGAGGACGACGGCGAGAAGGAGAAGGCCGGTGAGGCCGGCGACGATCAGCTGCGGGGCGGTCAGGCCGAGCAGAATGCCGCGCCTGCTGCGGTGGGGGAACTTCACGGTGGCCGTGGGGGCCTGGTGCTTGCCGGACATGGTGGTTCCAGACGGTGGGGGCGGGCGGAGGACGGGCGCGCGGCGGTCTTCTGGAGGTCATGGGGGACTCCTGTGCTGGTCGGTCAGGGTGGGGCGGGCCGTGGGATACGGCCCGCCCCGGGTGCGGTGGGTCAGGAACCCGACGGCGGCTGGGTGGGGAACACCCAGTTCGTCGGCGTCGGAGAACCGGTGGCCGACGGCCCGGCAGGGGGCGGCGGCGCGGTCGCGGGGCCGACGGGCGGCAGGGAGGTCATGCTGCCGCCCGGTGCTGATGCGCCGACCAGATGGTCGGAAGTGCCGGTGACGCCGTGGACGACCATCTCGGACCCTTCCGTTTCGTCCGCGCCGGGACGCGTGATCAGCGGTGGGATCCCGGGCCGCTGGATCAGGGCCCGGCCCTTGTCGCCGGTCGCGTTCGGGTCCTCGCCGTACCGGAAGCGGGTCTGCTGCCTGGGCGGACCGGCGTCGATGCCCTCCTTGCTGAGGTTGCCGCCGGCGGGATTGATGCCGGAGGCGACGCCGTCGGCGCCCGCACCGGGGACCTTGTTCGGGCCCTGGGGAGCGGGAGCACCGGTGCCGGCCTGCATCGCCAGGGTGGCCGCGGTCTTCGCCGCCCCGGCGGCGACCGCCATGCCGGCGACGCCGGTGCGGTGCAGGTCGTCGTGGCCGCCGCCGTCACTGGCCCAGTGCACGAACTTGTACGTCGCGTACGGGCAGAGCAGCACGAGGACCATCACGACGATGCCCGCCATGGCGTCGGACAGGGCCGCCATCCCGTCGCTGGCGTCGCTCTTGCCCATGGCGGAGACGCCGATGAGGAAGACCACGGTCATGAGGAGCTTGGAGACGACCAGGGTGGCGGTGGCCTCGATCCAGCCGCGCCGCCACCGCTTGGCGACCTCCCAGCCGCCGCCGGCGCCGGCGAACACGGCGAGCGAGACCATGATCAGGACGCCGACCTTGCGGGCGACCATGACGCCCCAGTAGAGGAAGGCGCCGATCGCGCACCCGAGGGCGACCAGGGCTGGGACGCCCCAGCCGAGGCCGTACATCGCCCCCAACTGGTTGACCTTCACCACGCGCCGGATCGCGTCGTCGACGGAGGTGTTGGCTGCTTGGAACAGTCCGTCCGACAGGGCGTCGACCACGGTGATGGCGACGGTGGTGAAGGCGATGGCAGAGAAGCTGAAGAGGACGCCGGTCATGGTGCCGAACGCGGCCTGAGCAAGGGCGCGTTCGTCGCGTCGCCAGGCCGCGGTCATGAGCTGGATGCAGAAGATGCCGACGGTCAGAGCGAGCCCGATGGGCAGCAGGAGCTCGTAGTTGTCCCGGAACCATCCGGCGTTGAGGTCGATGGCGGTCGTCTCGTTGACGGCCTTGGCGGCGAGATCGGCCGCGCTGGCCGCCAGTTCGCCCATCGACTTCGCGATCCACGCGCCGATGCCGTCCGTGACGGTTCCGGCGGGGTTGGTGGCGAAGTCGACGGCGCCGCACACCTTGTCCATCAGCGGGAAGTCGCAGACTCCCATGGTGCTACCTCCTTTCTCGAATCTCGAACGGGGATTAGGGCACGACGGACGGCATGACGCCGACAAGGGCGCAGGGGTGGTCGGGCCGGCACTGGACCGCGAGCGTGGTGCCACGGCTCTCCGCGCCGCCGGCGGGCGAGCCCTTCCAGGCGATCGACTGCTTGCCGGAGACCGTGACGGCGTAGACGTACGCCTGGGTGATCGCGCCGGGGTCTTCCTGCAGGGCCCGGGTGAACGCGTTCGGGAAGTGCCCCTCGTACACCTTGGCCGTGGCGAACTGGCCGTTGGCGGCCATCTCCTTCCACAGCACAGCCGAGGGAACGACCTTGTCGACCGACGCCGGATCGACGTACTTCGCCTCCGTGGTCAGCCACCCGCGCAGAGCCTTCCGCAGCTCGGGCTGCGAGTACGCACGGGTGTCGTAGGACCACAGCGCTGCTGCGGCTGCCTTCCCGTACGCGATCGGGTCATGGGTCTTCGGCGGGACCGGAAGGGCATGGGGACGGGTGTGCGGCGTGAGCGGCCCGGACGGCGACGCCGGTGAGGAGGAGACCCTGGGAGAACTCGGTGGTGGAGCAGGAGCTTCGGCGGGGCTCCTGCCGTCGCGGGTGAGGTACGCGGCCAGGCCGGCGAGGGCGACGAGCACCACCAGGACGACGGTGCCGAGTAGCGCCCGGCGGCGCACGCGAGACGCGCCGCCGGGGTGGGTGGAGTGCTGAGCCATCAGTGGACCTGCGTCCCCAGCGTGCTGAAGAAGGCCACCACGCCGTTCGCCGCACCGAGCAGAAGGGCCGCGCCGGCGCTCACCAGCACGCCCTTCTTGCCGTTGGCCTCCGCCTGGTGGCCGCCAGAGTGGTGGCCCCAGGCCCATACGCCCGCGCTGACGGCGAGGGCGCCGACCACGGCGATGAGCCCGAAGAGGTTGATGGAGCCCATCACCTGCTTGAGGACGGACAGGCCCGGCAGACCGCCCTCGTTCGGCTTGATTCCGGGATCGTAGGCGAGCTGAATGACCTGGTCGGCGAGATACATGGAGAACTCCAGTTCGATTACGTGTACGCCCAAACCCGCTAGAGCGAAGCGGCGGTGCGAGGAATGGGGGAGAGGGGAAGAAGCGCCGGTCAGACGACTCGGCGGGCCGCGAGAATCCGCGGTTTCCAGGAGGCGAGGGTCGTGATGCGGACCACGTCGCCGGTGTGCGGGGCGTGCACGATCAGGCCCTGCCCGATGGCCATCCCGACGTGCTCGGGTACGGCGGCCGTCCCCTCGGTGAAGAGCAGGTCCCCCGGCTGGAGGGTGTCGACCGACACCGCCTTGCCCTCCTTGACCTGCGTGTACGTCGTCCGCGTCAGGGTGACCCCGGCGGCCTTGTACGCCTGCTGCATCAGGGAGGAGCAGTCGCACCGGCCCATGGCGTCCTTGCCGTGGGAGTTCGTGCAGGTCCCGCCCCACTGGTACGGCGTGCCGAGCTGGCCGAGCGCCCACCGGATTGCCGTCTGGACCTCTCGCGGAGCGTTAGCGGGGATCTTGTACTCGGTCGGCAGCGCGCCGGGCGGGATGGTGCCGAAGTCGGTCCCGTCCCCCTCGGCACTGCAACCGCCCGCGATACCGGGCGCAGGGATGCCGGTGCCGGCCGAGCCGGATGGCGAAGGGTCCGGTGACGCGCCACCGGCCTTCGGCAGCAGGGGCTCGATGGCCTTCTGCAGAGCGGTGGCCAGGGGCTCCCACTTGGCGTACGCCTCAGGGAAACCCGAACGCTGCACCGCCTGGGCGGCCTGCGTGACGGACAGGGACTGCCAGCCCGAGACCTTTCGCAGCCCCTCGTAGAACTTGGTCGAGGCGTGCACCGGGTCGAGGATCTCGTTCGCCGTGCCCCAGCCCATCGACGGCCGCTGCTGGAAAAGCCCCAGCGAGTCGCGGTCGCCGTAGGTCAGGTTCCGAAGGCCGCTCTCCTGCAGGGCGGTCGCCAGGGCCACGACCTGCCCGCGGGCCGGGATGTTCATCGCCACGCCGGTGGCCTGGATCGTCTTGGCGTTGGGCACCTGCTCGGCCGGGTCGTCCAGGCCCGGCACGGAGACCGAGCCCTTGTCGCCGCCGTCCAGGATGGCCTTCACCTGGGTGGCGACGGCGGCGGTGTCCACATCCTGTGCACCGCCGGTCGAGCAGGAGGCCGAGGCGGTCCCGGCCCCGATGGCGAGAATCGGAACGGCCATCAGTAGCGGAGCGGTTGCGCAGAGACCGACGACGCCCTTGGTGGTCTTCTTCATCGCCGGCGCCGTTCACGGAGGCGGCGGTGCCGGCCGGGTGACGGCGTCGGGTCGGGGCGCGGATGTATCAGGGCATGCTGCATCGCAGCGGCTCCTCGGTGTTCGTAGGAGACGCGGTGCCGACTTCTCGTGCAAAGCCGCCGGCACCGCGCCGATGTGCATCCGCCGCTCGGGCGGCCCCAGGTCAGAGGAGTTGGTAGCTCCCGGACGCCGGTCTCAGGTCACGCGCGGCAGCCAGCCGCGCTCGTAATCTCAGGCAGTACACCGAGGCTCCTGACGGTGTGCGGGAAGGAAGAGGGCAAGGCGCCTCTGATACCGCTCGACTGGACGAGACAGCACGGAAAGGACAGGTCAGCGAGGGTGGAGCGAGGCTCCTGCCCGGTGACACGGCGAGACAGTAGACCGGGATTCCGGCCGCACCAAACGACTCCCGGACCGGGGTCCGCGGCGCGGACCGGCTCGTTAGGTACGGCCGGAGACCGCCGCTAACCTCCAGCACAACCCCGCCCCAGAGGAACGCCGTTGAGCGCTGCCCGGAGCGGGTCCCAGCCCTGCCATGCCCTGAGAGAGGCCCTTCTCATGAGCTACACGCTGCACCGAGGCGACGCCCTGACCGTGCTGAAGTCCCTGCCGGACGAGAGCGTCAACGCCGTGATCACCGACCCGCCGTACAACTCCGGCGGCCGGACGAGCTCGGAACGCACCGGACGGACCGCGCGCGCCAAGTACGTCACCAGCAACAGCGCCCACGACCTCGCCAACTTCCCCGGCGAGAACCGCGACCAGCGCTCCTACCGCTCCTGGCTGACCGAACTGCTCACCGAGGCGTACCGAGCCTCGACCGAGCACGCGGTGGCCATGGTCTTCTCCGACTGGCGCCAGGAACCGACAACGTCCGACGCCCTGCAGATGGCCGGGTGGACGTGGAGCGGCACCATCCCGTGGATCAAGCCCGCCAGCCGGCCCCGCAAGGGCGGGCCGAAGCAGGACTCCGAGTTCATCGTCTGGGGCGTCAAGGGATCCCTCGACAACACCCGCGACCTCTACCTGCCCGGCCACTACATCGCCTCCCAGCCCCGTAAGGACCGGGTGCACATCACCCAGAAGCCCGTCGAGATCATGCAGCAGCTCGTACAGGTCTGCCCCGAGGGCGGCACCGTCCTCGACCCGTTCACCGGCAGCGGCTCCACGGGCGTCGCAGCTCTTCGAGAGGGCCGTCGCTTCGTGGGCGTCGAGCTGTCCTCGCACTACGCCGACGTGGCCGAGCAGCGACTTCGCGCGGAGCTGACCAAGGACGCCTTCACCCTGGCTGGACCGGAGGCATGAGCATCAGACCAACCAGGCCGAAGTGGACGGAGCGCGACGCAGAGGGACGGCTGGGGAATCGGCTCGAAGACTCCAGCTGACTCGTCCAGCCAACGACCTCCGGTCCAACATCACGCGATGCATAGCCTTGTAGGACGGCGATGAGGCGCAGCCTTTGCGCCCCCGCCGGGCAGGCCTTCGTCTTTCACTATCGGGAAATATAAGGGCTCGGTGTCCCGTGCCAGCTGATGCGAAGGGTGTCGCGGGCGCGGGTGGCGGCGACGAAGAGGAGTGAGCGGGCCTTGCGTTCCTCGCGGGCGTAGCGCTGGGGGTCGGATTCGCGGTAGCGGTCGATGACTGCGGTGCGGGGGATGACACCGTCGCGGGCGCCGACGATGGCGAGCTTCTGGTATTCGAGGCCCTTGAAGCGGTGCATGGTGCCGACGTGGACTTCGCCGTCGCCCTTGACGCCGTCCTTGGTGAGTTCGGCTACGGTGATGCCGGCCTCAGTGGCGAGGTAGTACATGACCTGGTTGACGGAGTCGCGGTCGGCGACGCAGACGGCGATGTTGCCGCGGGGGTCGCGGCGCGAGTTGTTGCCGCCGTCGCCGGAGGTTAGTTCCTCGCGCCAGGCGTGGAGGGTGGTGGCGAGTTGGGTGAGTTCGTCGTCCCAGGTGTCGCAGGGTGCGAGTTCGGGGACGGGGCCGCGAAGGACAGAGCGGTAGCCGGCGAGGGTGTCGGTGCCGTCGTCGAGGTCGTCGTAGGCGGGGGCGTTGCCCGTGCCGTCGACGACCTGCATCGCGCGGGCGAGGATCTCCTTGGTGGTGCGGTAGCTGAGGGTGAGGCGGGAGGAGCGGCCCCGGATGTTGACGCCGACGGTGCCGAGAGTGACCTGCTGGTCGTAGATGCGCTGGTAGGTGTCGCCGGCGATGAACATGTCGTCGGGGCCGGGGGCGACCATGGCGCGGAGCATCTTCCAGTGGGCGGGGCGCAGATCCTGGGCCTCGTCGACGACGACGTGCTGGTAGCGGTGGGCGATGTAGCGCATGCCGGAACTGTCGTCTCGGTGGATGAGGTCCTTGCCGCCGACCTCGTCCTTACGGTCCTGCCGGGCCTTGATCTTGGCGGCGCGTTCCATCTCGAAGCGGGCGGCACGTTCGGCTGCCTGGCCCCAGGTTTCGCGGTTCTCCTTGTCGAGGCGGGCGGTGAACTGCTCGAGGATCTTCCAGATCTGGGCGCGTTCGGGGCGGCTGACGGACCGGCCGCGGCCTGCGCGGCGGGCCTCGAAGTACGCCTTGCGGTTGCCGAGCGACTGGCCGAGGATCACCTGTTCCCATTCCTCGTAGAGGAACTCGGGCTCCCAGCGCTTCTCGTCGAGTTCGAACAGGAGGCGCTGGAGGATGCCGATCGCGACGCTGTCGTAGATGCGCTGCTTGCCGGTGCCGCTGAGTGAGTTCTCGTTGAGGACGCGAGCCGCGAGCTTGTCGATGTTGGTGATTTCGACGCGGGCCACGAGGTCGGGTTCGAGGAGGGAGGAGAGGCGCGCGCGGAGGTCGACGGTGAGGTTGGTGGTGAAGGTGGTGAGCAGGATGGGCTTGTTGTGGCCGGGAGGGAGCTGCTGGGCCAGGTGCTTGACCCGGTGGAGGGCGACGATCGTCTTGCCGGTTCCGGGGCCGCCGGAGACCCGGGCGGGACCGTTGTAACGGCGGTCGACGAGCTTGGCCTGGGCAGGGTGGAGGAAGACCTTCCAGGCCCGGAAGTCGCCTTCCTCCAGTACGACGCGGAGGTCATCGTCGATGGTGGTGACGGTGGTGCGGGCCAGCGCCGCGCCGAGGTCGTCACGTTCGGTGTCGGCGAGTTCGACCTCGACGGGGGCCGTGATCTCGCGCCGGACCTCGTCGATGGACATCCCGGCGGCAAGGCCGTAGAGGATGTCCTTGGTCAGGAGCGGGGCGCCGGAGACCAGCTGGTCGAGCTCGCCGCTCTCGGTGACGGCGAGTGCGAGGTCGATGAGCTGTGCGGCGACACCGAGCGACCGCAGGTCCTCGCCGGTGATCCCGGAGAGGAGCAGTGCGGCCGGCTCTACGGCGACCGACTCGTGAACCTCCGGGGCCGGCGTCGGCTGCTGGATCTCGGCCTCGGGCGCCGGGTCGACCGGGGTGAGGGTGACGCCGGCGCGCTGCAGCACGCTCTGCCCGACGACGGACAGGTCGACGAACTCGATCTCACCGGTGACGCGGTTGATCGCGACGGAGAGTTCTTCGTAGACGTGCTTGCGGTGGCGTACCGCGACGACGAGCCACCGCTCCTGGCCCTGCTCGTCCACGCCGGCCTTGGCGAGGAGGGCACGGTAGGACTGGTCGATCTTGGCGCGGAAGACCCGTCCGTCACCCTTGAGGGGCTTGAGGTCGAGGCCGGGGTGGTCGGGGTTCTGCCGGAATCGGTGGCAGAAGTCGTAGAACTTTCCCTTGACCGAGCGGTCGAGCTTGTACAGCTCGTGTTCGGCCTTTTCGTACAGGCTGAGCCGGGCGGTCATCAGGAGTTGGAGCCTTCCGTGTCGGGGAGGAGTGTCAGAAGGGTGTCGAGGTGATCGAGCCAGTCGGTGGCGGTACGTACGGTCCAGCCGTCGGCGACATAGGCCTCGTCGCGCTTGCGGCGCTCTTCTTCGGCTTGTGATCCGTGTGTGTCCGGCGCCACGACGACGGCGATCTTGATTTGGGAGTCGTCCCAGGCGAAGTCCGTCTGCCAGCCGCGTTCGCCCAGTTCGTAACCGAAGACAGGCGCCTTCTTGCCCTTGGCGGCGATCTTCTTGGCCAGCCGGGTGAGGTCGGATTCCGGTTCGTCCTCTTCCAGGAGCTCGAGGATGTCCTCGTCCCAGGCCCGGTCCCGCAGGACGCCGGCGACCATCTTCTCCAGGGAGGACTCTTCCGTCGATTCGGCGTCGGCCGCACCAGCGAGCACCGCGGTGCGGCTGTCCACCACCGAACTCACCTCGACGGCAGCCGGGTTCCGCTGGACGATCAGCGATTCGAGTTCGCCGACGCCGCCGCCGATGGCGAGGACCTCCACCGGGTAGTCGGCGGCCTGGCTGCTCGCGAGCTGGATGCCGTCGCCGCCGGCGAAGGCCAGGAACTGCAGTAGGTTCGACCAGTACAGCCAGGACCGCCACATCAGCTTGTGTTCGGCGGTGCCCAGGCTCTCGGTGCGGTCGTCGAGTACGGCGATGGCGCTCCATCCCGGCTCTTGGCCGGAGGCGTCCACGGTGTAGATCAGCGGCAGCCCTTTTTCGTCCACGGCGTGCAGGACGAGGATTGCTCCGTCGCCTTCCCCGGCTTCCGGCTCCGGCGCCTGACCGCGGCCGAGGGCGGTGAGGGCGGCCCGTACGGCTTCGCGTGCCTGGCCCCGGTCGGCCTGCTGTACGAGCGGCTCCGGCGTGCTCATCAGCCCGCCGACCAGCGCCTTGGCCCGCCGCCCCCATGCGGTACGGGAGGGCTGGCGCAGGTAGGCGAGGAGCGTGTCGATGGGATTGGCGAACACAACGGCCGAGAAGTGGGCGCGGTCGCCGCCCAGCTCCTCGTACCACTCTTTGGCGGTGTCCTGGCCGATGCGCCGGTAGGGCGGCCACACCGGCTGCGCCTTGGCGGCGTCACCTTTTTCGAAGAGCTCCAGGTCGTCCCAGGTGATCTGGAAGACGATGTGCCCGTCGGCCCGCAGATGGTTGCGCTTGGTGCAGTCGGGCGCGATCCGGTTGTGCATGCGGCTGGCGTGGTACCTGTGGCCGTCGAGGTAGACGGTGACGAGTCGGCGGGGGCCGTCGGTGGATTCAAAGGTGAAGTCGGTGCGGGTGTGCTCCATGCTGCGCTGGGCGGTGAGCCGCCAGCCGGTCGAGCGTACGGACCCGGTATCGGCGGCCTCTCCCGCACTGGCCGTGGGACCGGTGAAGCGGAGGTATCCGCTGTTCGTTCCACTCTCGTCGAGTGCGGCGTCGTCCTGGTTCTCGCTCCACTTGCGCAGGGCGGCCAGGAAGCGGGCCTCCAGGTCGGACTCGACCTGCTTGTCCAGGCCGATCAGTTCGGTGGACGCCACCTTGGTGACCGTCCACCCGTCGACGGGCTTACCGTCGGCGTCGCGCAGCGGCTCGCCGTTCTCGTCGACCGGTCCGAGGAGGTCGCCGAGGATCTCCAGGGCCTCGTGGCGTGAGACGACGTCCTGGTGGCGTTCCTCGGTGTAGCGGTGCAGACAGCGGTGGCAGGCCCGCAGGCCCTCGTCCTGACAGGGGCAGGCGAGGAGCACGGCACGGGCCTTGAGGAGCATCTCCTTGAAGTCGCCGGGGTCGGTCAGCCGGTCTAGATATCCGGTGCCGCCGGGGAGCCGGTCGAAGAGCACCAGGAAGTGGCGCTTCTCGCCGGTGGCCTGGTCGGGCATACGGGCCAGCGTGGTGTCCAGGTGTGCGGGGTCGCCGCCGAACTGCCGGTCGACGCCGAGCCGCAGTGCGGCCTTGAAGGAGTAGATCTTCTCCTCGACGAGCACGGTGGCCGCCGGCAGGAGCACCCGCAGCGCCTCGGTGTTCAGCTGGTGGGCGAGGAGCACCGGCTGCTGGGGCACGGTAGCGGCCTTCTTCCCACGCCGCAGCGGGCACCACGGCTGGTGGTGCTTGACCTTCGGGTTGCGGGCGGCCGAGGAGTCCAAGGCGTCGGTGGCGTGGTCGAAGACCGGCTTGCCGTCGGCGGTCGCCGCCCCGCACGCGGTGCACACGTGGAACGGGGCCATGCGGACGTCCTGCCCGGCGAGTTCGTCCTCGCTCTGACTGTCGAACCGCATCGGGCCGACGTTGATGCGACGAATCACCGCCTTGCGGCAGTAGTCGACGCCGAAGGTGTGGTGGGCGTGCCGCCAGGAGGCGCCGTGCTTGATCTCCTCCCGGGGGATGTCCACCGCGTCGATGACGGTGTAGTAGCGCTGTTCCCGGTCGTCCTTGTCGTCGCCGATACGGGCGTCCTCGCGTTTGTCGCGGGAGGTGACGGTCGTGGGCTCGATGACCTGGTGCAGGCAGGAACCGTCGTCCGCGATCCCGGTGCTGCCGCAGCGCGGGCATGGCGAGCGGTCGTCCTTGGCGTCCTCGGTGCGGACGTAGCCGCACTCCGGGCAGAACCGCCAGGCCTTCCAGTCCGGCTGAGAGGGGCTGCCGATGTCGATGCCGGTGATCTCGTGCTTGTAGCCGTTGACGTAGAACGTGTTGCCGGGCGCGAATTCGGACAGGGCGTAGCGCCGGGGCCGGTCGTAGGAGCGAATCTTGGAGTCGAAGCGGTCCCGGCCGGTGTTCGGATCCGTACCGTCGACCCAGTACAGCGTCGCGTTGAGGGTGGTGACGGAGTCGATGAGCGCGTAGTTCGGCAGCAGCCCGAGATCACACAGGGCCTGCTGGGCGGTGATGAGCCCGAGCTTGCTCAGGCGCTTGCCGAGCGCCCGGTGTTCGGCGTCGAGTTCGGCCTTACGTTCGCGCTGCTCGTCCTCGGTGTCGTGGAGTTCGTCGCGGGCCTCCGCGATGTACCGCAGTCGCCGCCGCAGCACCTCCTCGGCGTGGAGCCACTGTCGCTCGGCCCGCTCCACCGCGCTGCGCAGCCCACGCCCGGCGAAGGCCCGCAGGTCGTCGGCGGCCTGTTCGTTGACACCGACGGGGAACAGGTCCAGGAACCCCTCGACCAGGTTCGAGGCGTCCGCGAGCGCCGCTTCGACGAGATCGGCGAGATATCCGGACGGGCCGAAGAGGGCCGGGGCGTCCCGTACGACTGCGGGCAGCGGACGGCCGTCAGTGCGCGACAGCCGGCCCCGCGCGGCGAGGTCGAGGAGGTGTGCAAGGTACTGGCGGCGCAGGATCTCGATGGCCGACAGGTGACTGCCCGGCGGCACGATCTGCCCGGCGATCATCTCGCGCGGCTGCTCCAGGTAGTACAGGTCTCGGCGGCTGCGGTCGGGGATGGTCAGCAGGAACGCGTTTCCGGTACGGCGCCCTGCTCGGCCCACCTGCTGGGCGTAGTTGGCAGCGCGCCTCGGCAGCGCGGCGAGCACGACGGCCGACAGGTCACCGATGTCGATGCCCATTTCGAGCGTCGGCGTACAGGACAACACGTTGGGATCCTTGAACCCGCTGCCGTCCTTGAACGCCGCCTCGACCCGCTCCCGCTCCGGCCGGGTTAGCATGCCCGTGTGCTCGGCCGTGATGACCTGGTACGTGCCTGCCTTCCGGTACAGCCTGCGGTAGTAGTCCTCGCGGTAGTTACGGTCCCGCTGGTGCTTGCCGAGCCCCTCGGGCCGGTCGCCCGCGACGAGATGGCCGGTGCGGCAGCGGTAGGACGGGCAGCGCTGCCCGTCCCACTGCGCGAGTAGGCCGGGGTGGACGGTCTGCTCCCAGAAGCAGTCCGGGCAGCGGACAAACGCCTCGTTCACCTCGGCGTCCTTCAACAGCTGTACGTCGATCGCGCCCGGCTTCAGACCGTAGACGCGCAGGCTGCTGTCGGTCGGAGTACGCACCGAGAGCAGACCTGCCTCGACCAACGCAGGCAGCAGCCGCGACCAGAACTCCGCGGCCTGCTCTCGCGGCAGCCCGAGCGTGCGCTGCGCCCACCGCTCGTACCAGGAGAGACGGCCGGTCGCGAAGTCGAACTCGCTCCTCGTCTTGGGGGTGCTGAGCAGGAACACCGGGGCCGCGATGCCCTTGGGGAAGGCGCGCATACCGGGAGGCCGCTTGCCCCAGATGAAGTACCGGCTGGTACCGGCCTCCGAGAGGTACCCCTCCAGCCACTTGTGACCGATCGCGCCACGGGTCCGCAGCCGCTCCAGGAAGATCCGCAGGAACCCGAGGTAGCGGGCGTCGTCCTGCTCGATGACCGGCAGCCCGCCGCCGCGCCCGTACGGCTCGGTGTGCGCGGCTTTGACCAGGGCGATCGCGGAGGCAGGGTCCTCGATGCGCACGTGGGCGGCGGCGGTGCGGGTGAGTTCCAGGGTGCGGCCGTTGCGGGAGCGGAAGCCGAACTCCATCAGCGCCTCGAACGCGAAGCGCTCGCCGATCAGCTCCCAGGTCTTCCTGTCCCCGCCTCGCCCCTGACCGGACAGGAGCCGCTTGACGCCCTTGAAGTCGTGCAGGTCGGTGGGGACGACGGCGGCAAGGGTCTCGCGGTCGGTGGTCGCCGCGACCACGTCGGCGATCAGGTCGTGCAGCGCGGTCGGCGTCTCCTCCGACAGGTGCTTTTTGAACAGTGCGCGCAGGGAGAAGGTGTACGAGCGGCTGGCCACGAACCCGGCTCGGTGCGCGGCGTCCTGCACCGAGTCGTTGAACATCAGGGTCTTGTCCTCACCCTGCGCCCGGTCCATCTCCCCGCCGGTGAACAGCTGGGTGACCGAGGCCGCGGCGAGGGCGGCGGCACCGGTACCGAGGAAGCGGATTGCGTTGTGCGAGCCGCAGGCCGGGCACCAGTCGTCCTCTGCGGCGGTGGTCGCGGTGTCCCCGAGGCAGACGAGGACGAAGGCCGAGTCGGCTCCCGCCAGCCGGGGCGCGCCGGTCTCCTGGTCGTAGTCCTCGACCGGATCCGGCAGCCGCAGGCGGCGCCTCGGCCCGTCCAGTACACGCAACTGCCCGGCGTTGGTGGCCGCGAGGGCGGTGCCGCCGCGGCCCGCACCGCGCCCGGCCTCTTCCATCGGGGCGGCACCCGAGCCCTCCTGGGACTCCTTCTCGGTGGCCGCTATCAGGTTCCGGACCCGCATCTTGTCCTGGCTGACCGAGGCTCGCCGGATCTTGTGCGTGTCGACCTGTACGTCCGCGTCGTCGGTCTCCGGGGAGAACACCGCCCAGCCCGAACGGCCGCAGTCACGGCAGTAGACGGCTGGCAGAAACAGGTTCGCGGCCGCGCCCGCGGTCGCCGTCGTCACCGGGGCGGTACGGGCCGGCTGCTCGCCCGAGTGGTGGGCGGAACCGGCCGAGTCCCACTGGAACTCGGCCTTGGGCCACGGCAGCACACCGCGCACGACCCGCGACACCGACCGCGCCCACTGATGCACCTCGACCTGCACGAAGGGCCGCGGCCGCTCGGGTGTGGAGGCCGGATCACGAGCCACCGAGAGTAGCGCCAGGAGCCGGGCGAGGGCGGACGCCGCCACCTCCGGCTGCCGGGTGATCGCCTGCCCCCAGGAGAACGCGCCCCGCCGCCACATCAGGTCCAGTACCTCGGGCACGGTCCGCACCTGCCCGTCCAGGGCATGCATCACCGCCGAGGTCAGCATGTGCTTCTTCAACAAGCCGCCGAGCACGAGCGGGTTGGTCTCACGGGTGCCGGTGACGGCCTCGACGAGCGCGAGGAACTCCTCCTCGCCGAGTGACGGGTCAGGGAGGGTGGCCAACTCGTCCGGGACCGGGATCGGCAACATCGGATCGAAGCCGCTCGGTGGCACGAACTCGTCGACCGTCTGCCGGCGCTCCCCGACGATCGAGGAAACGTCGAACTCCGTACCGAACACCTGCGTCGCGACATCGAGGAGCTGACGGACCCCGTCCTGGTCCGTGCTGTCGGAGGCGAGGGTTGCCGAGGTCGCCACCGGGCAGATCCGCCCCAACGGACGGCCCTTCTCCGCCACCCCGACCGCCGAGGCGAGGCGGCGCAGGAGCATCGCGACGTCCGTGCCCTGCGCGCCGTCGTAGGTGTGGAACTCGTCCACGACCACGTAGCGGATGTCCGCATCCGCCCACAGCGGGGCGTCCTGGGCCCGCTGGAGCAGCAGGTCCAGCATCTTGTAGTTCGTGATCAGGATGTCGGGCGGCGAGATCTGCATGTCCGACCGGCGCGTGTACACCCGGTCGTAGTGCGTCGCCGCCTTGTCGCCGATGTAGAGCCCGGCCCGTACCTTGTGCAACGCCTCGTGCTCACACAGGAGTTCGTTGATGCGCTGGGCCTGGTCGGTGGCGAGCGCGTTCATCGGGTAGAGGAGTACGGCCTTGACCCCGGCCCGGCCGGCCGCCCGCTCGCGGGCGCAGTGGTCCAGTACGGGATAGAGGAACGACTCGGTCTTGCCGGAGCCGGTACCGGTTGTCACGAGCGTGGGCTTCGGCGTACGGCCGCCCGCCGAGGACAGCCGTTCGAAGGCCTTCGCTTGATGCGCGTACGGTGTCCAGCCGTCGGTCCGTCGCCAGTCCAGATACCCGGTCCAGGACGCGTCGGCCGCGACGAACGGCGTGCGCAAGCGGAGGAACGGCCCCCGGAACATCCCGGAGTTCTCGTCCCCCAGGAACCGGTGCAGCGCCTGCCGCGCGCCCTCGTCGGTCAGCGCGTAGGTGGTGGACAGGTACTGCAGCAGGCTCTCCTTGAGCCCCTGCGCCTCGAGCGTCGGCCTCACGGCTTGGGTACCTCCTGTGCGACCGGGTCCCACTTGCCGACTTCGACAGCGGCGTCGAGACGCTTCTGGAAGTAGGCGTGAGCCTCGCGCATCTCGGTCTCGCGGTCGGCCTTGTAGAAGGGGGCGGTGTAGCCGTCGGGGACGGAGGCGTGCTCGGGGTCGCCCTGGTACGCCTCGAACTGGGCCCACGAATCCTTCGTCTGACGCTGCCCGATCGTGCGGGCGTAACTCGCCAGCTTCCAGCCCTCGGCGTCGAACCAGCTCGCGGCCTCGTACTTCTGGAGTACAGGGAAGCGGCCCCGGTAGGCGGCGATTAGGGCGTCGGCGTCCATGCCGAGCCAGACGGCGACGAGGGCGTCGATCTCAACGAGGGCGGAGCGGCGGGCGCGCTCGGAGCGGAGGGGGGTACTTGCCACCCAGGTTGGAGTCACCTCGTGGAGGGGCTGGAGATCGGGCCACCCCCGCGCCCACGGCTCGTAGGCGACCCAAGTCGGGTCGTAGAGCTCTTCCCACAGGGGAGCGTATGCCTGGGTGAGGCAGTTGAGGCGAAGGGTGCGGAGGAGAAGAGCAGGAGCAAGGGGATGTTCAGGAGAGGCAGCGGGCATCGCCTTGGTCCCGGCTACCCGCTGGTGTGAGCGTCCGGTCACCCTGACGAAGTAGTCCAAGGGCAAGGAGGCCCAGAACCCTGCTGCCAAGGCTGTGAGGTCGGGTTTCGGCATCACTAGGCTGTGCACCGCATCGACGTGCGCAGGGCCAGGTGGGATCACCGCCGGGAACAGAGCTCGTTCGCTGTTGGGAGAGATCATTACTCGCCACGCGAGGCGCGGGAAAACTGTGGACCGTCGTCGCGCCCGATCCACGAGAAGTGCGTCTACCTTCTCAGGGTCCACCTTCGCCTCGGGTACGGAATTCGCGTGGGCGACCTGCTGACGTGCCCGTGCGACAGCCTTCTCATCAGTCCGGAGTCGTGCGAGCGCCCGGTGATCGATCCAGCGGTCCTGCGCCGCAAGGTACTCCTGGGACCGTCCCTCGGCCCGTACATATGCGGTGTCCGGCACGAAGTCGACCGGAAGGTTCATCAGGTCCGCGCCATAGGCGTCATTGCTGTTGGCGTCATGGCATTTGAACACCGGGGTGGCGACACTCAGCTGGGGGCCCTTGAGGATGACGTGTCGCCAGCGATCGGGCTGGAACAGGTTCCCCGTGGTGCTGTCGGGACGGTTGTAGTCGATCAGGTTGTCCTTCTTCGCCCCGCTCTCGTGGTACCCGGGAGAGATCTGTGGTGCGAAAGCACCCAGCCTTACTGGGTAGTCGGCCAGGGCACTGATGGCCGAAGCTTCCCCGGTGCTGACCGGGAAGAGGAGACGCGCCTGCTGTACGGGCTGCTGCCCTTCGTCGTCGAGCAGGCGCTGCCACACAGCGAGCAGGTCTTCATCAACATGTACGACGCGAGCCTTGTGCGGACGTTCATCGAACTCGGCGTTCTTGTAACGAACTCCGGGTACGTCGCCCGAACCGTCGTGGTCAGACGAGTACCGCAGGGCGTCTGCAGATACCAGCCAGGAGAGATGGTCGAAGCCGATCTCCTTGACGTCGCCGTAGATGTTTACGCCGAAATGTGTGCCGTCGCCAACGGGGCGGGGAAAGAATCGCTGCCCGGAGTTGACGAAGTCGCCGTGAATCCGGAGCCGCCGGTACGCAGCCTCCCGGAGCGCCCCCTCCTTGTCACCCGTGAAGTGGGTGTCGGAATGCAGGAACCCCGTGGTGCCTGCGGCAGCGTTGTGATCCCATGCTTGGCACATGAAGGCCCTGTAGAGGTCCGGCTGGGTCCCCGTTAGCAGCGGATACACCTGCGGGGAACCGAAGAAGCCGACCTGGGCGACGACGTCCGTGATCTCGCCCTGCACATACTGCTTGATTCGTGGCGCCCCGAGCAGTTCCGAGCGACGCTTGTCCTTTGCGGATGTGGACGCCCGCTCCTCCAGCGCGAACCAAGGCTCGTGCTCCGCGAGAACCCCGGACTCGTCCCAACGGGGACGCACCCACGGCGGGTTGCCGACCTGGAGGTCGAACCCGCCGCCTTGAGCGAAGACGAGCGCGTACTCAAGTTCCCAGTGCAGGAACCCCTGGTCCTCGGCGATGTCACGGACCGCACCCATCCAAGGAAAGCGCGCTTCAGGCTCCCACTGGTCCATGTCCATCTCTGTCTCGTCCTGGATGAGCTGCTCGTACTCGCTGAGCTCCTCCAGGGTGTTGAGGGACCCGATGAGCGATCCGGCGTCCGGGACCGGTCCACGCCCGAGCATGGCCTCCAGGAAGTCCAGCCAGTCGTCGAGGTCCTTCAGCGCGATGAGCGGCCGGCGGGCGGGTCGGGAGAGATCGGGGGAGGGCTGCTTCCTGGTCTTCACCGTCGTTTTCGACGGGCCGACCTCCTTGACCTCCACATGGACCACGCCGTCGGAGGACGCCTCGATGTCGGACATCGAGATCTGGTCGCCCTCCATGGCGAAGAGCATGGTGTTCTCCACGAAGCGCGGCGCGCTCGTGGGCATGGGCGGGGACGGAGGCGGGGTCACCCCGGCCTCAGCCGCCGACGCGGCCTCGACGGGCGGCACTGCATCATCCAGCGGCACCACAGTCGCGGACATCGCCTCGATCAGGTCGCCGATACTGCCGGCGCCCTCACCCCCCACCACCGGGGCACCCGCATACGCGTCGGCCGTCCCGTTGAGCAGCCCCGCCTTCCCCACCGGCCAGAACCACAGCGCGCACCACGCGTCCATGACGCGCTTGAGCCGCCAGTACGGGGTTCCCGCCGCGCGGAACAGGTCCGCGTACACCCTCTCCTTCGACATCCGGACGGAGGCGGCATCCGTACTACCCCCGTCGCCCACGGACCGCCGCAGGAAGGCGAACTCCTCGTCCTCCGTGTCCGCGCCCCAGACGTCGATGCTGCGGGCGATCTCCCGCTCCGACAGCTCCATCCGCTTGACGACGAGCGACCACAGGAACTCCGCCCGCTGCGCCGCGTCCCGCAGCCGCGTGTACTGCGAGGCCGCCTCGTCGCCGGACTTCCGGTCGAGGATCGGCTCGCCGGTTTTCTTGTTCAGCCGCCGTGCCGGCGTCTTCAGGATTCCCTTCTTCCACTCCCCAAGATCCTTCACCCCACCCTCGGCCAGCTGCACGAGCAACTTCTTCGCGTCGCCGCTCGCGCCTGTGACCGCCGCCCACCCCGGTGTCGGCAACAGGAACTGGTGCACCGCCCCGTCCGGCAGCGGCTGCTCGGCCCCGTCCTTCAGGAACGGCAGCGGCTCCGGCGCGAGAGGCTTGGCGTTGAGCCAGGGGGCCTTGCCCTTCAGCGGGGCCACGTCACCGGCCGCGTACACGGCCCGCCGCCCGCCGATCAGCGAGTTGCCGCGCCGCAGGTGCAGCCCGAACCACGGGGCTCGCATCCCGGGATGCATGGTGTTCAGCCACATGGAGACCTCGGCCAGCTCGACGCCGGTCGCGTTGAGGTCGACTCCGTAAGCGTTGTGCAGGGCGATGTACGCCTTGGCCTTCTGCTTCTCCGTCAGCGCGTCGCCCGTCGGCACGGACACACCCAGCTCGTCCTGCCGGCGCCGCAGGTACTCCTCGGCGACCTGGTTGATCGCCTCGTTGAGGAACGCCCCCGACCCCAGCGCGGGCTCACAGATCCGGTACTTGAGGAGCTCCGAGGCACGCGTCTTCACGACGTTTCCGTCGGCGTCGCGCTCCTGGTCGAGCCGGTGCTTGAGCGCCAGCTCGACGGTGACCTTCGTCAGCGACTCGGGTGTGTAGTACGAGGCGGACGTCTCCCGGTCACGGCCGGCCAGACGGTACACGAAACGACCCGGCGGGTACTTCTTCGGACCGCGTAGCCCCTTCACCGCGTCCCGGTCGTCGTACGTCACCCAGGTGTTCTCGGGGTACTCCTTGAGCCGCTGCGATGGCACCAGCCAGGAGCCCTTCGCCGGGTCGCCGCCCTTGGCGACCTCGCACAGCTCTTCCTCGGCGATGATGCCGG
Organism: Streptomyces sp. NPDC056224; assembly: GCF_042267665.1. Lineage (NCBI taxonomy): Bacteria > Bacillati > Actinomycetota > Actinomycetes > Kitasatosporales > Streptomycetaceae > Streptomyces > Streptomyces sp. NPDC056224. The sequence goes on from NZ_JBHJTK010000003.1 coordinate 191,099, forward strand.
TGTACGACATCAGCCCCTCGTACACGGCCCCTAGCTGGTTGATGCCGAGGTTGCGGTAGGAGATGAACCCGGCCCGGCCCCCGGCCCGTTCGGCCTTCTTCAGGGTCAGTAGACGCAGCACCTCGTGCAGGGCGCTGTTGCGCGGCCGCAGGTCCAGCCAGCGTGGCTCGTTGTCCTCGTCGCTGCGCGGGTCGCGGGTCTCGTTGCCGATGAGGCGGACGGAGTCACGCTCGAAGAGCTCGCTGCGCAGCGGCTCGAAACGCAGCCCGCGGTCCTCGCTCCGGAACTTCGCCTTTCGACGCCGGGTGTCCTCGTCGTCACCGGGCAGCTCGTCGTTCGGCTCGGTGCCATAGGGCCGGTAACCGTTGTTGACCTTCTTGAAGAGGACGTCCAGTGATGCGTGCAGATGGAATCCGTTACGAGCCGCCTCCTCGGTCAACAGCTCGTCGCGCTCCACCAGTTCACGCAGGCGCGCCATCGAGTAGCCGGCCTCGTAGGAGCCGTCGTCTGCGGGGAGGATGCCCAGTTCAGGGCGGGCCTCGGCATACAACAAGAACAAAATGCGGTAGAGGTAGCGCAGCGACTCTCGGGTGAGCTGCCGGGCGAACGACAGGTCCGGGCGCTCGATGTCGCGCGGGTCGAGCCCGGACTCCTCCAGACGTTCCAGGATCGCGTTGGCGATGATCTCGACGGACTTCTGGAGTCCTTCGCGAAGCTCCCCGGAGACGCCGACCGCGTTGTCGCGGGACGCCTTAACCAGCGCGTCGATGGCCGGTGGCTTGCCGTCCTCGGCTGGTACGAGTGCGTCGTGGCTGAACAGGCCCGCGATGGTGGCAAGCTCGCCGTGCTGGCGGCGATCGTTGCGCTCCAGGGCGGCGTCGAGGTTTGCGGAGAGGTAGCGGCCCTCGCCCCAAGCATGCCGGTCGGCGAGGACGATGACGCCGCCGCACAGGAGCAGTACGAACCGCGGGGCCGCGCCACCCTCCTCACGCAGCTCGCTCTGGAACAACCAGGTGGCGAGCGCCTGCCCAGTCTCGTAACTCTCACCGCTGCCCGCCCGCAGCGGGTGGAGCAGGCGGCCGTACCCGTCCGCGTCGAGCGCCGTGTCGTTGCTCGCCGACCAACCGCAGTCCAGGGCTACGATGCCGTCGCTGTGCCAGGCCACGGTCACCTCGTGCTCGCGTCCGGCGCGGTGCACGGTCAGGGTCCGTGCGGTGGGTTCCGCTGAGACGGAGGGGAAGCCGAGCGCGGCGAGGACCTGCCGGTGCCAGTCCTGTACGCGCTCGCACCACTCCGCGTCCCCGTAGGTGTTGAGGCGGGCCTCGAAGGCCGCGGCTTCCGGGTACTCGTCATCCTGCTCGTCGGCCTTGGCCTGCTCGGCGAAGAAGCCGCGGTACTTCTCGTCCAGGTACGTCGAGCGCAGTGCCCGCACCGACTCGCGCGGCGTGGGGCGCGGGTCGTGCTCGTCGCTCTCTCGGTTGGCCCAGGTGGCGAAGACGCCCTTCTTGAGGCCGTCGCCGAGCTGCTCGGCGAAGTAGAACGCGGACAGGTACTCGCCGCGGTTGGAGAAGGAGTCGAAGTCGGTACTCATCAGGCGATCGTCTCTCCGGCAACAGGCGCAGCGGATACATCGGTGACGTCAGCAGGCGTCGCGGACAGCGGTTCAAGGACGCCGAGCAGGCGCAGCATCGGCGCTCCGGAGGTCCGCAACGACCGGATCATGGACTTGCGACGGCTCGCCGTGAGGTTCACGTCCTGCTTGGCCTTCTGCGAGCGGGTCGAGGCGGCGAAGAGGGCGTCCTGCTGCCACTGGGCGACCCGCTTCTCGTACGGGGCGAGCACCGCGTCGATCGCCTCCTTGTACTCCGCCGCCCGGTCGGTGAGGAACTCGGTCGCCGCGTCGACGGCCGCCGGCACCAGCGTCTGGAGCCCCTCCCGGTCGGCGGGGGTTGCGCGTCCGGGCATCTTCGGGCCGACATTGCACGCGGCGAGGAAGGCGTCGTCGATGCATAGAACGCGCGGTGCGGTGGGCAGGCCGACGACGGCCATCCACTCCACGACGGTAGGGCGGCCCACCGCGTTGGAGTAGATGCCCTGGACCAGGTACACCGGACCGGCCAGGTCGGCCGGTAGCTGCTCGTCCAGCTTCCCGGCCGCTTCGAGATCGGGGGTGTAGGCGAGAACGAACGCCTCGTCGTGCCGCAGGGCGGCCAGGGCCTTGTCGGTCACCCAGTCCAGGACGGGATGGACGTCCGACACGTAACTGACGTTAGGCCACTGGCTCTCGGTGGTCTCCCGGGCGACCTCGAGGCGCTTGGCCGCGAGCCCCTTGTCGAAGGTGAGCCGCAGTCGGCCCTCCTTCTTCGGTGTGGGCAGGATGCCCTGGTCGGTCAGGTACGACTTGGGCAGCGACTTCAGCCGGTACACCAGGTCCGGCGGCGGTTCGAAGGCGATTGTGCCGTCGTCCTCACGGCGCAGCTTGAGCACGTTCTCCGGCTTGTCGGGGAAGTACGTCTGGCGCAACGCCTCGTCGAAGTAGGCGGCCGTGGAACCCGACGCGCCGAAAAGGCTCGGCACCGTGGCGACGGGAACGTCGTCGGTCGGCTTCTTGGCGCCGACGTTGCCCATCAGCCGGCCAAGCATCGCCTTCGCGCCGCCGCTGGATTTCTTGATGGACTCCTCGACCGTCCGCCCGGAGATCAAGTCTCGCGTCAGGCGGTCCTCTTCCTCCTTTGCTCGGTAGATACCGGTGACGGCCTCAGCCGAGCCCTCGATCCGGTGCGCCTCCTCCTCACGAGCCAGGAGCTTGGAGCCCACCAGGCGGTCATCCAGATGGAGCGGCTCGCCCTTCTCACCCGTGCGCCACTCCACATCGCCGGTGAGGACCATGGCCCGGAACTGAGGGGCCTTGCTCTGTCCGTAACGGTCGATACGGCCGTTGCGCTGCTCGATGCGGATCAGCGACCACGGAAGGTCGTAGTGAATCAACTGGTGGCACTGCTGGTGCAGGTTGACACCTTCGGAGGCGACATCGCCGGTGAACAGGATGCGGACCGGGTCGGTCTTCAGCCCGAACTTGGAGACGATGTCCTTCTGCTCGTCCTCGTTGCTGGCCTCTCCGTGCATGACCTGGACCGCGCCGCCGTAGGCCAGCCAAGGCTTCGAATCCGCCACGGACTCCTCCAGCTTGGTCCCGGCCCGGAAACCGAGCCGGGACGGGACTACTTTGGCGAGCCACTTCAAGGTGGGGATGCGCTCCGAGAAGACCACGACCCGCATGTCCGATCCCGGGCCCACCCCGATCTCCTTGAGCTCGCGCACCAGGGCGTCGAGCTTCGCGGAGTCGTCGTCGCCGATGTCGGCCGCAAGGCGCTCAAGATCCACGATGGCCTCGCGCTCAATACGGCGTTCGGCCTCGCGGGCCGCCGGGTCCTGCCCCCTCCTGACCTTGAGGGGAGCCTCCAGGACTTTCCGCCGCGCCGCGACCGAGTCCTGGAAGGCCCGGTGCGAGGACAGGAACGACTTCAGCAGGTTGTAGGCCACCATCGTGTCCGCACACACCGAGGAAGCGGCCGGATCGCGCGGTGTCCACCGCGCGGCGAGCTCCTCCAGGACCGCCCGCTCCTTCGTCCCGGCCTCGCAGACCACCGGCCGGGACGGGCCACGATCGGCCCACTTGCCCTTGAGGGAATCCCGTACCTCGCGGTCGGTCTTGGTCCGCCGGATGTACAGGTGGCCGAGGTCCTTCACCTCGTACTCCGACGTGTTCGCGATCGCCGTCTTGTCCAGCATCCGGATCAGCTCGGCGAAGGACTCCGTCGCACCGTTGTGCGGGGTCGCGGAGGCGAGGATCAGCGCGTCGGTGTGATCGGCCAGGGCACGGGCGAGGTCGTTGTTCTTGGTGCCCCGGTTGACCAGGTTGTGCGACTCGTCGATGACCACCGCGTCCCAGTGGGAGTTCTCCAGGTGGTGGGCGTAGACGTCGCTCTTCAAGGTGTCCACGGAGATGATCGCGCGCTTGAAGTACGCGAACGGGTTGCGGCCGGCCGGGATGTCCCGCTGGATGCGCTGGATACCGGTGGAGTCTAGGCGGACCAACGGGATGGAGAAGCGGGTCCACAGTTCGCGCTGGAACTGCTCCAGGACGTGCGCCGGAGTGACCACCAGGATGCGCTCGCCGCGCCCGCGGCGGATGAGCTCGGCGAGCAGGATGCCGATCTCCAGGGTCTTTCCCAGCCCCACCACGTCGGCGATCAGGACCCGCGGCTGCGGGTTCTCCTTGGACAAGGCCAGCTCGGCGGGGCGCAGCTGGTGGGTCTGCTGATCCATGAGGAAGTTGTCGGCCAGCGCGAGACCGTGCTCGGTCTGCGGGAGCGCGGTCTTGCGGATGACCGCCTCCAGGTAGAGGCGGGCCTTGCGATGGTTCGGGGAGTCGTCCGGGACCAGAAGGGTCTTCTTCGGGTCGAGGGCCTCGATGTAGTCGAGTTTGTCGTAGAAGACGGCGTCGGTCCCGCGGACGAAGGAGGAGACGCCGGTGGCCTCGACCATCCAGTCCTCGTCACCCACTGGCGTAACGGTTTTGACCAGCCACTGCTCGTCGCGGACCCGGACCTGCGCGCCCGGCGCGTACTTGGCCTGGCGGGTCAGGGAGGCGGCGCCTGTGGGGCCGGGAACGGCGGAGTCCACGGCTTCATCCGCAGTGAACTCCGTGTCGAACGCGCCCTGACCGTCGCCGGTCTCCGTCACGCTGGTCACGTACCGCTCCATTCCTTCATACTGCTGTTTCACATGCGCTCCGGAGAAGCCCGGAGGTGAGGTACGGCGAATCGATTATTTGCCGTTGTTTTACCGCAGTGCACTGACATTGCCTCCGGCGGACGATGAGCCTGATAGGCGAGCTACAGCGCGGACTGCATCGCGTACCGCTTCCGCAAGTCCTCGGAAACCGTCAGAGAGGCCGGCTTCCGACCTCGCCTCGGCTTCTGGGTCGGCGGCTCCGGATCGGGAGTTTTCTCGGCTTCCCGCACGATGTCTTTCGTGAGATCGGCAGGCGCCTCAGCGCCGGAGTCTTCTGATACCGGGAGAGGACGGTCGAGCGGGCTGTCGTGGTCGTCCTCGTCCGCAGTGTCGGTCTCGCCGACCCGGGCCGCGAATTGTTCGATGCGTTCCCACACCGAGGAGGACGGGCCATTGTTCTGCGCCGGGCGGGCACTCTCCTCGGAGGAAGCCGTCGCATTTACCAGTGCATGGCGGGCTTGTGCCGCAGACAACCCCGCATCCTCTACGAGTGCCACACACTGCCGGGTCACCTCGGCCAGCATGGGACGGTCGGCCGGCGCGTACGCGAGCATCGCCGTGATCAGCGGGAGGAGGGCATCAGGCAGCCCGGCCAGATTTGGGAACTGCTCCTCGTCCGCCACCTGAGTGGCGATTCCGAGCCAGTCCGAGCCCTCGTACGGGTAGTGGCCGGTCGCCGCATAGAGCAGCACTGTGCCGAGCCCGTACACATCGGCAGGTTCTTTCGGCTTGGTGCGGGCGAGCGCTTGCTCGGGAGGTATGCACCGAATGGTGCCGATGATCATCCCGGCCTGCGTCAGGTTGTCCTTGTCGGCGTCAACGAAGGCCCCGAGACCGAAATCGATCAGTATCGGACCGTACTCGCTGAGCATGACGTTCTGCGGTTTGAGGTCGCGGTGGAGCAGGCCCACCTTATGAACTGCTTCGAGCCCTTCGGCGAGCAGCGCGCCGAGGCTGGCGACGAGGGGGGTAGGGAGTGTGCCCCGGCCCTGTACTTGCTCGTGAACCGTATGTCCTGGGACGTACTCGACGGCCATCCAGGGCTGCTCGGCGTACGGATCGGCATCGAGGAAGCGTGCCACTCGGTTCGTACCCACGACCGTTCGCGCGATGAGCGCTTCCTTCTCGAATCGGGCGCGCGTGGCCTGGTCGAGGCGATCCCGTCGAATCACCTTCACCGCGACCGGGTCCCCGCCGGGCGAATAGGCCAGATAGACCTCTCCCATGCCCCCCGAGCCCAGCTCGCGCTCGACCACGTAACGGCCGATCTGCGCGGGCACCTCTGCCATGTTCTCTGAGTCACCCTCTCGCGACCGCGTCACCGTGTTGCAGCATCACCGAAGGTCACCCTATCCCTGCGGTCACGGGAACGGGGCCGGTTTCTGCCCCTTGACGTGCGCAGACGGCAAGGACCGACGAGTTGGCCCGACGGGGGTCAGTCAACGTACTTACGAAGCAGGTCGGCGAACGCCGTCCGCTCGCGCAGGTCCCGCCGCGGTGAGGGTGTCGCTATGGGGCTCGGTGAGGCCGCTGCGGCCGTTGAAGGCCAGGCGCTGCTCAGCCTCCCAGCGAAGGCGGTACGCGTCTGACAGAACTAGCCCCGCAGTGCAGTGTGCTGCCGGTAACGTCGCCCATATCGTCAGCGGCGGCCCGCGTGCGGCCGAAGTGTAAGAGGGGGCGCTGAGCCATGGGGAAATCGGCACGGGTGTTGGGCGAGGAGTTTGGCCGAACGGCTCAAGAAATGAATGTGCTCCTCAAGGAGTACGGCTATCTGGACGGAAACCCCGGCGCTTATGGGCTCACCGAGAAGGGGCAGCAGTACGCGAAGGAGCAATATCATTCACGCGGTACGGGCGGCTACGCCCAGTACAACCGGAACTGGGAAACTCGTACCTGGAGCGAGGAGACGGTAGCGGCACTTAGGGCCGATATGGAAGCGAATCCCGCGGGCTTCGACGACGGAGGGTCTCCCGCTGAAGAAGAGGCCACTTTCGAGCCCGAGCCCATCGTGGACTACACCGGTAGTGGTGGCGACGACGACCCTCAGCTCAGTTGGAAAGAATTGGCCATCGGCGGGGCCGTAGTAGGCGCTATTCTCATCGCTCCTCATGTCAAGCCTTTCTGGGAAAACAAGGTGAAACCTGTTGCGAAGAAGCTGCGGGACAGATTGGCGAAACAGGAGGCCATCGAGCCCACCGAGTCCTGAGGCTCATTCGTGCTGGGCTGCCGAGGGTGGCGACGACCCATGTCGCACGCTGTGGTCGCGCGCGGGCAGGATGGTGGCCCGAGTGCCTGTTGGGCAACGCGAGTATCGGCATCCAGGCCGGGAGGTTGCATGTGATCTGCGCGATCTCGAGCCGGACACGGTTGTGCGCGGTGTGCTTCAGGGGCAGCTTCCGTAGGTCGGTGGAGCGGGCGGGCCACTGGTTGCGGGGTTGACGCTAGTCCCTGGATCGGCCGAGAGGACCTCAATGGCAGGTACTCGGCTCGTGTGACCAGCCCCTATTGGAGGACAGTGTGGAAGCGAAATCGATGACCCTGCGCGATCTGTTCGGGCCGGACCGGCGACTCGTCGTGCCGGTCTTCCAGAGGCCGTACGTCTGGACGGAGGACCGGAACTGGCGCCCGCTGTGGGAGGACGTCACTGCTCTGGTTCACCAAAGAATGGCGGATGAGGAAGTTCATCCGCACTTTCTTGGTGCGGTCGTGCTGGATCAGTTGCTGACACTCACGGGGTCGATGCCTGCCAGACAGGTCATCGACGGACAGCAGAGGCTGACAACACTTCAGGTTCTCCTTGCCGCGGTCCGCGATGTAGCACGGGAGCTCGATGTCCAGGACAGGTACGTACGTGCGCTCGTCAAACTGACCGCCAACGACGACGACATGACCGACGACCCGCATGCTGCCTACAAGGTGTGGCCTACCAACATTGACCGTGACTCGTTCCGCATGGTCATGGACGGTCGGCTCCGCCGGCCCGTCGACGTCGCATTCCCCGTCACTCCGGGCGCCTCGGCGATCGTCCAGGCGTACTGGTTCTTTCGCAACCGCACGGTCGAGTGGGCACAAGAGCTGAACTACGAAAGCAGGCTGGACAAGGGCTTTGATGCCTTGGTGCGCGTGCTTCGTGACAAGTTCGAGTTGGTCGTTATCGATCTCAAGCCCGAGGACAACGCCCAGGTCATCTTCGAGGCTCTGAATGATCGAGGCACCCCGTTGCAGGCCTCCGACCTGGTCAAGAACCTGGTCTTCCAGCAGGCGGAGGAGCAAGGGCTTCCGGTGGAGGAGCTGTACAGGGACCTGTGGGCGCAGCTGGAGACGCCTGACTGGCGCAAGGAGGTGCGGCAGGGAAGGCTGAAGCGGCCTCGCCTGGACGTCTTCCTCATGCAGTACCTGACAGGTGAACTCGCCGAGGAGGTGATGGCTCCCGAGCTCTTCCTGACCTTTCGCAGGTACGTCAAGGCCGCTGATATGGGCCTGGTTAATCTGATGAGGCGCTTGGTGGAGCGGGCAGGTGCCTACCGACGGCTCACGGCCGAGGAACAGCCGCTGACACCGGAAGGCCGCTTTCTGCGCACTGTCGGTGTTCTGGACGCCAACACCGTGATGCCCGTGCTCCTGTGGCTGGTGAGCCGTTTCGACGAGGACGACCGGGCCGGCGCGGTGGCCACCCTGGACTCCTACCTGGTGCGGCGCACCGTCTGCCGCCTGACGACGAAGAACTACAACCGGCTCTTCCTGGAACTGCTCAAGGAGCTGAAGGCGAAGGACGACCCGTCGGTCGTGGCGGACTTTCTGCTCCGACAGGAAACCGACTCCGGGTTCTGGCCCCGCGATCGCGATATCCGAGATGTCTTTCGATCCCAGCCGTTGTACAAGCAACTCACGCGGACCCGGATGCGGCTGCTGCTGGCCGAGTTGGAGGACACGCTGTATTCGGGCAAGACCGAGCGACAGGTTCACAACGGGGAGTTGACGATTGAGCACCTACTGCCCCAGGCCTGGGAGGAACACTGGCCGCTTCCCGAGGGCGGAGGCCGCGGAAGCGTCGAGGCTCATGAGCGCAGGCAGTCCCTCCTCCACACTGTGGGAAATCTGACTCTGCTCACCGGCAGACTGAACACATCGGTTTCCAATGGTCCCTGGGAGCGCAAGAGGAACGACATCCTCGTGCACAGTGCACTTTCGTTGAACCGTTCCCTGCCTGCTCAGTGGGACGAGGAGACCATCCTGGCCCGGGCTGACCATCTGTCCGAGGCGTTCTCCCGGCGCTGGCAACGTCCGGATGGAGGCGCGCCCACCTTCTCGGTTGCAGGCTTCCCGGCACCCCGGCTGGGGGCGAGAGAGGCTACCCCCGTCGGTAGGCCGGCGACGGTTCAGATGCCCCGGTCCCGGCGCGATGTCGCCCGCCACATGCGAGAGGCCTTCGCCGGCCTCCCGGTCGGGAGCGTCCTGGCGGTTTCCCAGATAGTGGCGATCCCCACAAGCCAGTACGAGGCCGGTGAGATCAGTCCTGGTGCTGTGGCCGCCAGACTTCGTGCTGACAACGTTCCTGGTATCCGGGCCGTACCTGGTTCCAGCCCACTTTCCGCCCGCAAGACCAGCTGAACCGTTCCGCACTTGTGCGGGGTGCACTTCCTCGGGACAGAATCCGTCACGAGCTGGTGATGCCTGCTGCCACGGCGAACTGGTGGAACCGAAGGAGAGGGTTCGGATGGGGTGGCGAGAGGGCGCCGGGGAACTGGACGCGCGGATGCTTGAGCGTCCGCTTCCTTCGGATGCAGTGGGAATGCTGGGAGCCTGGCTGGCCGGAGACGGGGCGCCGTACGCGGACGGGACCGGCGAGCACACCGTTCGCTACATCCCGGGGTCCTGGGCCGGCATCCGGCCGTGGCCCTCGGGGTTGGCTGAGCAGGTCGGACGTAAGCCAACTTTGCTGAGCCGGGCGCAGGTGCTGGCGGTGGCCCGGACTGGGGCAGCAACGGCGAGCTGGACCGAGACACTCGTCGCCAGCTACGTCTGGGGACAGGGTGACATCGGATACGGGGCCCACCGGCTGGGCGAGATCATGCGCCCAGCGCCGGTCGAGGCGGTGCTGGCACAGGCTATTGCGCTGCTGGCGACCGATGGCGCCGTGGCGGGCTACCGCAGGCTGAGCGGCGCGATCGCAGGCCTTGGACCGGCGTTCTTTACCAAGTTCCTCTACTTCGCCGGCGGCGCCGTAGTGGATGCGCCGGGGCCGCGCCCGCTCATCCTCGACCAGCGCGTAGCTCGTGTCTTGCGCGCGTACACGACACGACTGGGGGAGGAGATCGGGCTTGAGGAACCCGCGAAGCTCGCTGCCTGGCTGTGGAGCGACGGTGGGTGGACCCCGCACCGCTACGACGTGTACCTGAGATGGGCGCACGGCGCTACCGACCAGCTGGCCGGGTCCACGCACTGGCCGCTCGCTCCCGACGTACTGGAATTGGCACTGTTCAGCGGCACATGGACCCCGTAGAAGGCTCCCCCTCGGGCCCTCCTCCGATTCGGCGGCGCCGCGTCCGCCACCCTTTGGGCCCGGCCCCATGACCCATACTCCCGATCGCCCTCACGAGGCGCCTGCCTCCAGGTGGGGCGTGCAAATCTGACGGTCGAGACGCTTCCGCCGAGTACCGCCCACTGAACGTGCCGAGTGCGCAGGACCAGGACGAGACGACGGTGCACGCCATGCCGGTGTAGTTGTCAATCCAGCTCGACGGGAGCTGACGGCGGGCAGACTTGCATGCAACAAGCCATGGAGACCGTGCGCAAAAAGGCCTACGTGATCCTGACGGCACGTTGCTGCCGATCGACCGTATCGCCGCCGACCGCCCGTACTACTCGGGGAAGAGGAAGTACCACGGATTGAAGGTGCAGGCCCTCGCGGATCCAGCCAGCCATCTGGCCTGGGTCTCGGACGCGCCGCCCGGAGCCGTGCACGAACTGGCCGCGGCCCGGACCCACGGCATACCCGCCGCTCTTGCTGCCGATGCCATCAAGTGCTAAGCGGACAAGGTGTATCAGATCAGGTCGTCGGCCCTGGTGTCCGCGTTCCGTCCCGGGGTAAAGGTCTGCGCGGCTGGCACCGGCGTCACCGCCGAGATCACGCCAAGATCCGCAGCCTCGGCGAACGCGTTATGGTCACCCTCAAATGCTGGAGACTCCTGCGGAAGCTCCATTGCAGCACCACCCGGATCACCGCCATCGCCCGTGCCGTCGTCGCGCCCTCGAACTCGCCACCTGAACAAGATGGAACGGGATCAGTCTGTGCCCAAGCAGGTTCAGCGGTCTCTGCGACCCGGGTGCCCTATTGTGATTTAACGTCAGAACACCCCACCTGCAGGCTCTCTATGCAGTTAGCATGCTGGGAGCGCACTGCTCATGAGAGGCGGCGCCGGTTGGCCAGGCATCATCTGCGCTTCGCGCCCAAGATCCTCACGCGTCTAGGTGAAGAACTCGTTCCGCATCCAGACATGGGGATCATGGAGTTGGTACGCAACGCGTACGACGCCGACGCCACTGAGTGCAGCATCGAGATGGTCGACTCCGGGCGCCCTGGCGGCTCGATCATCGTTTCGGACAACGGACACGGGATGACCGATGCCGAGCTCACCTCCGACTTCCTGCTCATCGGCAGTTCCAGGAAGTCGTCGTCGCCGTTCACCCGCAGTGGTCGAAGGCGGGTTGGCGAGAAGGGTCTCGGGCGTCTGGCGGCGCTTCGCCTAGGCCGCCGAGTGAAGGTCACGACGCGATCCGAGGCGACCCTAGGGGTGCAGTACACCCTGGGTATCGATTGGGACGAACTCGACTCCGCACACGCGGTGGAGGACGTAGCGCTTGAACTCCGCGACGCCCCCCCTCACGCCCGCGTGGGGACTCGTATCGAGATACACGATCTCCGACAGGGGCTGAGTGTCGCCGATGTCGACCGGCTGACGCGCTCGCTCACGCTGCTCACGGGCCCCTTTCAGACCGAGTCGACCTTCAAAGTTCTTTGGAACCCTACGGCGTTCGGGCATGAGGACCTCACCTCGGCCGTGACGGACGAACACCTGCAGTGGGCCGAGTTCCACTTGTCGGGAAGGCTCGGTGAGGATGGCAGCCAGTCGGCGGAACTCAGGGACCATCAGGGGAATCTGATCGGCACTGCAACGGCGAGCGACCTTCGGTCCGCGGCCGCCGGAGGCCGACGCCAAACGACCGCCGCAGGCGGCCAGCGCCTTTTCACCAGTGCCCCTGCGGCCAAGTTCGACCTGTGGATGTTCAACCTCAACCCGAGACATTCGGTCGCCCTGCGTGACTCAATCCAGCCAACACCGGAAATCAAAAACTGGCTTGCAGACGTCGGCGGTGTGCACCTTTATCATCATGGGCTGCGAGTCCAGCCCTATGGTGACCCTGACGATGACTGGCTGAGCATCAACGTCCGTCGTGCTGTGCTATCCGAATTCCGGCCCTACACAAATAACTCCGTAGGTGCGCTGGTCGTCAACGACCCGGAAGATCGCCTCCAGCCGAAGACGGACCGCAGCGGTTTCGTCCAGAACGCCGCCTTCGGTGAGCTACGTGAGTTCGCCCGGTCCGCGGTCGAATGGGCATCGCAGCGCCGTCGCCAGATTCGCGAAGCCGAACGACAAGAGCAACGCAAGCGTGCGAAGGCGCAGACGGCCGATGCCGAGGCCGATTTCACCGCAGCTAAGAAGGCCCTTGAAGAGCAACTCGCGGACAACCAGGGTTGCCTGGATGGCGGCCTTGACCGTGCGTCGGTTCAACGTATCTTGACCACCTCGCAGCACCTCGCGGACCAGCGTCTGCGAGAGATCAAGGATCTTCAATCCGAGTTGCTCCTCTACCGAGCCCTCGCCACTGTGGGAACGAGTACCGCCGTGTTTGCCCACGAGGCGCAGCAGCCCGCTGATCGCATCCTCCAGGAAGTGCGCACGGTCGACCGGAGGGTGCGTCGGGACATCGATCCAGTAACCGTCGACGACCGCTACAAACCCTCGCTGAGTGCCATCATGGACGGGGCCCGCACCTTGCAAATCTTTGCGAAGCTCCCCCTGGAACTCCTTGTCCGAAAGAAGCGTGATCTGACATACGTGGACATCGACGAAGTGTGCCTGGCCACACTGCGCCTGTTCCACAACTTCCTCAGTGACCGCGGCATTCACGTCACCCATGATCTCGATGGCCAAAACCTTCGCGTACGAACCTACGAGGCTGCGGTCGAATCCATCGTGTCCAATCTGCTTGTCAACTCCATCCACGCGCTGACGCGTACGGACGGCGGCCTGGAGCGCAGAGTCCACCTCGCGACACGCTCCTTCGTCGATAAGGACGCTCCGTGGATTCGCCTAACCGTGGATGATTCGGGCCCAGGCATTCAGGACGCCTCGACGGAAGAGATTTGGGTTCCCGGGTTCACCACCCGAGACGGTGGGACAGGATTGGGTCTGACCATCGTCCGTGACACGGTTGGCGACATGTCGGGACGCCAGAAAGCTTTCAGAAACGGCCCTCTGGGAGGAGCCCGGCTACTGGTCGAGTTGCCTGCCTCGACGACGTCGGCTCCCGCCGCCGGGGCCACGTACGACGAACGGGAGGAGTGACGATGTCTCTGCGCCTTGAGGGTGTCCACAGGGTCGGCATCGTGGACGATGTTAAGGCCGACGCAGAAGCCCTTGGCCGGCTCTTCGAAGACTTCGACATGCAGGCTCTGATTATGCCCCGGCCGCGTCCCCGCGCTACGGCGGAGGAGTATCTGTCGTCACTCCCCCCTCTGGACGTGCTCGTCTGCGACCACCAGCTGCGCAACAGTTGGACGGTCGCATTCACGGGAGCGGAGCTTGCCGCCCGCGCCAACAGCCGCCCTCACAAGCTCCCGGCCATCGTCATGAGTTCGCATGTAGGCACCCACGAGGCATCATCCATCCACCGATGGCGGGCCGACATCCCCGCAGTCGTACCCAAACAGGCCGATGATGAGGAAGTCCTCGACGCCGTCCGATACGCGCTCGAGGAGGCGGCCGGCAGATGGTCACGGGAGCGGAGCCGGTTCCGCACCCCGATCGAGGTCCTCGCCGTGCACCCGGCAGGTGAAGCACCGTACGCCGAAGTGCTGGTCAGCGGCTGGAGCTTGACGCAGGTGGCGCAACTGCCGCTGCTGCGCTTCGAGGAGGACACCGGAGTTCCCGCCGACGCCCTGCTGCCCGGCACCTGGTTGAGGGCCGAGGTCAACTGCTACGCCCCTCGGGCTGAGGACCTTTGCTTCGCACACATCTCCCTGGCCCCCCAACTGTCCGAGGAAATCCACGCCCTGTGACCGTTCCCTTTCTGCCCCGTCAGAGCGCATCTTCTGAGGACGACCTCGAGGTCACGATCCTGGATGTTGGTCATGGCAACTCCGCTATCGTCCGCGACGGGCAACGGTGCGCGGTTGTCGACGCCGCGGACGACACCACACACGCCGAACTCGAAAGACTCGGCTGCACGGACCTCGAGGAAGTCATCGTCTCGCACGTCGACAACGATCACATCGCGGGAATGAACAGGCTCCTCCTGGACCCGCGGTGGTCGCTCGGCCGTGTCCGGGTTAACACCGACGCGTCCAAGGACACGCTGGCGTGGCGGCACCTGCAGGAAACCTTGCAGCTCGTGGCGGACGACAAACGCACCACCGGCATCCTTCCAGTATCTACGGATACGGGCCTTCCCATTCGGGTGGGCCGGGCGGAGCTCGAAGTGTGTCATCCTCGATCGCTGATGGCGCTCTCAGGTCCGCGCACGCGCGATGCCCGGTTCGGAACGGTGACGAGCAACACCATGTCCGCCGTCATCCGGATCCATCTCGACGGCGCGGCGGCCGTGCTCCTCGCCAGTGACATCGACGGCGTCGGCTTGCGGGACATCTTGGAGCGCCGGAGTCAGCAACTCGGCGCGGATGTTCTCGTCTTCCCGCATCACGGCGGTCTCCCCGGGGCTATGAATCCGATGGAGTTCGCCCGCTCACTCACATCCGCGGTCGACCCGCGTATGGTGATCTTCTCGATGGGAACGAGCGGCCGGACGGCCAACCCGCGACCGGAAATCATCGAAGGCGTACGGGCAGCGGCACCCGACGCACACATCGCCTGCACGCAGCTGTCGGTCCACTGCCATGAGTCGAGCTCTCCGCCGCCACCCGAGGGGCACCTCTCCAAGGCGATGGCCCGTGGCCGTTCCACGAGTCGCTGCTGCGCGGGCAGCATCGTGATCACCCGCACCGAGAACGGCTTCCAGTATGCGCCGCCGCTGTCTCGTCATGGCGAGTTCGTGCTCGCGCTGGAGCCAGGGGCAGGGGCGGGGTCGTTGCCGTTGTGCCGCGCGGGGGCGTCTCCGACCCCGAACTCTGCGGCTGGCAACAGCGTCAGATAACAGCAGGTGGACGAGGTTACTGAGGTGGAACTCGTGGTGTCGTGGGGGCTGACGGCTCGTCGCTCGTGCGGTATCGCCGGGGCATGCGGTATCCACAAGGGGGCGGGCTGACTGCCGAACGGCAGAAGTTCCGCGAGGAGTTATGGCTCAAGGCGGCCGAGAGGTTCGCCCTGGGCGATGCGAGTTCGGTGATCGCCAAGGACTGCGGGTCAGCGTCCGGTCGGTGCAGCGGTGGCGGCAGACGTGGAACGAGGGTGGTCTGCGGGCTCTGCGGTCGCAGGGGCCGGCGTCGCTGCCGAGGCTGAGCGAGAAGCAGTTCGCCCAGCTGGAGGCGGAGCTGGCCAAGGGTCCGGCCGCGCACGGCTGGGAAGACCAGCGCTGGACCCTGAGTCGTGTGAAGACGGTGATCGGCCGGCGTTTCCACCTCACCTACACCATCCAGGGCGTGCGCAAGCTGCTGATGCGCAACGGCTGATCCTGTCAGGTCCCGGCCCGACGGGCGGTCGAGCGGGACGACGAGGCGGTGGACGGGTGGGTCAAGGAGGTGTGGCCGGGCGCGGAAGGCTCGCGGCGGCCCGTGGGGCCTGGCTGGTCTTCGAGGACGAGGCCGGATTCTCCATGCCGCCGCACGCAAAGACCTGGTCCCAGCGCGGCCGGACCCCGGTGGTGCGGGTCCGCGGCCGATCCCGCAGACGGACATCGATCGCGGCGCTGACCTGCTACAAGCCCGGCCACCGGTCGCGGCTGATCTACCGGCCACGCCGGGACGACGGCCGGCGTGACGGGCGAAAGAGCTTCCCCTGGCGCGACTACCGGGACCTGCTGATCGCCGCGCACCAGCAGCTCGGCGGCCCGATCGTGCTTGTCTGGGACAACCTCAACGTCCACAAGGCCGCCAGCCTACGGGAGTTCGCCGCCTCCCGGGACTGGCTGACCATCTACTACCTGCCGCCCTACGCACCCGACCTCAACCCCGTCGAAGGGATCTGGTCTCTCCTGCGACGAGGCTGACTCTCCAACGTCGCCTTCAGCACCCCCGAACACCTCGTCCAGCGCATCCGACGCGGCCTACGGCACATCCAGTACCGCAGCGACCTCATAGACGGCTGCCTCGCCGAGACCGGCCTGACCATCAGACCCGCCTGAACGTCGCAGCGACATCACGAGTTCAACCTCAGTAGTAGGCAGCGGCCGCCGACCGACGCTCGCGCACCAGGCAGTGAAGGCGGCCATGTCGGCGGAATACATCAAGCGGGTGGAGTCGGTCAGCTGTCGGTCGGTCTCGGCGTCCCCACGGCTATGTTCTGAGGGCCAGAGCCTGGGGCGCGGAGGCTTGTCGCTCTGCTCATCGTAGGGCGGCCCGACACTCCGCTGGCCCGGACGTCACGGCGGGTGCTCCCACGAGGTGGGCGCAGGCTGAGCGCGTGACATCGCGCCCGTCTACGACAGAGGACCCCCGCCCGCGTGGTGCGGGTGCTCTTCTGCGTGGCGAAGTGGTCAGCCGAAGGACTCTGATGCGCGGCCTGACCCCAGGCTGCGTCGCGAGGCCGGATGACGTCGGGCGGAGGGCGTTCACCTCGTCGACCAGCCGCGGTCGGTGTGACACGACCGACATCGGACGGTGCGAGGTCGCTTCGGCGATAACCCTCCGTGCAGGCTGACGGACCTTCAGATTGTCCTGACGTATCGTCAATCATTCAAGATCATCTTGCACGTGCGTTGCACAAGGTGTTGAAAAGCAGCAGTGATCAGTGGAGGTCATTGAAGGTAGGTATCCGCTGGTCAGCTGGCATGTTGAGGTGTCGTGCCCCGTGCCGCCAAAGGGCACGACACCCCGCCGATCAGATGTCGCGGAAGATCTCGATCTGGGCGCCCACCGAGTTGAGGCGCTCGGCCAGTTCCTCGTAGCCGCGGTTGATGACGTAGACGTTGCGGAGCACCGAGGTGCCCTCGGCCGCCATCATCGCGAGGAGGACCACCACCGCCGGGCGCAGGGCCGGCGGGCACATCATCTCCGCCGCGCGCCAGCGGGTGGGGCCCTCGACCAGGACGCGGTGGGGGTCCAGGAGCTGGAGGCGGCCGCCGAGGCGGTTCAGGTCGGTCAGGTAGATGGCCCGGTTGTCGTAGACCCAGTCGTGGATCAGGGTCTGGCCCTGGGCGACGGCGGCGATGGCCGCGAAGAACGGGACGTTGTCGATGTTCAGCCCGGGGAACGGCATCGGGTGGATCTTGTCGATCGGGGCTTCGAGCTTGGAGGGGCGGACCGTCAGGTCGACCAGGCGGGTGCGGCCGTTGTCGGCCGTGTACTCCGCCGAGCGGTCGTGGTCGAGGCCCATCTCCTCCAGGACCGCGAGCTCGATCTCCATGAACTCGATCGGGACCCGGCGGATCGTCAGCTCCGACTCCGTGACCACCGCGGCGGCGAGCAGGCTCATCGCCTCGACCGGGTCCTCGGAGGGGGAGTAGTCCACGTCCACGTCGATGGTGGGGATGCCGTGGACGGTGAGGGTGGTGGTGCCGATGCCCTCGACCTTGACGCCCAGGGCCTCCAGGAAGAAGCACAGGTCCTGGACCATGTAGTTGGAGGAGGCGTTGCGGATGACCGTGACGCCGTCGTGCCGGGCGGCGGCCAGGAGGGCGTTCTCGGTGACCGTGTCCCCGCGCTCGGTCAGCACGATCGGGCGGTCCGGCGACACCCCGGCCGCGACCTGCGCGTGGTAGATGCCCTCGGTCGCGGTGATGTCCAGGCCGAAGCGGCGCAGGGCGATCATGTGCGGCTCGATGGTCCGGGTGCCGAGGTCGCAGCCGCCCGCGTACGGGAGGCGGAAGTGGTCCATGCGGTGCAGCAGGGGGCCCAGGAACATGATGATGCTCCGGGTCCGGCGGGCCGCGTCCGCGTCCATGGCCTCCATGTCGAGACGGGCCGGCGGGACCAGTTCCAGATCCACGCCGTCATTGATCCACCGGGTGCGGACACCGATGGAGTTCAGGACCTCCAGGAGGCGGTAGACCTCCTCGATGCGGGCCACCCGCCTCAGTACCGTACGGCCCTTGTTGAGCAGGGAGGCGCACAGCAGGGCGACACAGGCGTTCTTGCTCGTCTTGACGTCGATGGCACCGGACAGCCGACGGCCGCCGACCACGCGCAGGTGCATCGGGCCGGCGTAGCCGAGGGACACGATCTCGCTGTCGAGGGCTTCCCCGATGCGGGCGATCATCTCAAGGCTGATGTTCTGGTTGCCGCGCTCGATCCGGTTCACGGCGCTCTGGCTGGTGCCGAGGGCGTCCGCGAGCTGACTCTGCGTCCAGCCCCGGTGCTGCCGGGCGTCACGGATGAGCTTGCCGATGCGTACGAGGTAGTCGTCTGCCATGGCTGCACCGTATCTCAGATATGAGATGTTGATCGAGCTGGGTGGTCCATTTGGGTGTTATCGACCGTCAGGTCCCATGGTGGGGCCGGTGGTGGCGTGGTGCTCGACGAGCCGGCCGAGGAGCCGGACCAGCTGGTCCCGCTCCTGCGCGGACAGGGGGGACAGGAGTTCCTCCTGGGCCGCGTCGAGCAGTTGTTCCAGCGTGCGCAGCCGCCGCCGGCCGAGCGGTGTGAGGGTGATGACGTTGCGTCGCCGGTCCCCGGGATCAGGGGCCCGCTCCACCAGTTCGCGCTCGGCGAGTTCGTTGATGACGGCGACGAGGTCGCTGCGGTGGATGCCCGTGCGGGTGCTCAACGCGGCCTGGCTCACCGGCCCGGACTCCTCCAGGGCGACCAGGGCCGCGTAGTGCCATTTGTGCGCATCTGCCCCACTCAGGCTCTCGGTCACCAGTCGCTGCGCGTGCGTCGAGGCCTGCCCCAGCAGGCGGCTGGGCAGCTTCCGCAGCCGCGCGGGCACGGCCTCGTTCTCTTCCGTGGTCATGGGTCGATGGTAGCCATTGCGTTAGTGCCACTAACGGTATAGCTTCGTTCGCGTCACCAACGTTAGTCATACGAACGATTCTCGAAGGGGGCCTTCCGTGCCCGTGACCGGCGTGCTCGACTCGACGATGTACTACGAGGACCGCGGCGAAGGCGTGCCGTTCGTCTTCCTGCACGGCAACCCCACCTCCTCCCACCTGTGGCGGGGCGTGCTCCCGCGGATCGGGGGAGGGATCCGGGCCCTGGCCCCCGACCTCATCGGGATGGGCCGCTCCGGCAAGCCCGGCGGGGAGTACCGGTTCGCGGACCACGCCCGCTACCTGGACGCCTGGTTCGACGCCCTCGGACTCGGCGAGGTGGTGCTGGTCGGCCAGGACTGGGGCGGCGCGCTCGCCTTCGACTGGGCGGCCCGCCACCCCGGCCGGGTCCGCGGCGTCGCCTTCATGGAGACCATCGTGCGGCCGCTCGGCTGGGCGCAGTACCCGCCCGCCGCCCGCGCCCGGTTCGAGGCGATACGTACCCCCGGGGTGGGGGAGGAGATGGTCCTGGACCGGAACATCTTCATCGAGGACAGCATCGGGCAGACGGTGCTGAACCCGATCAGCGAGGCGGACCGCGCCGTGTACGCCGCGCCCTACCCGACCCGCGAGAGCCGGCTGCCCATGCTCCGGTGGGCCCGCTCGCTGCCGATCGACGGGGAGCCCGCCGACGTGCTCGCCGTCGTCGAGGCGTACGGCGCCTGGCTGTCGGCCAGCCCGGAAGTGCCCAAGCTGCTGCTCACCTTCGACGGCTCGCCCGCCCTGATGATCGGCGCCGAGACGGTCGCGTGGTGCGCGCAGAACATCTCCGCGCTGGAGACCGAGTACTGCGGCCCCGCCGCCCACCTCGCCCCGGAGGACCGGCCCGGGGAGATCGCCGCCGCCGTCAACTCCTGGGCCCTGAGGCATGACCTCCTCGGCTGACGGTCCGCCCGGCCCCGCCCCGGCCCGGCTCTGACGGCCCGGCCGGCCCCGCCTCGGCTCGGCTCGGTTCGGCGCCCGCCCCGGATCGACCCCGCCTTGGCCCGCCTCGGCCCCGACCGGGCTCCGCTCAGGCCCCGTTCCCGCACCCGCACGCCCGGTGGCGCCCGCCGTGCACTGCCGCGTACGAGGCCGGGCGCGGCCCGGATCCCGCCCGCGCGGCCCGCGCCGAAGCCGCCCGGCCCGCCGCGGACTGCGCGTCGTGCACCACCCGGCCGCCGACCAGGGTCATCCGCACCCGGGTGCCGCTGATGTCGGCCACCGGACAACGGGTCACATCCCGGTCCAGCACCACCAGATCCGCGGCCTTGCCCTGCTCCACCGTGCCCGTCAGCCCCTCCTGGCGCAGCTGCCAGGCCGTACCGGCCGTGTGCATGCGCAGGGCGGACGTACGGCTCAGGCCCTCCAGCTCCCGGTACAGCTCGCCCTCGCCCTGCGCGCCCTGCCGGTCGACGGCCGTCCGCAGCTGGTTCCACACCTGGAGCGCGTCCACCGGCCAGTCGGATCCGCCGGCCAGCCGCGCGCCCGCCTTCTCCAGGCTGCGGGCGGGGTACATCCAGCGGTGCCGCCCGGGACCGATGTACGGCAGCAGCGCCTCCATCGTCCAGGTGTCCTTCGCCGCCCACTGGAGCTGCATGCAGGCCGCGACACCCAACTGGGCGAACCGCCGCAGATCGGACGGATTTACGATCTGGAGGTGGGCGATGGCGTTGCGCGGATCGCGCTGCCCGGTGGCCCGGCGCGCGTACGCGTACCCGTCGAGCGCCGTCCGTACCGCACGGTCGCCCAGTCCGTGGGCGTGCATCTGCCAGCCGGCGGTGTTGAAGGCCGCGGTCAGCCGGCCGTAGTCCGCCGCCGAGGTGTACAGCTCGCCCCGGTTGTCCGTCGGGGCGCCCGCACCGTCGAGGTACGGCTCCAGGAGCGCGGCCGTCTGCGCCGGGTACTCGATCACCCCGTCCAGGAACACCTTGATCATCCCGAACCGGAGCCCGCGCACGCCCTCGAACTCCCGCCGCAGGCCGCGCGCGTACTCCAGCGCGCCCGCCGGGTCCTTGGCCTGCTCGGCGTCCAGCCGGATCGCCGGCACGATCCGCTGCGGCAGCTTCCCGGCGCCCGCGAGGGCCTGGTACAGCTCCAGCTCGTGCCGCCCGACCAGGGCGTCCATCATCGTCGTGATCCCGTTCGCGGCCGCCAGGTCCAGCACCCCGGCCGAGGCCGCGACCAGTTCGGCCCGGGAGGGCTCCGGGACGTGCCGCTTCACCAGGCCCTGCGCGTCGTCCTTGAGTACGCCCGTCGGCTGTCCGTCCGGCCCCTTCACGACCTTGCCGCCCACCGGGTCCGGGGTGTCGGCCCTGATTCCGGCGATGTCCAGCGCCCGCTGGTTCGCCCACAGGTTGTGCCCGTCGCCGCCGACCAGGACGATCGGGCGGCGGGTCGCCAGCGCGTCCAGCGCCGAGTGGTGCGCCTCGGTCCCCGCCGGCAGCAGCCCGACGGGATTCCAGTCCTCCACCACCAGCCAGCGGTCCGGCTCCGCCGCCGCGCCGCCGGTGTCGGCGAGGAACCCGCCAAGGATCTCCCGCAGCTCCTCCACGGTGGTCTGCGCCCCGTCCAGCGAGGGCCGCAGCGAGCGGTCCGCGGCGCCCAGCGGGTGCACGTGCCCGTCGTGGATGCCGCTCATCACGGTGTTGCCGCCCGCGTCGACCGTCTCGGTGCCGCGTCCCACGAATCGGCGCAGCGCCGCGTTCTCCCCGGTGGCCAGGATCGTTCCGTCCCGGCCGACGGCCACCGCCTCGGCCGGCCGGCCCGTCCCGGCCCCGCTGAACACCCGCGCGTGGTGAATGACCAGGGCCGCCGGGCCGCGCCCCGAGGGGGCCGCCGAGGCGCTGCCGGCCGCCGTGCCGAGCAGACCCGCCGCACCGGCGGCCCCGGCCGCCGCCAGCAGGCCCCGCCGGGACAGGGAAGAAGACGTCATGACCACTCCGATCGTCGATGTGGCCAGGACACTCTTTGGTTAACCCCGTAACCGGAACCCACCCCGGACGACGGAATCCGTACGATGGCCCGCGTGCCCGGACCGACGATCGCCGATGTCGCGCGCGCCGCGGAGGTCTCCACGGCGACGGTCTCGCACGCCCTCAACGGCACCGGCCGCCTCGGCGACGGCACCCGCCGCCGGGTCCGGGAGGTGGCCGCCGCCCTCGGCTACGGAGCCCACCGCGGTCCCCGTACCCGCACCCTCGGCTTCGCCGTCACCACCTACGCCGACTGGACCTGGGACTTCGCGGGCGTCGCGTACTTCTCCCGGCTGCTCACCGCCGCCACCTCCGTGGCCCACTCCCACGGATACGCCCTGATCAGCCTGCCCGCGGACCGCGGCGCCGAGCCCCTGTGGCACACCCTGGCCGTCGACGGGATGCTGCTGCTCGACAGCCCGCAGGACGATCCGGTGCTCCGGGCCCTGCGGGCGCGCGGCCTGCCCGTGGTCTTCGACGGGCGGCCCGCCGACCCCCGGCCCGACGACGTGTGGGTGGACAACGACCACGAGGCCACCACCCGCGAGGTGCTCGACCACCTCGCCGCGTCCGGCGCCCGGCGCGTAGCCCTGCACTCCGGCTTCGGCCGGGAGTACTACACGAGGGCCGTCACCTCCGCCTACGAACACTGGTGCGCGGAGCGCGGTACGCCCCCGCTGGTGGTCCCCTTCCACCCCGAGGACGACCAGGGCCGCGCCTTCGACCGCGCCTTCGGCGCGCCCGGCCGCCCCGACGCCGTCTACTCCCTCTACGATCCGGGCGGCCGTCAGGTACTGGCCGCCGCCGCGCGCCATGGAATCAGTACGCCCGGAGGTCTCCTGTTGGTCTGCGCGAGTGAGGACCCGGCGTACGGGGCGCTCGAACCTCCCGTGACCACCGTCACCCTCAATCCCGAACGGATTGCCGAGTCGGCGATGTCCGCGCTGGTCACACTGATCGAATCCGGGTATACGGAACCCCCGGGGCAGCGCACCGTCCCGGCGGGCCTGCGGGTACGTGCCTCGTCCCTGCCCCCGGACATGTACTAGAGTTATCTCGACATCGAGATATCTGCCGAAGGCGTACCGCAGCCGCCCCCGCTGGTAAGGGTTACCTAACTTAGCCTTACCTTAGCGGATTGGCCATGGGGCGTGGCGGCAGGATGCGGTCATACGCGCGAAATTCATGCATGAAGGAGACTGTCGTGTCGGCGAACAGCTTCGACGCCCGCAGCACGCTGCAGGTGGGCGACGAGTCGTACGAGATCTTCCGGCTGGACAAGGTTGAGGGCTCCGCCCGCCTTCCCTACAGCCTGAAGGTGCTGCTGGAGAACCTGCTCCGTACCGAGGACGGCGCGAACATCACCGCCGACCACATCCGGTCGCTCGGCAACTGGGACTCGCAGGCCCAGCCCAGCGAGGAGATCCAGTTCACGCCGGCCCGCGTGATCATGCAGGACTTCACCGGTGTCCCGTGTGTCGTGGACCTCGCCACCATGCGTGAGGCCGTGAAGGCCCTCGGCGGCGACCCGGCGAAGATCAACCCGCTCTCGCCCGCCGAGATGGTCATCGACCACTCGGTCATCGCCGACAAGTTCGGCACGAAGGACGCCTTCGCGCAGAACGTCGAGCTGGAGTACGGCCGCAACAAGGAGCGCTACCAGTTCCTGCGCTGGGGCCAGACCGCCTTCGACGACTTCAAGGTCGTCCCCCCGGGCACCGGCATCGTCCACCAGGTCAACATCGAGCACCTGGCGCGCACGGTCATGGTCCGCAACGGCCAGGCGTACCCCGACACCCTCGTCGGCACCGACTCGCACACCACCATGGTCAACGGCCTGGGCGTGCTGGGCTGGGGCGTCGGCGGCATCGAGGCCGAGGCCGCGATGCTCGGCCAGCCGGTCTCCATGCTGATCCCGCGCGTCGTCGGCTTCAAGCTGACCGGCGAGCTGCCGGCCGGCACCACCGCCACCGACCTGGTGCTGACCATCACCGAGATGCTGCGCAAGCACGGCGTCGTCGGCAAGTTCGTCGAGTTCTACGGTGAGGGCGTCGCCGCCACCTCCCTGGCGAACCGCGCCACCATCGGCAACATGTCGCCGGAGTTCGGCTCCACCGCCGCGATCTTCCCGATCGACGACGAGACCCTGAAGTACCTGCGCCTGACCGGCCGCGACGCCCAGCAGGTCGCGCTCGTCGAGGCGTACGCCAAGGAGCAGGGCCTGTGGCTGGACCCGGCCGCCGAGCCTGACTTCTCCGAGAAGCTGGAGCTCGACCTCTCCACGGTCGTCCCCTCCATCGCCGGCCCGAAGCGCCCGCAGGACCGCATCGTCCTGGCCAACGCCGCCGAGCAGTTCGCGCAGGACGTGCGCAACTACGTCGAGGACGACGACGAGGCGGGCAAGGAGTCCTTCCCGGCGTCCGACGCCCCGGCCGCCACCGACGGCGTGCCGACCCGCCCGACGCTGGTCACCCTGGCCGACGGCACCTCCTTCGAGATCGACCACGGCGCCGTCACCGTCGCCGCGATCACCTCCTGCACCAACACCTCGAACCCCTACGTCATGGTCGCCGCGGCGCTCGTGGCCAAGAAGGCGGTCGAGAAGGGTCTGACCCGCAAGCCGTGGGTCAAGACCACCCTGGCCCCGGGCTCGAAGGTCGTCACCGACTACTTCGACAAGGCCGGCCTGACCCCGTACCTCGACAAGATGGGCTTCAACCTCGTCGGGTACGGCTGCACCACCTGCATCGGCAACTCCGGTCCGCTGGACGAGGAGATCTCGAAGGCGATCAACGAGCACGACCTCGCGGTCACCTCGGTGCTCTCGGGCAACCGCAACTTCGAGGGCCGCATCAACCCCGACGTCAAGATGAACTACCTGGCCTCCCCGCCGCTGGTCGTCGCGTACGCCATCGCGGGCTCCATGAAGGTGGACATCACCACCGACGCCATCGGCGTCGACACCGAGGGCAAGCCGGTCTTCCTCGCGGACATCTGGCCCTCCGAGGCCGAGGTCAACGACGTCGTGGCGAACGCCATCGGCGAGGACATGTTCAGCAAGTCCTACCAGGACGTCTTCGCGGGCGACGCCCAGTGGCAGGCGCTGTCGATCCCGACGGGCAACACCTTCGAGTGGGACCCGCAGTCGACCTACGTGCGCAAGCCCCCTTACTTCGAGGGCATGACCATGGAGACCACCCCGGTCTCCGACATCGCCGGCGCCCGCGTGCTGGCGAAGCTGGGCGACTCGGTCACCACCGACCACATCTCCCCGGCCGGTGCGATCAAGGCCGACACCCCGGCCGGCAAGTACCTCACCGAGCACGGCGTCGAGCGCCGCGACTTCAACTCGTACGGTTCCCGCCGCGGCAACCACGAGGTCATGATCCGCGGTACGTTCGCCAACATCCGCCTGCGCAACCAGATCGCGCCGGGCACCGAGGGCGGCTTCACCCGCGACTTCACCGTCGACGGCGCGCCGGTCTCCTTCATCTACGACGCCTCCCAGAACTACCAGGCCGCCGGCATCCCGCTGGTCATCCTGGCGGGCAAGGAGTACGGCTCGGGCTCGTCCCGCGACTGGGCCGCCAAGGGCACCGCGCTGCTCGGCGTCAAGGCCGTCATCGCCGAGTCCTACGAGCGCATCCACCGCTCCAACCTGATCGGCATGGGCGTCCTGCCCCTGCAGTTCCCCGAGGGCGCCACGGCGGCCTCCCTGGGCCTCACCGGCGAGGAGACCTTCGCCTTCACCGGTGTGGAGGAGCTGAACAACGGCACCACCCCGCGCACCGTCAAGGTGACCACCGACACCGGTGTGGAGTTCGACGCGGTCGTCCGCATCGACACGCCGGGCGAGGCGGACTACTACCGCAACGGCGGCATCATGCAGTACGTGCTCCGCAACCTGATCCGCGGCTAAGCACGCCATCGGCACCAAAGGGCCGTATCCCCGTCAAGGGGGTGCGGCCCTTCCGCTTGTCCGGCGGCGAACCCAGGTGACAGACAGGTCTCAACTCGGAAAAACTGGCGGCCATACGTGTGCATGATCTTGCTCACACGAGCGGAAGTGGACTATACCTGTGCCCGTCCGGATCACCGCGATGCGATCGGCTCCGGACCGGGGGACGGGCGGGGACCTGCGGTGATGTCCGCATGCGCGGCGACGCCGTGACTCTCCGGCTTCCTTCACACTTCCGACGAAGGCGAGGACATGAGCATGGGATCCACTGGTGAGGGCCTCGGGCGCCGTGATCTGATCAAGCGCTCCGCAGCACTCGGACTGATCACGGTGCCGACGATGAGCTTCCTGTCCGCCTGCGCCTCGGGGGGTGGGGAGAACTCCACGAAGGGCCCCGACAAGGGCGCCGTGACCAAGGAGAACCCCTTCGGCGTCGCGAAGGGCGGCAAGCTGGACGTCGTCGTCTTCAAGGGCGGTTTCGGCGACGACTACGCGAAGGCCTGGGAGGCCGCCTTCGACAAGAAGTGGGGCACCACCAGCAACCACCTGGGCACCCAGGAGATCACCGCCAAGCTCCAGCCGCGCTTCAACGGCGGCAACCCGCCGGACGTCGTCGACGACTCCGGCGCCCAGCAGATCAAGCTGGACGTGCTCGCCAAGGGCGGCCAGCTCGCCGACCTCACCGCCGTGCTCGACGCGCCCTCGCTCGACGACCCGACCAAGAAGGTGCGCGACACGCTGGTCGAGGGTGCCTACGAACAGGGGCTGCAGGGCGGCAAGTTCGTCGTGCTGAAGTACGTCTACGCCGTGTTCGGCTTCTGGTACTCCGGCAAGCTCTTCAAGGAGAAGGGCTGGGCGCCGCCGAAGACCTGGGACGAGTTCCTGGCCGTCTGCACCAAGGCCAGGGATGCGGGCATCGGCGGCCTCGCCCACCAGGGCAAGTTCCCGTACTACATCAACGTCGTCATCATGGACCTGATCGCCAAGAAGGGCGGTCTGGAGGCCATGAAGGCGATCGACAACCTGGAGCCGAACGCCTTCGAGGGCAACGCGGCCGCCCTCGCCGCGGTCGAGGCGGTGTACGAGGTGGTCGAGAAGGGCCTGCTGATGCCGGGCACCAACGGCCTCACCCACACGGAGTCCCAGACCGCCTGGAACCAGTACAAGGCCGCGTTCATCCCCTCCGGCTCCTGGCTGGAGAACGAGCAGCTGAAGCAGACCCCGGAGGACTTCGACATGAAGTTCCTGCCGATGCCGCTGCTCGCCGACAGCAAGCTGCCCTTCGAGGCCATCCGGGCCGGTGTCGACGAGCCCTTCATCGTGCCGGAGAGGGCCGCCAACAAGGCGGCGGGCATGGAGTTCCTCCGCTCGATGCTGTCCCGCGAATGGTCGACGATCTTCGCCCAGCAGGCCAACTCGCTCACCGTCGTCAAGGACGGCGTGGACCCGAGCGTCAAGCTGCGGCCGGGCACCCAGTCGGCGGTGGAGGCGCTCAAGGCGGCGGGGAGCAACACCTTCAGCTACCGCTACCCCGACTGGTACAGCGAGATGGACACCGAGATCCAGAACGCGTCCAATGAGCTGATGGCCCAGCGGATCCAGCCAAAGGAGTGGATCAAGCGGGCCCAGGCTGCGGTAGACAAGGCGGCCAAGGACCCGAACGCCAAGAACAACAAGCGCGCCTGACACCGCAGGGACGGACACCATGAGCCATGTAGCCCAGCGCAAGGGGCGGGCCGGTTTCATCACCGGCTTCCTCGTCGCGCCCCTCGCGCTGTACCTGACCTTCGTCATCTGGCCGTACGTACAGACGTTCGGCTACTCCTTCACCAACTGGAGCGGCCAGTCCCCGACGTTCGACTTCGTCGGCACGGACAACTACGCGACGTTGCTGAAGGACGAGGTCTTCCGCGGCGCCCTCTGGCACAACCTGCTGCTCCTGGTGTTCGTCCCGGTCGTCACCATCCTGCTCGCCCTCTTCTTCGCCTTCATGGTGAACGCCGGCGGGCGCAGCGGGGCCGGCGGAGTGCGGGGCGTCGGCGGATCGCGCGTCTACAAGATCGTCTACTTCTTCCCGCAGGTGCTCTCCCTCGCCATCCTCTCCGTGCTCTTCGGCGCGATCTACCGGAGCGACGAGGGCGGCCTGCTCAACGGCTTCCTCACCAAGATCGGCCTGATCGACGCGCAGCACCCCGTCGAATGGCTCAACGAGCCCGACTTCGTCCTGTGGGCCCTGCTGTTCGTGGTCGTCTGGCACGGAGTCGGCTTCTACCTCGTCCTGTTCTCCGCGGCCATGCAGTCCGTCCCCAAGGACATCTACGAGGCCGCGCTGCTCGACGGCGCCGGGCGCGCCCAGACCTTCTTCAGGGTCACCCTGCCGCTGCTGTGGGATTCTGTGCAGACGTCCGCGGTCTATCTGGGCATCGCCGCGATGGACATGTTCGTCCTGGTGTCGACCATGACCTCGGGCCAGTTCGGCGGCGGACCCGACCACCACAGCGAGGTCATGTCGACAGTGCTGATGCGCAACTTCCTGTACTTCGGCAAGAGCGGCTACGCCTGTGCCATGGGCGTGGTCATGCTCGCCCTGACCATGATCCTCTCCATCATCACGCTGCGCGCCACCCGCCGCGAGCGCATCGAGTTCTGAGAGGAGTTCCACGATGACCGCAGAGTCCACAGTGATCAAGGCTCCGGGCGAAGCCGCCGCGGAGCGGTCCGGCAAACCGGGCCGGACGGGGGAGCGGGACCAGCGGCGCTCCGAGGGCATGGTCCTCAACGTCTTCTCGCACGGCTTCCTCGTCCTCTGGGCGATAATGATCGTGCTGCCCCTGATCTGGCTCGCGCTCGGCTCCTTCAAGACGGACGCGCAGATCGGCGGCTCGGCCCTGAGCTGGCCCTCGAACTGGCACTTCGACGCGTTCGGCCGGGCCTGGGAGAAGGGCATCGGGGGCTACTTCGCCAACACCCTCATCGTGCTGGTGTTCTCGGTCCCGCTGACCATGCTGTTCGGCTCGATGGCCGCCTACGTACTCGCCCGCTACCCCTTCAGGGGAAACCGGGTCATCTACTACTTCTTCGTCAGCGGGGCGATGTTCCCGGTGTTCCTGGCGCTCGTACCGCTGTTCTTCATGGTCAAGCGCTTCGACATGCTGAACACCTACCAGGGTCTGATCCTGGTGTACGTCGCCTACTCGATGCCGTTCACCGTCTTCTTCATGCACTCCTTCTTCCGGACGCTGCCCACGGCGATACACGAGGCGGCGGTCATCGACGGGGCCTCCGACACCCGGATCTTCTTCCAGGTGATGCTGCCCATGGCCAAGCCCGGCCTGATCAGCGTCGGGATCTTCAACGTCCTGGGCCAGTGGAACCAGTACATCCTGCCCGCCGTGCTGATGCAGCCGCAGACGAGCGGCGAGCCCGAGCGGTACATGCTCACGCAAGGGCTCATCCAGCTCCAGTACCAGATGGGCTACGAGACCGACCTGCCGGTGCTGTTCGCCGGCGCCACCATCGCCATCATCCCCATGCTGGCGGTCTACCTCTCCTTCCAGCGCCAGATCCAGGCCGGCCTGACCTCCGCCACCCTCAAGTAGCTGGCTCGACGACAAGGAGGCCCGCCGCGCGGCGGGGCCTCGCCGCCTTCTGCCGACGCCGAGGCGCCCATCGGGTGCCATTCCGTGCGTTTTCGGCGTGCCGACGCGGCGCGGGCCGCGGCCGTGGGGCAGAGTCGCCGCGCGCGTGGTCACCCGTCGGCCGGTCCGTCGCTGGTCAGGCCGGCGCGGTCCGCACCGATGACGAAGTGACCAGGAGTTCGCGTGGGAGTCCTTTCGCAACCGCCCCGGGGTACCGCCCCGGATGAAGCCTCGTACGAGAACGAGCTGCCGCTAAGGCGCAGGCAGCCGGGCAATGTCGTCGTGAAGTGGATGACCACCACCGACCACAAGACCATCGGCACGATGTACATGGTCACGTCGTTCGCGTTCTTCGTCGTCGGCGGCATCATCGCGCTGTTCATGCGCGCCGAGCTGGCCCGTCCGGGCACGCAGATCCTGTCAAACGAGCAGTTCAACCAGGCCTTCACCATGCACGGCCTGATCATGCTGCTGATGTTCGCCACCCCGCTGTTCGCGGGCTTCGCGAACTGGATCATGCCGCTGCAGATCGGCGCGCCCGATGTGGCGTTCCCGCGACTGAACATGTTCGCCTACTGGCTCTACCTGTTCGGCTCGCTGATCGCGGCGGCCTCCTTTCTCACCCCGAGCGGCGCTCCCAGCTTCGGCTGGTTCATGTACGTGCCGCTGTCGGACGCGGTGCACTCGCCCGGCATCGGCGCCGACATGGGCATCATGGGTCTGGCCTTCTCGGGCTTCGGCACGATCCTCGGCTCGGTCAACTTCATCACCACGATCATCTGCATGCGCGCGCCCGGCATGACGATGTTCCGCATGCCGATCTTCACCTGGAACGTGCTGCTGACCGCTGTCCTGGTCCTGCTCGTCTTCCCGGTGCTGGCCGCCGCGCTCTTCGCGCTGGAGGCCGACCGCAAGTTCGGTGCGCACGTGTTCGATGCGGCCAACGGCGGCGCGCTGCTGTGGCAACACCTCTTCTGGTTCTTCGGGCACCCAGAGGTGTACATCATCGCCCTGCCGTTCTTCGGCATCGTTTCCGAAGTGATCCCGGTCTTCTCGCGCAAGCCGATGTTCGGTTACATCGGCCTGATCGCGGCGACGATCGCGATCGCCGGCCTCTCGGTGACCGTGTGGGCGCACCACATGTACGTCACGGGCGGTGTGCTGCTGCCGTTCTTCTCGTTCATGACCTTCCTGATCGCGGTGCCGACCGGTGTGAAGTTCTTCAACTGGATCGGCACCATGTGGAAGGGCTCGCTGTCCTTCGAGACCCCGATGCTGTGGACGGTCGGCTTCCTGGTCACCTTCCTCTTCGGTGGTCTGACCGGCGTCATCCTGGCCTCGCCCCCGATGGACTTCCACGTCTCCGACTCGTACTTCGTCGTCGCGCACTTCCACTACGTCATCTTCGGCACCGTGGTCTTCGCGATGTTCGCCGGCTTCCACTTCTGGTGGCCGAAGTTCACGGGCAAGATGCTGGACGAGCGCCTGGGCAAGATCACCTTCTGGACGCTGTTCGTGGGCTTCCACGGCACGTTCCTGGTGCAGCACTGGCTGGGCGTGGAAGGCATGCCGCGTCGTTACGCGGACTACCTCGCCGCCGACGGCTTCACCACCCTGAACACGATCTCGACGATCAGCTCGTTCCTGCTCGGCCTGTCGTTGCTTCCCTTCATGTACAACGTCTGGAAGACGGCGAAGTACGGCAAGAAGATCGAGGTCGACGACCCGTGGGGCTACGGCCGCTCGCTGGAGTGGGCGACCTCCTGCCCGCCGCCGCGGCACAACTTCCTCACCCTGCCGCGGATCCGTTCCGAGTCCCCGGCGTTCGACCTGCACCACCCGGACATCTCCCAGCTCGATCACGTACAGGACCATTCCGGCGCCTCCGGGGCGGGCGCCGGCGGCGGCAAGCGGTGACCGCCATGGACGCGTCGGCGGCAAACGACTCGGGCGGCCAACCGGCAGCGTCCGTCAAGGACGGCCTGCGCAGCCTGGACGGCTACCTCTACTGGCAGAACGAACTCACCCGGGCCCACCGCGAAGCCGTCGCCTTCTGCGACCAACTCACCTGGCTGACCACCAACGAACGACAAGAACTCGAACGCCTCTACGCGGGCACCCGCATCGAGACGGCAAAGGCGACGACCCGCCACCTCGCCCATCGCTGCACTCAGCTCCGCGCGGAATACGAGGACCGCTACCGCACCCTGCGGCTGCGCACCTTTGCTCTGGCCCTGGCGGTCATCGCGACCACCGCCGCGTGCCCCGTGCTGCTCCTGCTTCGCAGCTGAGCCCGGCAACCGGCCGGCTCGCGGGGCTCAGGTCCCTCGGCGTGCCACGCCCGGCCCGCCGAGTCGTCGTGTGGCTGCAGCTGGGAGCGTCCTGGTACCGGGTTCCCCGGTCCCGCGCCTGCCGCAGGGCCGGCCGCCACCGGTCGCCGTCACACCGCCGGCGATGCTGACCGGGCGGGGGACGGCCCGCCGCCGAGGAAGCCCGTGGTGTGGCCGCCGACGCGTGGGCATGGGTGACGCGGGCAAGAGCCGGGGCAGACATGCGGGGGAAGGGGAAGCGAGGTCAGCCTAACGGATCAGCCGACGCGGGCAGCGCTGAGAGGATTTGGCCCGGCACCCGTCCCGAACATCTCCTCGCGTAGCGCCGTCATTACAAAGCGCCAGGTCCGGCCGGAAAGGCCGCTGAGGACCGGCGCCCCGGCGACCGTAGCGCGATCACACGGACCGTTCTCTCCCCTTGTGGCCGATAGCGGCCGATTCGTGCCGTGTCAGCCTCTTGACGTGTCGAGGGACAAAGGCTCGACTTAAGGTTCACAAGTTGGAGAGACGCCGGGGTCTCGGAGCGAGCGCAGCCGCGACGTTCCCCGGCCGGGGGCGACGGCTGGCCGTCGCTTATGGGCAGGAGTGGATGAGTCGTGCAGACGCCCGGATCGCAGTCTTCGCTACATCGCGCGAATCTCGAACGGGTCGTGCGGGCGGTGCGCCTCGCGGGGTCACTGACCCAGGCGGAGATCGCCCGCGCCACCGGACTGTCGGCGGCCACGGTCTCCAACATCGTCCGGGAGCTCAAGGACGGCGGGACCGTCGAGGTCACCGACACCTCGGCCGGCGGCCGGCGGGCCCGCAGCGTGTCGCTCAGCGGCGACGCCGGCATCGTGATCGGCGTGGACTTCGGCCACACCCACCTGCGGGTGGCGGTCGGGAACCTGGCCCACCAGGTGCTGGCGGAGGAGGCCGAGCCGCTCGACGTGGACGCCTCCTGGGTGGAGGGCTTCGACCGGGCGGAAGCACTGGTCGGACGGTTGATCGCGGGCATCGGGGTGAGCCTGGACAAGGTCATCGGCGTCGGCCTCGGCGTCCCGGGCCCGATCGACGTGGAATCCGGGACCCTGGGCTCGACCGCGATCCTCCCGGGCTGGGCCGGCATCAACCCCCGCCAGGAACTCTCGCAGCGCCTCGGCGTACCCGTGTACGTGGACAACGACGCGAACCTCGGGGCCCTCGGTGAACTCGTTTGGGGGAGCGGGCGGGGAGTAAAAGACCTCGCCTACATCAAGGTCGCCAGCGGCGTCGGCGCGGGGCTGGTGATCAACGGTCAGATCTACCGCGGCCCCGGCGGCACGGCCGGCGAGATCGGGCACATCACCCTCGACGAATCGGGTCCCGTCTGCCGCTGCGGGAACCGCGGCTGCCTGGAGACCTTCGCCGCGGCCCGGTACGTGCTTCCGCTGCTCCAGGGCAGCCACGGACCGGAGTTGACGATGGAGCGGGTGGTCGAACTGGCCCGCGAGGGGGACCCGGGCTGCCGCCGCGTGATCACCGACGTGGGCCGCCACGTCGGCAGCGGCGTGGCCAGTCTGTGCAACCTCCTGAACCCGAGCAGGGTGGTCCTGGGCGGCTCCCTGGCGGAGGCGGGTGAACTCGTCCTGGCGCCGATCCGTGAATCAGTCGGGAGGTACGCGATTCCGAGCGCGGCGCGCCAGTTGTCGGTGCTGACAGGGTCACTGGGAGGGCGGGCCGAGGTGCTCGGCGCGCTGGCTCTGGTGCTCAGTGAAATGGGCGATTCGACACTTTTGTCAGATCATGGAAGTGGAGTGCGTGCTTCAGCCGCCATGTCTTCAGTTAGATAACGGATGGCACCGTTGTCATCTCGTTAAGGATTCACTCCTTGACGGCAAACTTGCGGCCGGGGTTGACTCACATCCACCTCGGCCGCAGGGTTGCGGCCTCGTCAGGGAGGTTCAAGTAATGAACACGCGTATGCGCAGAACCGCTGTAGCCGTTGCCGCCGGTGCCATGGCCGTTTCCCTCGCCGCCTGTGGCAGCGCCAAGGAGGCCGGCGACAAGACCAAGGAGTCCGGCGCCGCCAAGGGTGACGCGATCAAGGTCGGTCTGCTCCTGCCGGAGAACCAGACCGCGCGCTACGAGAAGTTCGACAAGCCGCTCATCGAGAAGAAGGTCGCCGAGCTCACCGGCGGCAAGGGCGAGGTCGTCTACGCCAACGCCAAGCAGGACGCCACCACGCAGAACTCGCAGGTCGACACGATGATCACCAACAAGGTGGACGTCCTGATCGTCGACGCGGTGGACTCGAAGGCCATTGCCGGCTCGGTCAAGAAGGCCAAGGACGCCGGCATCCCGGTCGTCGCCTACGACCGTCTGGCCGAGGGCCCGATCGACGCCTACACCTCCTTCGACAACGAAGAGGTCGGCAAGGTCCAGGGCAAGGCCCTGCTGGAGGCGCTGGGCGACAAGGCCAAGGACGGCCAGATCGTCATGATGAACGGCTCGGTCACCGACCCGAACGCCAAGCTCTTCAAGTCCGGTGCGCACTCCGTCCTCGACGGCAAGGTGAACGTCGGCAAGGAGTACGACACCGTCGAGTGGAAGCCGGAGAACGCCAACACCAACATGGCGGCCGCGCTCTCCGCGCTCGGCAAGGACAAGGTCATCGGCGTCTACTCCGCCAACGACGGCATGGCGGGCGGCATCATCACGGCCCTCAAGGGTGCCGGCGTCTCCCCCCTGCCGCCGGTCACCGGCCAGGACGCCGAACTCGCCGGTGTGCAGCGGATCGTCGCGGGCGAGCAGTTCATGAGCGTCTACAAGCCGTACGCCCCCGAGGCCGAGGCCGCCGCGAAGATGGCCGTCGCCCTCGCCAAGAAGGAGAAGCTCGACGGCGTCACCACCTCCACGGTGGACAGCCCGTCCGCCAAGGGCATCGCCTCCGTGCTGATCCCGGTCGTCTCGCTCACCAAGGGCAACATCAAGGACACCGTCGTCAAGGACGGCGTCTACACGGTCGACGAGATCTGCACCGACAAGTACGCGGCGGCCTGCGCCGCCATCGGCCTGAAGTAGCGGCCCCCGCCGCCTCCTCGCGAGGCGGCCCCCCGTGCCTGACCGGCGCCCCGCCCCTCATTCCCCGCCACTGGCGGGGCGCCGGGCAGAAACGTTCCCCCATTCGCCCCGCTCCTGCTCTTTTGCACGACATCCCCGCCGGTCAGGCGGCGAAGGAGATGGTTCATGTGTCCGCTGCGCCCGTGCTGGCGTTGCGAGGGGTCTCGAAGCGGTTCGGCGCCGTTCAGGCCCTGACCGACGTAGAACTCGAGATCCACTCCGGTGAGGTGGTCGCCCTGGTCGGCGACAACGGCGCCGGAAAGTCCACGCTGGTCAAGACGATCGCCGGCGTGCACCCCATCGATGACGGCGTCATCGAGTGGGAAGGCCGTCCGGTCTCCATCGGCAAGCCCCACGACGCCCAGAACCTGGGCATCGCGACGGTCTACCAGGACCTGGCGCTGTGCGACAACATCGATGTCGTCGGCAACCTCTTCCTCGGCCGCGAGCTCAAGCGCCGTGGCGTCCTCGACGAGGTGGAGATGGAGCGGCGCGCCCGCGAGCTCCTGACCACCCTGTCCATCCGGATCCCCAGTGTCCGGATCCCCATCGCCTCGCTCTCCGGCGGTCAGCGCCAGACCGTGGCGATCGCCCGCTCCATGCTGGGCGAGCCCCAGCTCGTCATCCTCGACGAGCCCACCGCCGCCCTCGGCGTCGAGCAGACCGCACAGGTTCTCGACCTCGTGGAGCGGCTGCGGGAGCGTGGCCACGCCGTCATCCTCATCAGCCACAACATGGCCGATGTGAAGGCCGTCGCCGACAAGGTGGCGGTCCTGCGGCTCGGCCGCAACAACGGTGTCTTCAACGTCGCCGACACCTCGCAGGAAGAGATCATCTCCGCCATCACCGGTGCCACGGACAACGCCGTGACCCGCCGGGCGGCCCGCACCTCGGAGGCCGGCAAGTGAGTACCCAGAACCCCGCCACCGATCCACTGGGCAAGGGCCCCGCCGACCAGCAGGAGCACATCGACCCGGTCAACCCGGCGGCCGCGCACGACGCGATCCCGGCCGTGGACCCCCGGCTGCTCGTCAGGGAGGAGGGCCTCGCCGGGTACGTGGGCGAGTTCAAGCGCCGGATGAAGGCCGGCGACCTGGGCTCCCTCCCGGTCGTCATCGGCCTGATCGTCATCTGGTCGATCTTCCAGGGGCTGAACTCGAACTTCCTCTCCCCGGAGAACCTCACCAACATCGCGATCACGATGACCGGCACCGGCATGATCGCCATCGGCATCATCTTCGTGCTGCTGCTCGGTGAGATCGACCTCTCGGTCGGCTCGGTCAGCGGCGTCTCGGGCGCGATCGTCGCCGTCCTCGCCGTCACCCACGGCGTGAACGAGTGGCTGGCGATCCTGGCGGCCATCGCCGGCGGCGCCCTGATCGGCTGCATCCACGGCTTCTTCTTCGCCAGGATCGGCGCCCCGGCCTTCGCCGTCACCCTGTCGGGCCTGCTCTTCTGGCTCGGCGCGATGCTGCAGATCCTCGGCAGCAACGGCACGATCAACATCGACTCCGACGGCGTGGTCGGCCAGCTGACCACGTACTTCTTCTCGGACGTGGCCGTCGCCTACGGGCTGGCCGCGCTGGCGGTGGCCGGCTACTTCCTCGCGGCATTCTTCGACGCGAAGCGCCGCGAGGCCGCCGGGATGCCCTCCCGGCCGCTCGCCGAGATCCTGCTGCGCACCGGCCTGCTCGCGCTGGTCGCCTTCGGCCCCGCGGTGCTGTTCAACCAGTACAAGGGCCTGCCGCTCGCGGTGGTGCTCTTCCTGCTGGCCCTGGTCGTCACGGACTTCCTGCTCCGCCGCACGACCTTCGGACGAAACGTTTTCGCACTGGGCGGCAGCGTCGAGGCCTCCCGCCGCGCGGGCATCAACGTCACCCGGATCCGGATCACGGTCTTCGCGATCTCCAGCACCTTCGCCGCCATCGGCGGTCTGTTCTGGGCCTCGAAGATCGCGGCCGCCAACCAGAGCGCCGGCGCCGGCGACCTGCTGATGAACGTGATCGCGGCGGCCGTCATCGGCGGCACCAGCCTCTTCGGTGGCCGCGGCCGGACCTGGAACGCCCTCCTCGGCGTCATGGTCATCGTCTCGATCCAGTACGGTCTGGCCCTGGAGGGAATCGCGACCCCGATCCAGTACATGATCACGGGTGCCGTACTGCTGGCCACCGTGGTGATCGACTCGATCACGCGCAAGACCCAGAAGACGGCCGGACGTGCCTAAGCGGTAAGACCCGTCACAATGCCCGGTGCCACTTCGCGTGGCGCCGGGCATCCGTGCGTACATATGTACGTACGCCTGTGCGGGTATACGCCTGTTTGTGATGTGTGACCTCGTGAGGGTGTGTTCATGTATGACAAAGGTGTGACTCACCGGGGACGGCCCGATGACCGCACCCGCGAGCGGAACATTAGACTCGTCAGACCAGCAAGCAACTGCAAGGAGGCACGGGTGCTGCTGCCCCGCATCAAGGGACCGCGCGATCTGGACCTGCTCAGCCAGGAGGAGCTCAATCAGCTCGCGGCCGAGATCAGGTCCTTCCTCGTCGACGCCGTCTCCAAGACCGGCGGGCACCTCGGCCCCAACCTCGGGGTGGTCGAACTGACGATCGCCCTGCACCGGGTCTTCGACTCGCCCAAGGACAAGGTCCTCTTCGACACCGGCCACCAGGCCTACGTCCACAAGCTGCTCACCGGCCGTCAGGACTTCGGCAACCTGCGCGCCAAGGGCGGCCTCTCCGGCTACCCCTCGCGCGCCGAGTCCGACCACGACGTGATCGAGAACTCGCACGCCTCCACCGTGCTCGGCTGGGCCGACGGCCTCGCCAAGGCCAACGAGGTGCTCGGCCGCGCGGACCACCACGTCGCCGCCGTCATCGGCGACGGTGCGCTGACCGGAGGCATGGCCTGGGAGGCGCTGAACAACATCGCCGCCGCCAAGGACCGCCCCCTCGTCATCGTCGTCAACGACAACGAGCGTTCGTACGGCCCCACCATCGGCGGCCTCGCGAACCACCTGGCGACACTGCGCACCACGGACGGCTACGAGCGCTTCCTGGCCCGCGGCAAGGACCTCCTGGAGCGCACCCCGGTCGTCGGGAAGCCGCTCTACGAGACCCTGCACGGTGCCAAGAAGGGCCTCAAGGACTTCATCGCCCCGCAGGGCATGTTCGAGGACCTGGGCCTGAAGTACATCGGGCCCATCGACGGCCACGACATCGAGGCCCTGGAGTCCGCCCTGCAGCGCGCCAAGCGCTTCAGCGGCCCGGTCATCGTGCACTGCCTCACCCAGAAGGGCCGGGGCTACGAGCCGGCCGTCCAGGACGAGGCGGACCGCTTCCACGCGGTCGGCGTGATCCACCCGGACACCGGCCTGCCCGTCTCCACCGACGCCGCCAGCTGGACCTCCGTCTTCGCCGACGAGATGGTCAAGCTCGGCAAGGAGCGCAAGGACATCGTCGCCATCACCGCGGCCATGCTCCAGCCGGTGGGCCTGAAGAAGTTCGCGGACGCCTACCCCGACCGGATCTTCGACGTCGGCATCGCCGAGCAGCACGGCGCCACTTCGGCGGCGGGCCTGGCGACCGGCGGCGCCCACCCGGTCTTCGCGGTGTACGCCACCTTCCTCAACCGCGCCTTCGACCAGGTCCTGATGGACGTCGCCCTGCACAAGTGCGGCGTCACCTTCGTCCTGGACCGGGCCGGTGTCACCGGCACCGACGGCGCCTCCCACAACGGCATGTGGGACATGTCGATCATGCAGGTCGTACCCGGTCTGCGGCTCGCCGCCCCCCGCGACGCCGAGCAGTTGCGCGCCCAGCTGCGCGAGGCCGTCCTGGTCAAGGACGCCCCGACCGTCGTGCGCTACTCCAAGGGCGTCGTCGGCCCGGCCGTCCCGGCCGTCGGCCGCGTCGGCGGCATGGACGTGCTGCGCGCCCCGGCCCCCGAAGTCACCCGGCCGGACGTACTGCTCGTCTCCGTCGGCGCGCTGGCCCCGATGTGCCTGGAGATCGCCGATCTGCTGGACAAGCAGGGCATCACCACGACGGTCGTGGACCCCCGCTGGGTCAAGCCCGTGGACGAGGCCCTGGCCCCGCTCGCCGACCGCCACCGCGTGGTCGTCACCGTCGAGGACAACGGCCGCACCGGCGGCGTGGGCTCCGCGGTCTCGCAGGCGCTCCGGGACGCGGGGGTCGACGTACCGCTGCGCGACTTCGGCATCCCGCAGCGCTTCCTGGACCACGCCTCCCGCAAGGAGGTCATGGCCGAGATCGGGCTGACCGCTCCGGACATCGCCCGGCAGGTCACGGGCCTGGTGGCCAAGCTGGACGGGCGCTACGACAGCGAGCCGGCCGCCACCGTCGACTAGGCCGGACACCGGCGCCTAGATCGCCGCGCGGTTGCACGTCACGGGCCGGGAGATCACCCTTGGAGGGGTGGGCCTCCCGGCCCGTTCGCGTGCGTCATCACCTGTCGGAGGTGCGTCGGTGAGTAAGGATCTGAACAGCCCCTTCCGCACCAAGACGGTGGAGCAGTCCATCCGCGACACGGAGGAGCCGGAACACGCGCTCCGCAAGTCGCTCTCCGCCTGGGACCTGACGGTCTTCGGTGTGGGCGTCATCATCGGCACCGGCATCTTCGTCCTCACGGGCATCGCGGCCCGGAACAACGCCGGACCGGCCACCGCCCTCTCCTTCGTGGCGGCGGGCATCGTCTGCGCCCTCGCAGCGCTCTGCTACGCCGAGTTCGCGTCCACCGTGCCGGTGGCCGGCTCGGCGTACACCTTCTCGTACGCCTCGATCGGTGAGCTGCCCGCCTGGATCATCGGCTGGGACCTGGTGCTCGAGTTCGCGCTCGGCACCGCCGTCGTGGCGGTGGGCTGGTCCGGGTACGTGCGCCACCTCATGTCGACGAACCTGGGCTGGGACATGCCCGCCGCGCTGTCCGGGCCCGACGCGGGAGGATCCTTCGACGTGCTCGCCTTCCTGCTGGTCCTGGCGCTGACCCTGATCCTGGTCGTCGGGACGAAACTGTCGGCCCGGATCACCGCGGTCGTCGTCGCCATCAAGGTCACCGTGGTCCTGCTGGTCATCATCGCGGGCCTGTTCTTCGTCAAGGCCGACAACTACTCGCCGTTCATCCCCCCGGCGCAGCCGCAGGAAGCGGGCGGCGGCCTGCACGCGCCGCTGGTCCAGCTGCTCTTCGGCTACGCGCCCACCAACTTCGGTGTCATGGGCATCTTCACCGCGGCCTCCCTCATCTTCTTCGCCTTCATCGGGTTCGACGTCGTGGCCACCGCGGCCGAGGAGACCAAGAATCCCCAGCGGGACATGCCGCGCGGCATTCTCGGCTCGCTGCTGATCTGCACGGTGCTCTACGTCGCCGTGACGCTGGTGGTCACCGGCATGCAGAAGTACACGGAGATGTCGCCCAGCGCCCCGCTCGCCGAAGCCTTCAAATCGGTGAACCAGCCGTTCTTCGCCGGCGCCATCAGCCTCGGGGCCTCCGTCGGCCTGATCACCGTGTGCATGATCCTGCTGCTCGGGCAGACGCGCGTGTTCTTCGCGATGAGCCGTGACGGACTGCTGCCCCGCGTCTTCTCCGTCACCCACCCGAAGTACCGCACGCCGTACCGGGCGACCATCCTGCTCGGTGGGGTCATCGCCGTCGTCGCGGGATTCACCAGCCTGGAGAAGCTCGCGGAACTGGTGAACATCGGCACCCTGTTCGCCTTCGTGGTGGTCGCCCTCGGCGTGATCGTCCTGCGCCGGACCCGCCCCGACCTGCACCGGTCCTTCCGCACCCCGTGGGTGCCGGTGGTCCCGATCCTGTCGATCGCGGCCTCGCTCTGGCTGATGCTCAACCTGCCGGCCGAGACCTGGATCCGGTTCGGCATCTGGATGGTCGTCGGCTTCGTCGTCTACTTCCTGTACGGGCGCAGCCACAGCCGCCTCGCCAAGGTCGGCCAGGACGCGAAGTTCTAGTGCTGTGGAGCCGGGCACGGAACGGCGAAGCCGGCCGAACGGGTCACCCGTTCGGCCGGCGTCGCCGACATCGGCCCGCAGGCTCCGTCAGCCCTTGGCGGGGGAGTCCTTCGCGGTGGCCGGGATCTTCTCGTCCTTGCGGAGGGCTTCCCACAGCTGGGTGGCCTGCGGCTCGGCCACGACGACCCGGTTCCGGTCCACCTTGTCGTAGGCGACCGGCAGCATGATGGTCTCCATCGTGTCCGGGTCCACGCCCTTCATGCTCTTGGCGAAGTCGGAGAGGGCGGTGAGGGAGGCGAGGTCCGAGTCGGTGGTCAGCGACTTGGTCCCGGCGTCCGCGAGCTTGTAGAGCCGCGCCGGGTTGCCGAGCGCGTCCTGCTTCTTGATCTCGGTCAGCATCGCCATCATGAACTGCTGCTGCAGGCCTATGCGTCCGAGGTCGCTGCCGTCGCCGTAGCCGTAGCGGGTACGGACGAACTTGAGCGAGTCCGTGCCGCCCAGCCGGTGCGTGCCCGCGTCCAGCTTCAGCCCGCCCTTGGCCCCGCTCATCGGCTTGTCCAGGGTGACGGTGACCCCGCCGAGCGCGTCCACCAGGCCCTTGAAGCCGGCGAAGTCCACCTCGACGAAGTGGTCCACGCGAACGCCGGACATCTGCTCCACGGTGTTGACCACACAGGCCGGACCGGCCAGCGAGTAGACCGAGTTGAACATGACCCGCTTCGCGGACGGCACGGTCTTGCCGTCACCGTCCTTGCACTCGGGCCGGGTGATCAGGGTGTCGCGGGGGATGCTCACCGCGGTGGCCTTGGCCCGGCCCTCGGGAATGTGCACCAGCATCGCGGTGTCCGAGCGGGCGCCGCTGACGTCGCCGTGGTCGAGGTCGGCGTTGGCCCCGGCGCGCGAATCGGAGCCGAGCACCAGGATGTTCTGGGCGTTCGCGGCCACCTTCGGCGGCCGGTTGTCGCCGATGGCCTGGTCCAGGTCGACGCTGTCGATGTTGCCGTTGAGGTGGCTGTACGTCCACCAGCCGGCCCCGGCGGCGCCCAGGATCAGCACGGCGACCAGGAGCAGGGTGATCCGCAGAATGCGGCGTCGGCGGCGCCTGGGCCGCGCGTGCGTGTCCGTCATGGGGGTGAATCTTAGACAGATATTCGAACGGCCGAGGCCCGCCCCCGGGAAGGGGCGGGCCAGGCCGTCAGATGCCCGTCTGCGACCCGGACTAGGCCGGGATGCTCGCCAGGCCGGGAGCCAGGAACTTCTTGCCGTTCACGCGCTCCGAGACGCCTTCGCGGTCCAGGTACGGCGTGATGCCGCCCAGGTGGAAGGGCCAGCCCGCACCGGTGATGAGGCAGAGGTCGATGTCCTGGGCCTCGGCCACGACACCCTCCTCCAGCATCAGGCCGATCTCCTGCGCCACCGCGTCCAGGACGCGGTCGCGGACCTGCTCCTCCGTCAGGACGGCGTCGCCCTGCACGAGGAGGGCGGCGACCTCGGGGTCCAGCTCCGGCTTGCCGGAATCGTAGACGTAGAAGCCGCGCTTGCCGGCCTTGACGACCGCCGCGAGGTTCGGGGAGACCGTGAAGCGCTCCGGGAAGGCGCGGTTCAGGGTCTCGGAGACGTGCAGACCGATCGCGGGTCCCACGAGCTCCAGGAGCACCAGCGGGGACATCGGCAGGCCGAGCGGCTCGATGGCCTTCTCGGCGGTGACCACCGGGGTGCCCTCGTCAATGACGTTCTGGATCTCGCCCATGAAGCGGGTCAGGATGCGGTTCACGACGAACGCCGGGGCGTCCTTCGTGAGGACCGCGGTCTTCTTCAGCTTCTTGGCGACGCCGAAGGCCGTGGCCAGCGAGGCGTCGTCGGTCTGCTCACCGCGGACGATCTCCAGCAGCGGGAGGATCGCGACCGGGTTGAAGAAGTGGAAGCCGACCACGCGCTCCGGGTGCTGGAGCTTCGAGGCCATCTCGGAGACCGACAGCGAGGAGGTGTTGGTGGCGAGGATCGCGTGCGCCGGGGCGACCGCCTCGACCTCCGCGAACACCTTCTGCTTGACGGACATCTCCTCGAACACGGCCTCGATGATGAAGTCCGCGTCCGAGAAGCCCTCGGCCTTGTCCAGGACACCGGTCACCAGGGCGGTCAGGCGGTTCGCCTTGTCCTGGTTGATGCGGCCCTTGCCGAGCAGCTTCTGGATCTCGGCGTGGACGTAGCCCACACCCTTGTCCACGCGCTCCTGGTCGATGTCGGTGAGGACCACCGGCACCTCCAGGCGGCGCAGGAAGAGCAGCGCCAGCTGCGAGGCCATCAGGCCCGCGCCGACCACGCCGACCTTGGTGACCGGACGGGCCAGGGACTTGTCCGGGGCGCCGGCCGGGCGCTTGGCGCGCTTCTGGACCAGGTTGAAGGCGTAGATGCCCGAGCGCAGCTCGCCGCCCATGATGAGGTCGGCCAGGGCCGTGTCCTCGGCGTCGAAGCCGGCCTGGAGGTCGCCGGACTTGGCCGCGGCGATGATGTCCAGAGCGCGGTAGGCGGCCGGGGCGGCGCCGTGCACCTTGGAGTCCGCGATGAAGCGGCCCTTGGCGACGGCCGCGTCCCAGGCCTCGCCGCGGTCGATCTCGGCGCGGACGACCTCGGTGGTGCCGTTCAGTACGTTCGCGGTCCACAGGAGCGACTGCTCCAGGAAGTCCGCGCCCTCGAACAGCGCGTCCGCGATGCCCAGGTCGAAGACCTGCTTGCCGCGCAGCTGCTTGTTCTGGTTGAGCGAGTTCTCGATGATCACCGAGACCGCGCGCTCGGCGCCGATCAGGTTCGGCAGGATGGCGCAGCCGCCCCAGCCGGGGACCAGGCCGAGGAAGACCTCGGGCAGCGAGAAGGCCGGGATGGCCTTCGAGACGGTGCGGTAGGTGCAGTGCAGACCGACCTCGACGCCGCCGCCCATGGCCGCGCCGTTGTAGTACGCGAAGGTCGGGACCGCCAGCGCGGAGAGGCGCTTGAAGACGTCGTGGCCGCCCTTGCCGATGGCGAGCGCCTCGTCGTGCTTCTTCAGCAGCTCGACGCCCTTGAGGTCGGCGCCGACCGCGAAGATGAACGGCTTGCCGGTGATGCCCGCGCCGACGATGGAGCCCGCGAGGGCCTCCTGCTCGACCTGGTCGATCGCCGCGTTCAGGTTGGCGAGGGACTGCGGGCCGAAGGTGGTCGGCTTGGTGTGGTCGAAGCCGTTGTCCAGCGTGATGAGCGCGAAGCGCCCGGCGCCGAACGGCAGGTCCAGGTGGCGGACGTGCGCGGACGTGACGACCTCGTCCGGGAACAGCTCGGCCGCGCCCTTCAGGAGCTCAGTGGTGGTGCTCACTTGGCGTCTCCCTCGGAGGTGAAGTGCGGGTTCTCCCAGATGACCGTGGCGCCCATGCCGAAGCCGACGCACATGGTGGTCAGGCCGTAGCGGACGTGCGGCTGCTCCTCGAACTGGCGGGCCAGCTGCGTCATCAGACGGACGCCGGAGGAGGCGAGCGGGTGGCCGAAGGCGATGGCGCCGCCGTACTGGTTCACGCGGGCGTCGTCGTCGGCGATGCCGTAGTGCTCCAGGAAGGCGAGGACCTGGACCGCGAA
This sequence comes from Streptomyces sp. NPDC056224, assembly GCF_042267665.1. Lineage (NCBI taxonomy): Bacteria > Bacillati > Actinomycetota > Actinomycetes > Kitasatosporales > Streptomycetaceae > Streptomyces > Streptomyces sp. NPDC056224. The sequence goes on from NZ_JBHJTK010000003.1 coordinate 235,871, forward strand.
GGCCTCGTTGACCTCGAAGAGACCGATGTCATCGATCGTCAGGCCGGCCTGGGCCAGGGCCTTCTCGGTGGCCGGGATCGGGCCGTAGCCCATGACCTCGGGCTCGACACCCGCGAAGGAGTACGAGACCAGGCGCATCTTGACCGGGAGGTTGTTCTCCCGGGCGAAGTCCTCGGACGCGATGATCGCGGCGGTGGCACCGTCGTTGAGACCGGCGGCGTTGCCCGCGGTGACCCGGCCGTGCGTACGGAACGGGGTCTTCAGGCCGGAAAGGTTCTCCAGCGTGGTGCCCGGGCGCATCGGCTCGTCGGTGGTGACCAGGCCCCAGCCCGTCTCGCCGACCTCCGCGTTGGTGTTGCGCACCGAGATCGGTACCAGGTCCTGCTGGATCTTGCCGTCGGCGTACGCCTTGGCGGCCTTCTCCTGCGAGCGCACGGCGTACTCGTCGGCGCGGAGCTTGGTGATCGTCGGGTACCGGTCGTGCAGGTTCTCGGCGGTCATGCCCATGAACAGGGCGGACTCGTCGACCAGCTTCTCGGAGACGAAGCGCGGGTTCGGGTCCACGCCCTCGCCCATGGGGTGACGGCCCATGTGCTCGACACCGCCGGCGAGGGCGACGTCGTACGCACCGAAGGCCACACCGCCCGCGACGGCGGTCACGGCGGTCAGCGCGCCGGCGCACATGCGGTCGATGGAGTAGCCCGGGACGGACTGCGGGAGGCCCGCGAGGATGCCGGCCGTGCGGCCCAGCGTCAGGCCCTGGTCACCGATCTGCGTGGTCGCGGCGATGGCGACCTCGTCGATCTTCTTGGGGTCCAGGTCCGGGTTGCGGCGCAGCAGCTCCCGGATCGCCTTCACGACGAGGTCGTCGGCGCGGGTCTCGTGGTAGATGCCCTTCGGGCCCGCCTTGCCGAACGGGGTGCGGACGCCGTCGACGAAGACGACGTCCCTGACGGTACGAGGCACGTTGGCTCTCCTCCAGGTGCGGGTGTGCACTGCTGCGCGGGGGCATGCTCGTCCTGCTGGACTGAGCGCCCGCTCACCTGGCCCATGCTACTTGCGGGTAACCCTTGTGCACACCCCCTCCCCGAACAGCGGCGAAGGTCACACCGGCCCGCACGGCGTGAGCCCCCTCGCGCCCCGCGCCGACTCGACGGGTCGCACGCCCGGCCGCACGGCCGTGTCGGTGCCGATGTTCCCGATCGCCTGCGCGGGGCACCGGGCACCCGGGGCCGCGCGGCGAACGACCCTCGCGCCGTGTCCGGGCACCCGCGCAGGCGCGGCGAGGTCGAGGTCTCCGGGAGCCGCCACGGGAACGACAACGGGGTCCTCACTCCCGTGGAGTGAGGACCCCGTGCCCGGTTCCGGCGGGCCGGACGGTCAGGCGGTCGCGGCGAGGGCGGTGACCAGCGCCGCGGTCACCTGCTCGATCTGCCACGGGCGGGCGCCGTAGCCCGCGAGGGCCTCGGCCACCGCTTCGGCCTCCCGCCGCTGCGGTGGTTCCCAGCACAGTCGGCGGACCGTGTCCGGGGTGATCAGGTTCTCCTGGGGCAGGTTCAGCTGCTCGGCCAGTGCGGAGACGGCGGTGCGGGCCGCCGACAGCCGCGCGGCCGCGGCCGGGTCCTTGTCGGCCCAGGAGCGCGGCGGCGGCGGACCGGCCGGGGTCGCCCCGGGCTGCGGCAGCTCGCTCTCGGGCAGGGCCTTCGCCCGGTCCACGGCGGCCATCCACTGCTCCAGCTGGCGCCGGCCCATCCGCTGCCCGTAGCCGGGCAGGGCGGACAGGGTCTGCACGTTCGCCGGGAGGGCCAGGGCGGCCTCGACGATCGCGGCGTCGCCCAGCACCTTGCCGGGTGACACGTCACGCCGCTGGGCGATCCGGTCCCGCGACTCCCACAGCTCCCGTACGACCGCCATCTGCCGGCGGCGGCGCACCTTGTGCATGCCGGACGTACGGCGCCACGGGTCCTTGCGCGGCGGCGCGGGCGGTGCGGCGGCGATGGCGTCGAATTCCTGGCGGGCCCATTCCAGCTTGCCCTGCCGGTCCAGCTCCTCCTCCAGCGCGTCCCGGAGGTCCACCAGCAGCTCCACGTCGAGCGCGGCGTAGCGCAGCCACGGATCCGGAAGCGGGCGGGTCGACCAGTCGACGGCGGAGTGGCCCTTCTCCAGCGCGTAGCCGAGGACGCTCTCGACCATCGCGCCCAGCCCGACCCGCGGGAAGCCGGCGAGGCGGCCGGCCAGCTCGGTGTCGAACAGGGAGGTGGGCACCATGCCTATTTCGCGCAGGCACGGGAGGTCCTGGGTGGCGGCGTGCAGGATCCACTCGGTGCCGGTCAGGGCCTCGCCGAGCGAGGAGAGGTCGGGGCAGCCCACCGGGTCGACGAGCGCGGACCCCGCGCCCTCGCGGCGCAGCTGCACCAGGTAGGCGCGCTGGCCGTAGCGGTAGCCGGAGGCGCGCTCGGCGTCGACGGCCACGGGGCCGGTGCCCGCGGCGAAGGCCGCGACCACTTCGGCGAGGGCGGCGGCGTCGGCGACCACCGGGGGGATCCCCTCACGGGGTTCCAGCAACGGAATCGGCGGCCCATCGGACGAACTGAGAACTTCGTCCGGGGGGCCGCCCCCGGTGGTGGTGCGCAGGTCTGCTGCGGTCTCTTGGGCGTCGGTCACCGGTCAAGGGTATCCGTGGATGCGACGCGCCCGTCGCCGGAACGTTCCGTCGACGGGCGCGGGGTGGCAGGCGGACGTATTCCCGGGGTTTCCCCGGGATTCGCCCCGGAGCCTCGGGGCGGGGTCAGTGGATGATCCCGGTCCGCAGGGCGACGGCGACCATCCCGGCCCGGTCGCCGGTGCCCAGCTTGCGGGCGATCCGGGCGAGGTGGGACTTGACGGTCAGGGCGGACAGGCCCATCGAGACGCCGATGGCCTTGTTGGACTGGCCCTCCGCGACGAGGCGCAGGACCTCGACCTCGCGGCCGGAGAGCTCTCGGTAGCCACCCGGGTGGCTCGGGGCACCCGGGGGGCGGCGGTGCATACGGGCGGCGGCGGCGCCGATGGGGGCGGCGCCGGGCCGGCTGGGGAGCCCGATGTTGGTCCGGGTGCCGGTGACGACGTAGCCCTTCACCCCGCCCGCGAGGGCGTTGCGTACGGCGCCGATGTCGTCGGCGGCGGACAGGGCCAGGCCGTTCGGCCAGCCCGCGGCGCGGGTCTCGGAGAGCAGGGTGAGACCGGAACCGTCGGGCAGGTGGACGTCGGCCACGCAGATGTCGCGCGGGCTGCCGACGCGGGGGCGGGCCTCCGCGATGGACGAAGCCTCGATCACGTCACGTACTCCGAGGGCCCACAGATGGCGGGTCACGGTGGAACGCACGCGCGGGTCGGCCACGACGACCATGGCCGTCGGCTTGTTCGGGCGGTAGGCGACCAGGCTTGCGGGCTGCTCGAGAAGAACGGACACCTAGGCCTCCTGGGGGAGTGGCGGGACGGCCGGCTCGGGGAAGGAAGCCGGTGCGAACCGTGCGGATGGTCACTGACTCCTTCGGCACGTCACCCGCCCGGCTTTAGGAAATGATCACGATTTGGTGAGTAACAATTCGGGCAATTCGGACGCACGATCGATCATAGGGTGATCAGAAGCCCACAACGGATGCCTGGTTTCGACACTCCGTTACGGGCTTCGCTCGGGCGTTCCCCGCCGCGGGCGCCCTTTTCGGGCCGGCTCGCGCGGCCGTACGGGCTCCGGGCCTACGGGTGGTCCCCGGGTCTACGGGCGGTGCGGACCGCGGCGCTGTGGCAGGGAGACCACGCCCGTGACGCTGTCCGTGGGCCCGACCGGCGGGAGCCCCGCGATCTGGCACAGCAGCTCGCACCAGGCCGACAGGTGCGCGGAGGTGTCCGGCACCCCGCCCACTCCCTCGCGCGGCGTCCACGAGGCCCTGATCTCGATCTGCGTCGCCGGCCGCCGCTCCGCGAGCCCGCCGAAGTAGTGCGAGCCCGCCATGGTCACGGTCCCGCTCGCCTCCCCGTACCCCAGCCCGCGCGCGTCCAGCGCTCCCGTCAGCCAGGACCAGCACACTTCCGGGAGGAGGGGGTCGGTGGCCATCTCGGGCTCCAGCTCCGCCCGTACGAGCGTCACCAGGCGGAAGGTCCCGTGCCAGGCTTCGTGCCCGGCCGGGTCGTGGAGCAGGATGAGGCGGCCGTCGGCCAGATCGTCCTCGCCGTCCACCACCGCCGCCTCCAGCGCGTAGGCGTACGGGGCCAGTCTCTGCGGCGGCTTCGTCGGGTCGATCTCGATCCCCGGGCGCAGCCGCGCCATCTTCAAGCCGTCGACCGCCCGCCGGAACGGGAGCGGGACGGAGCTCTCCTTCGCGCTGTCCGTGCCGTCAGCGCCATCTGAAAATCGTCCCTGAGCCGCAGCCATGCGGGGAAGACTAGGCGGAACGAGCGCCCCTGCGGCGCAGGGACACCCGCGCCGAGCCGGGCAACTCTTCATACGTGCGAAGATTTGGGTCGTGAGTGCCAACGATCGCCCCACGGGCCAGCCGAGTCAGACGTACGATTCCGCCTTCCTGAAGGCGTGCCGGCGGGAGCCGGTGCCGCACACCCCGGTGTGGTTCATGCGGCAGGCCGGGCGCTCGCTCCCCGAGTACCGCAAGGTGCGCGAGGGGACCCAGATGCTGGAGTCGTGCATGCGGCCCGACCTGGTCACCGAGATCACGCTCCAGCCGGTGCGCCGCCACAAGGTGGACGCGGCGATCTTCTTCTCCGACATCGTGGTCCCGCTGAAGGCCATCGGCGTCGACCTGGACATCAAGCCGGGCGTCGGCCCGGTCGTCGCCCAGCCGATCCGCCGCCGCGAGGACCTCGCACAGCTGCGCGACCTCACCCCCGAGGACCTCTGGTACGTCACCGAGGCCATCGGCATGCTCACGGGTGAACTGGGCTCCACGCCGTTGATCGGTTTCGCGGGTGCGCCCTTCACCCTCGCGAGCTACCTGGTCGAGGGCGGTCCCTCGAAGAACCACGAGCACACCAAGGCCCTGATGTACGGGGACCCGAAGCTGTGGGCGGACCTGCTGGACCGCCTCGCGGAGATCACCTCCGCCTTCCTGAAGGTCCAGATCGAGGCAGGCGTCTCCGCCGTCCAGCTCTTCGACTCCTGGGTCGGCGCGCTGGCCCCCGCGGACTACCGCCGCTCGGTGATGCCCGCGTCCGCGAAGGTCCTGGAGTCCGTCGCCTCCTACGGAGTCCCGCGGATCCACTTCGGCGTGGGCACGGGCGAGCTCCTCGGCCTCATGGGCGAGGCCGGCGCGGACGTCATGGGCGTCGACTACCGGGTCCCGCTGGACGAGGCCGTCCGCCGCATCGGCCCCGGCAAGGCGCTCCAGGGCAACCTGGACCCGGCGGTGCTCTTCTCCACCCCGGAGGCCGTCGAGGCCAAGACGGACGAGGTCCTCTCCGCCGCGGCCGGCCTGGAGGGCCACATCTTCAACCTGGGCCACGGCGTGCTCCCGACGACGGACCCGGACGCCCTGACCCGCCTGGTGGACTACGTCCACACCAAGACGGCCCGCTGAGCCGGACGGCCCGGCACGAAACGTCGGTACTGTGCCGTGCATGACATGGCGCAGGCCGACGTTTCGCATATCCGACGGACAGACCGTCGCCGGGGCCTGGTGCCTCGTCTGGCGCAAGCACGACTGGCTGGACGAGCACTACCCCGAGCACCTCTTCGTCTACGCGGACGGAGCCATCACCCTCGGGCAGTACGCGGCGACGGACCTGGCCGGGCTGGCGAAGCGGCTGGCCTCGGGAAAGATCACACTGGACCGGCCGGACGCGCGCGAGTGGCCGGACGAGTCGTCGAAGTGGGAGTCCCGCTCGCCTGAGCCGCGGACGGACGAGGGCTTCCTCCTGGAGGTCGCCGACGAGATCACCCGCCTCGCGGGCCGTCCGTCGGCCGGCGACCTGCTCTGGGAGGCCATCCGGTGCTACCAGCGCGAGACGACGGAGACCAACCGGTCCCTGCTCCGGGCTGCGTACCTCGCCGTCCCCCCGCACCTGCGGGTCTACGTCCTGGGCGACATGGACCGCCAGGACCGGCCGCTGCGGATCCTGGTGACCGACCTCGGCGAGTCCGTGGACGGGGACGGTCCGCTGGTGACGGAGGCGATGCACCACGACGCGCTCGCCTATTTCACGGCCCGGGACCAGGACGTCGCCCAGGCCGAGGAACGGCAGGCCGTCCGGTACGCGGACGACCCGGCCGGCGCCCCGCAGCCCCCGGTCGTCCTCCACGAGACCACCTATCCGGGGGGCTGGCCGGACGAGCTCGGCGACTTCGCGCTGCGCAACGACTACGACGCCCCCTTCACGTACGAGGGGGAGACCTACCCCACCGTGGTCCACGGGTACTGGGCCCGCTCCGCCGCCGGCCAGGACGACCACGACCGCATCCGCGCCGCCGTGACCGCCCGCGAGGCGCAGGAGACGGGCGGACGGGCGGCGCGGCGCGAGGACTGGGCCGCCGTGCGGCTCGCCGTCATGGCCGGACTGTTGCGGGCCAAGTTCGGGCAGCACCAGCGGCTCGCGGAGCTCCTGACCGCCACCGGGGAGGCCGCAATCCTCTACACCGGGCTTTCCGACGCCCCCTTCTGGCGTGACGAGGGCCCCCGCGGCGGCCGGAACTGGACGGGCCGTCTCCTGGAACTGGTCCGCTCCGAACTCCAGGCGGAGCGCTACACGCCCGCGGCCCGGACCGCTGAGACGGCCTTGCGGGCCGCCACCAGGACCGGGTCCCAGACCGGGGAGAACGGCGGGGCGTAGCCCAGGTCCAGGGTGACCATCTGGTCCACCGTCATGCCCGCCGTGAGGGCGACCGCCGCCACGTCCACCCGTTTCGCCGAGCCCGCGCCGCCGACGATCTGGACGCCGAGGAGGCGGCCCGTGCGGCGTTCCGCCAGCATCTTCACCGTCATCTCCGCCGCGCCCGGGTAGTAGCCCGCGGTGTTGGTGGAGGTGATCATGGCCGTCACGAAGCGCAGGCCCGCCTCCAGCGCGTCCCGCTCGCGCAGCCCCGTACGCGCGATCTCCAGGTCGCAGACCTTGCTGACCGCCGTGCCGACCACCCCGGGGAAGGTCGCGTAGCCCCCGCCCACGCCCGAGCCGATGACCTGGCCGTGCTTGTTGGCGTGGGTGCCCAGCGGGATGTGCCGGGTGCGGCCGGCGACCAGGTCCAGGACCTCCACGCAGTCACCGCCCGACCAGATGTTCTCGTGGCCGCGGACCCGCATCGAGAGGTCCGTGAGGATGCCTCCCGACGGCCCGAGCGGCAGTCCGGCCGCGCGTGCGAGGGCCGTGCGCGGCTCCACGCCGATGCCGAGCACGACCACGTCCGCCGGGTACTCGTCCCCCGTCGCCGTGGCCACCGCGCGGGCCCGGCCCTCCTCGTCGGTGAGGATCTTCGTGACCTCGGCGCGGGACACCGTACGGATGCCCATGCCGTTCATCGCGCGGTGCACCAGACCGCCCATGTCCGGGTCCAGCGTGGCCATCGGCTGCTCGCCGCGGTGCAGGACGGTGACCGCGTAGCCCCGGCCGACCAGGGCCTCCGCCATCTCCACGCCGATGTAGCCCGCGCCGACCACGACCGCCCGGCGGCCCCCCGACCGCTCCAGCCCCTCCTCGCGGCGCAATGTGGCCATCAGGCGCCGGCCGTCGTCCAGGGTCTGGATGCCGTGGACCCCGTGCGCCCCGATGCCCGGGAGCCGGGGCCGGACCGGGCGGGCGCCCGTCGCGAGGACGAGCTTGTCGTAGCCCGTCCAGGATTCGGATCCGCTCTCCAGATCGCGGGCGCGGACCCGGCCGCCCGCGAGATCCAGCTCCACCACCTCGGTCCGGGTGCGCACGTCGATGTCACGCGCCCGGTGCTCCTCGGGGGTACGGGCGATCAGGTCGTCCCGCTCGGGGACCAGGCCACCGACCCAGTACGGGATCCCGCACGCCGAGTACGAGGTGAAGTGCCCGCGCTCGAAGGCGACGATCTCCAGCTCCGCCGGGCCCTTGAGCCGCCTGGCCTGTGACGCGGCGGACATGCCCGCCGCGTCACCGCCGACCACCACGAGTCGTTCCGCCGCCATCGCCCGCACCGTCCTCTGCCGCCGTCGTCGCCTTCGGGGACACGCTACGGGCGCGGGTGCGCTCAGTCCTGCGCTTCGGCCCCGCTCCCGTCCGCGGTGGCCGACGCCGCCGGGGCGGCCTGGCGGGGCACCCGGGCCGGTGCGGGCCCCGCCGCCGCCTTCGGCTTCGCCGGGCGCAGCCTGCGGTACCCCCGGAACCCGAGCGCCAGCAGGCCCGCCGCCAGCGCGAAGGGCAGCACGGCGGCCGCGGCGAGCACCAGGTAGCGCACGAGCGTGGAGAAGACCTTCCAGCCGCCGCTCAGGGCGTCGCCGAAGCCGGGCTCCTTCTCCTTCGCCTTCTCCGCCCGCGGCGGGGCCGGCTCCGAGACCTCCAGCGTGATGGTCCCCAGCGAGGTCTGGTCCTTCAGCGCCGTCTGCTGCGCGAGCAGCGACTCCAGGTCGGACTGGCGCCGGCTGAGCTCGCTCTCCAGCATCACCACCTCGCTCAGCGCCGATGCCTTGCCCATCATCTCCCGCACCCGGGCCACACTGGCCTGCTGGGACGCGACCCTGCTGCCGATGTCGGCGACCTTCTCGGTGACGTCCTGCGCCTCGACCTTGCGGTGCAGGAGCTTGCCGCTGCCTTCCATGGCGCCGAGCACCGCGTCATAGCGTTCGCCCGGCACCCGGAGGGTCAGCGTGGAGGTCATCCGGCCGTCTCCGCCGCGTCTGGTGGACTCGTTGCCGACGTAGCCGCCCGCGCCGTCGGCCGCCGACCGGGCCGCCGCGAGGGTCTTCTGGGCGTCCGTCGTCTCGATGCCGAGGGTCGCCGTCCGGATGACGTTGGGGCGGACGGCGGGCTGCTGCTGCCCGTTCTTGTCGGCCGCGCCGGGCGCCGCCGCGGCTCCCTGCGCACCCTCCGGGGCCTTGCCCCCCTGGGCGGGCGCGACAGCCGCCTTCTCGCTCGCGCCGCCCCGGCTCCCGTCCGCGCCGCAGCCGGTGAGCGCGAGGGCTCCTGCCAGGGAAAGGGCGGCCAGGACCGCCGTGGAGCGCTGTCTGTGCGGAGTGCGCATCGTGTCAAACCCCCGAGGTTCGGCTGGTGTTGCCGTTTCGACGTACAGAATCCCGTCGCGGGTTTCACCTCCGGGGTTCCGGGCCGGTCCCGATGAGGTCACGGTCAGGCGTCGGTGACGGGTCTGAGACGATGTGTGCATGCACGAAGCGGACATGTGTACGGATCGACCCGGCCGGACCCGGCACGTCGTGGTCATCGGCGGCGGCATCGCGGGCCTCGCGGCGGCCCACCGGCTCCTCGCCGACGGCGTGCGGGTCACGCTGCTGGAAGCCGGGCCGCGGCTCGGCGGCAAGCTGTACGCCGGTGAGCTCGCCGGCGCCTCCGTCGACCTCGGTGCCGAATCCGTGCTCGCCCGCCGCCCCGAAGCCCTGGCCCTCGCCCGGGCCGTGGGCCTGGGCGACGCCCTGCAGCCGCCCGCCACCGCCACCGCCCAGCTGTGGACCCGCGGCGCCCTGCGGCCCATGCCGCGCGGGCACGTCATGGGGGTTCCCGGCGACCTGGCACCGCTCGCCGCCTCCGGGGTGCTCTCCGCGGAGGGCCTGGCCCGCGCCGAGGCCGAACGCACGCTGCCGCCCGCCGAGATCGGCGAGGACGTCGCGGTCGGCGAGTACGTCGCCGCCCGCCTGGGCCGCGAGGTCGTCGACCGGCTGGTGGAACCCCTGCTCGGCGGGGTCTACGCGGGCGACGCCTACCGCATCTCCATGCGGGCCGCCGTGCCCCAGCTCTACGAGGCCGCCCGGACCCACGCGCTGCTCGGCGACGGCGTACGGGCACTGCAGCACCAGGCACAGTCCCGGCCGGCCGGTCCGGTCTTCGCCGGCATCGACGGCGGCATCGGGCGGCTCCCGCTCGCCGTGGCCGAGGCCTGCCGGTCCGCCGGAGCCCGGATCGCCACCGCGACCCCCGTGCGCGAGGTCCTCCGCACGGCTGAAGGCTGGCGGGTCGTCGCCGGCGCCGAGGTCATCGAGGCCGACGGCGTGATCGTGGCCACCCCCGCCGGGCCCGCCGCCCGGCTCCTGGACGAGCTCGTACCGGCCGCCGCGGCCGAGCTGCGGGGGGTCGAGTACGCCTCCATGGCCCTGGTCACCATGGCCTTCCGGCGCTCCGACCTGCCGGCCTCCATCACCGGGAGCGGCGCGAGCGGGTTCCTCGTACCGCCCGTCGACGGCCGGACCATCAAGGCCTCCACCTTCTCCAGCAACAAGTGGGGCTGGGCCGCGTCGGATCCCGGGCTCTTCCTGCTGCGCACCTCCGTGGGCCGGTACGCCGACGAGACGGAGCTGGAACGGGAGGACGGGGAACTGGTCGAGGTCTCGCTCACCGACCTCGGAGAAGCCGTGGGCCTCGCGGCCCGGCCGGTGGCCTCCACGGTCACCCGCTGGGACGGCGGCCTGCCCCAGTACCCGGTCGGCCACCTCGGCCGGGTGGCCAGGATCCGCACCGCCGTCGCGGCCCTGCCCGGCCTCGCGGTGTGCGGCGCGCTCTACGACGGGGTGGGCATCCCGGCGTGCATCGCCAGTGCGGAGAAGGCCGCGGACGCGGTGATCGTCTCGCTGGGGGCGGGTTCGGTACCCCTGGCACAGACCACTGATCGGTACACGGGACAATAGACACATGACTGCACCAGAGAAGATTCCCAACGCGGGGAAGAAGGCGAAGGACCTCAACGAGGTCATCCGCTACACCCTGTGGTCCGTCTTCAAGCTGAAGGACGTCCTGCCCGAGGACCGCGCCGGTTTCGCCGACGAGGTCCAGGAGCTGTTCGACCAGCTGGCCGCCAAGGACATCACCGTCCGCGGCACCTATGACGTCTCCGGCCTGCGCGCCGACGCGGACATCATGATCTGGTGGCACGCGGAGACCGCGGACGAGCTGCAGAGCGCGTACAACCTGTTCCGCCGCACCAAGCTCGGCCGCGCGCTGGAGCCGGTCTGGTCGAACATGGCCCTGCACCGCCCGGCCGAGTTCAACAAGTCGCACATCCCGGCCTTCCTGGCCGACGAGACCGCCCGCGACTACGTCAGCGTGTACCCCTTCGTGCGCAGTTACGACTGGTACCTGCTGCCCGACGAGGACCGTCGCCGCATGCTCGCCGACCACGGCAAGATGGCCCGGGGCTTCCCGGACGTGCGCGCCAACACCGTCGCCTCGTTCTCCCTGGGCGACTACGAGTGGCTGCTGGCCTTCGAGGCCGACGAGCTCTACCGCATCGTCGACCTCATGCGTCACCTGCGTGCCTCCGAGGCCCGTATGCACGTCCGTGAAGAGGTGCCCTTCTACACCGGACGCCGCAAGTCCGTCGCCGATCTGGTGGCCGGGCTCGCCTGATACCTCCCCTGGGGGGAAGGGCCGGAGGAACTGACTACGTCCTCCGGCGGATCGGGAGGCCCTGCCCCCGAAACGACGCAGCCGGAGACCCCGCCCGGAAGTTCAGACGACTGGCGGCAGCGGTGCCCTGTGGGCGCTCGCTGCCCGGTCGTCCAGCGACACCGGTGCGGGCTCCGGATGCGGCGGACACGTGACACGCAGTACCGCGGTGTCACCTGTCAACAGATACCGCTCCACGTGACGGTCCACGCAGTCATCGCGTCCGCGTCCGCCGGCCACTGCGTGGGCGGCGGACCCGCGTCCCCGTGACCAGCGCGGCCCCGGCGCCGAGCCGCCGAGCCGCCGCTGTGGTTCCAGTGCGTCCGGGCCGGGGGCCGCCCCGTCCCGTTCCGCCGCGACGTCCCGAGTGCGGGACAGCGGGTCCGGCTGCGCCCCGACGTCCACCGGTCGCAGCCGCGCGCACCGCCCGTCGCGTTCCCGGCGGGCGGCCCGGACCGGGGAGCGGGACCACCCGCGGGCCCGGACCGGGGAGCGGGACCCACCCCCGGTTGCCGCATCAGGAGCTGCTGGAGCTGGAGCAGCTGGAGCCCGAGGAACTGCTGCAACTCGAACTGCTGCCGCCGGAACAGCTGGAACTGCCGCCCGAGCAACTGGAGCTACTGCTTCCGGAGCAGCTGGAGCCGCTGCCCCCGCAGCTGCCGCCGGAGGACCCGCAGCCCGGTCCCGAACCCGAGCCGCAGCTCGAACCGCCCGCTCCGCCCCCGCCACCGTCGCTCCCGGCGCACCAGACCACCGGCAGGATCTCGGCGGAGGACGCGTACGGCGAGCCCGGGTCGGAGCCGTGCGGACGGGACCGCGACTGGGCCGCGGCCAGCCGGGTGCCGCGCGCTGCGGGCACCAACTGCCCGCGCAGGTAGGGGTCCCGCAGACCCCGCAGGCCGAACAGCGCGGTCTGCACGTGCGGGGTCCGGTCGTTCGCGTACCGCGCGCGGAAGTCGCGCAGCGCCCGCCGCCCGGCCGGGGTGATCCGCCGTCCGGCCCGGGCCGCGCAGATCCCGCCCGCCAGGATCCCGAGCAGGAGGACGGGCAGCACCTTGGCGATGAACGGCACCTGTGCGCCGGGGTCGACGGCGAACCCGACGAAGGTGAGCGGCAGCGACACCGGCACGAGGAATCCGCACACGATGGCCTGGGCCAGGCCCCAGCGCCGCCAGGTCCGCCCCCATCCGGGCGGCGAGAGCAGCCCGCGGGCGGCCAGCGCGTCCCCGGTCTCCTGGACGGCCGGGTCGAGCATGGCGGCGTAGCGCAGCTGGTAGAGCCATCCCGACGGCGCGCGGCGGTGGGCATGCAGGACGGCGCGCTCGGCGGGGTCGCCCGCCCGCGCCCCGGGGCCGAGGTGGACGATCCCGGGGCCGCCCATGATCAGCCGGCCGTCCCCGAGCATCGAGACGAGGGCGGTGTCGACGACGTTGCCCGGTCCGCCCGTCATGAACGCGGCCTCGGACAGGTCGTGGAGGGACGGCGCGGGGCCGGCCGCCCGGGGACGGGCCCGGCGCAGGCCGAGGAGCAGCAGGCCGCTGGAGGCGGCGACGGTGATCCAGAGGGCGAGGGCGAGGAGGTTCACGCCGCCCTCCCCACGAGGGCCCGGGCCCAGCGCGCCACCCGGCCGGGCGGCCGCGCCCCGGCCCGGTCGCGCCACCACGCGGTGAGCCGGCGCCGGGCGGCCGGGTCGGCCGGCAGGTCCTGGATCAGCAGGTGCTCGGCGAAGTCCAGCGCGTCCCGGCGGTATCCGCCGGTCATGGGACGGCCCTTGGCGTAGGCGAGGAAGGCGGTGCGGTACAGCGCGTCGCCGCCCAGGATGACGGGCAGTTCGGGAGCCAGCCTGGCCACCACGTCGGCCCGCTTGGCGGCCAGCGCCCGGGCCTGCACCCGGATCCGCTGCCGGTCGAACCCCTCGGGCACGGGGGTCCCCGCCACCAGCGCCGACAGCAGCGCGGCCTGCGCGGGCCCCACGCGGGTACGCGCGGCCTCGTCGTCCCCGGCGGGGCGGGGATCCGCCGCGGCAACGGGCCGGTCGGGTGCTTCGGGTGCTTCGGGTGCTTCGGGTGCTTCGGGTGCTTCGGGTGCTTCGGGTGCGGCGGAGGCGGCGGGTCCGGCAGGGGCGCCGGGGGCGGCGGGTGCCGAGGCCGCGCCGGCCGTCAGTACCGCGCGGATCGCCGTCAGCTCGCCGGCCAGCTCCGCCTCCGGCGGGAAGTCGTCGTCCCGCTCCAGGAGGACGCCCGGCGGGTCCACCCGGGAGCGGAGCCCGGCGAGCACGTCCAGGACCACCGGCGGCACCGGGTGCGCGTGCGTGTCGTGCCAGACACCGCCCCGCTCGATCCCGCCCGCCACGTGCACGTACGCCAGCGCCTCCAGCGGGATCGCGTCCAGCACGGCGGCCGGGTCCTCGCCCCGGTTGACCCGGTTCGTGTGCAGGTTGGCCACGTCGATGAGCAGCCGCACACCGGTCCGCTCGACCAGCTCCGTCAGGAACTGCCCCTCCGTCAGCTCCTCGCCGGGCCAGGAGATCAGCGCGGCGATGTTCTCCAGCGCGAGCGGCACGGGCAGGGCGTCCTGCGCGATGCGCACGTTCTCGCACAGGACGTCCAGCGCGTCGCGGGTGCGCGGCACCGGCAGCAGGTGGCCGGCCTCCAGCGCGGGCGAGGAGGTGCGGACGAAGGCGATGTGCTCGGTGACGAGCGGCGCCCCCAGCGCCACCGCCCGTTCGGCGAGTGCCACCAGCTTCGCAGGGTCGGGGCGGTCGGCGCCGCCAAGGCCCAGCGAGACCCCGTGGGGCACGATGCGGGTGCCCCGCTCGCGCAGCCTCAGCAGAGCCTCGGGCAGGTGGCCCGGGCAGATGTTCTCGGCCACCACCTCGACCCAGTCCAGGCCGGGCAGCCGCTCGACGGCGTCCGCGATCTCCGGCCGCCAGCCGATGCCCACCCCCAGGTGTGCCATGGGCTTCATGTCCTTCGCCCCCCTCCCGGCGCATGTCGTCGCGCCGTGTGCCGAAGTGATGGCCCCGGCGGAGTCGGGCCAACCGCGAAGCGGGACGTTCAGAGCAACATTTGAGGTTCCGCCGGACCTGGCCGGATCCGTCAGAGCCGCGTCCGCAGGGCCGGGTGGTCGGAGACCACCGTCGCGCTGCCGGGAGCGATCTCGGTGAAACCGGCATCGCGGACGACCGGCAGACCGCCGGCGCTCAGATCCGCCCACCGCTCGCGCGGCGCCGTCCGCACCGCCAGTGCGAAACCGGACTCCTGCCAGGCGGCCCGTTCGTCGTCAGTCAGCTCCCACCACGCCAGCTGCGCCGCGTGCCCGGCCTGGGCCATCGCCTTGCCCGCCGACATGTCGAGACCGGGGTTGAGCCACAGCACGGGAAGGTCCGGCCCGGTGGCCGCGGTGACCGGCTCCGGGTCGTCCAGATCGGTGCCCGACACCTGGAGCTTGGCGAGCTCCTTGGGCCAGCCGTCCAGGGGTACCGGCGGGAAGACCCGTACCTCCGAGGTGTCACCGTGCACCGTGACGCCGGGCAGGGTCTGCGCCTTGCGCCACTCCGCCCCGCGCGCCCGCCGGACCACCTTGCGGATCCGCGCGTCCTGCCAGTCGCGGACGGCCTCGGCCCACTCGCCCTCGCCCCGCGACCGCTCGTCGGTCAGCAGGACCAGCACCGCGCGGGCCGCCGTCTCCAGTGCGTCCGTCCGGGCGGGCGGCTCGGTCTTCTCGATCCGCACCACCAGCGGCAGGACGAACTGCGGGGCCTCGTCGCGCAGGACGTGCTCCTGCCGGAAGGGGCTGTCCGCCCCGACCGCGGGTACGCCGGTGGTGTCGTCGGTGTGCTGGCTGCTCATCCCGCCAAGGATGCCAGGCTCAGCCTGCAGGATGATGCCCCGGGTGGGTGCTCCGGGTGAGGATCGGGGCCATGAAGAGTGATCTTTTCGCGTCCGAGAACCTCGTCCAGGCAGCCGTCGCCCCCGGGATGACCCTGCAGAACGCCAAGTCCGTGAAGTACGCCGTCAACGGCGAGATGCTGGCCCGCCAGGGCTCGATGGTGGCCTTCCGCGGGAACCTCCAGTTCGAGCGCAAGGGCCAGGGCATAGGCGGCATGCTCAAGCGCGCCGTCACGGGCGAGGGCCTGGCTCTGATGTCCGTACGCGGCCAGGGCGAGGCCTGGTTCGCCCACCAGGCGGGCAACTGCTTCATCATCGACATCGAGCCGGGCGACGCGCTGACGATCAACGGCCGCAACGTGCTCTGCTTCGACCCGACCCTGTCCTACGAGATCAAGATGGTGAAGGGCGCCGGCATGACCGGCGGGGGACTCTTCAACAGCCTCTTCACCGGCAGCGGCAAGCTCGCCGTGGTCTGCGACGGCAGCCCGATCATCATCCCGGTCACGGCGCAGGCCCCCGTGTACGTGGACACGGACGCCGTGGTCGGCTGGAGCGCCCAGCTGGAAACGGGCCTGCACCGCTCCCAGTCGGTCGGCTCGATGATCCGCGGCGGCTCCGGCGAGGCCGTCCAGCTGAAGCTGAGCGGCGAGGGCTTCGTCATCGTCCGGCCCAGCGAGGTGACCGAAACGGTGGCGGGGCACTGAAGCTCTCCGGGGTGGCCCCGCCGCTACGGACGGGGGCGGCCCTCGGCTGCCTGCCGGCCGTGGTCACCGCGGGCTCCCCGGCCCGGGTGGCGGTGACCGGGCTGGTCACCGGCTCGGCGCGGCCGCCGGCCGGCGCTCTCGCCGGGGCCCTGGCGCTGGCCTCAGCGGCGGGCGCCGTGGCCTGCCTCGTCAGCGCGCGGCGCGGCTGAGTAACCTCGTACGCATGGATCAGCCGGACGAAACCGCGTCGTACTGCCCCGCTCCCGCCGCCCCGGCCGGGCGGGTGGTGGGGCCGCCGTACGCCGACTGCCCGGAGTGCGGCAAACCCACCGAGTACGGGGTCGCGACCCCGGGCAGGGTGCTCTGCCCGGTGTGCGAGTGGCAGGACGCGCAGCGCACGGCCTGCTCCGGCTGAACCCGAGGGCTACTTCCCGATCAGCTCGGAGACCTTCACGAAGCGGTAGCCCCGCTTGCGCAGCTCCGGGACGATCTTGCGGACGGCCTCCTCGGTGACCGGTGCCGCGCTGCGCGTGCAGTGCATGACCACCACCGAGCCGGGCTTGACGCCCGCGAGCACCTGTTCGGCCACCGCGTCCGGGTCCTTGGCGAAGGCGTCACCGCTGACCACGTCCCACTGGACGGCCGTCACCTTGGCCGTGGACAGGGCCCGCAGTGCCGGGTCGTCGTAGCACCCGCCGGGGAAGCGGAAGTAGGGGACGGTGTTGACCGCCCCCGCCTTGTGGAAGGCGGCGAAGGCCCGGTCCACGTCCGCGCGGGCGGCGGCGCCGTCGAGCGCGGGCAGTCCGTAGCAGGGGGACTTGAAGGCGTAGTGGCTGTACGAGTGGTTCGCGATCTCGAAGTTCGCGTCCGTGCCGATGGACTTCGCCTGGTCCGGGTACTCCTCGGCCCAGCGGCCCGTCATGAAGATCGTCGAGGGCACCTTCAGGGTGCGCAGCGCCGAGATCAGCTGGGGGTTGTCGAAGTGCTCCCCGTCCGCGGCGCGCGGCCCCTGGTCGGCGGTCATGTCGGCGTCGAAGGTCAGCGCCACGGTCTTGTCGCCGCTCTGCTTCGTCCGTTCGAAGACCGGGGTCAGGCCGCCGGGACCGGGTGCCATGGTCGGGGCCTTGCCGGGGGCGCCGGCCTGCGGGGCGGCGGAGGAGGATGACGGAGCGGAACCGGCCGTCGGCGGCGAGGCGGGGGCGGGGGCGGTCGCCGCGGGCGTGCCCATACGGGCGGCCCGGCCGGCGTCCGGGGTGCCGGCGCCGCCCCCGCATCCCGCGAGGGCGGCACTGAGGGCGGCACTGAGGACGGCCACGGCCGCCGCTTTGCGCACAGAAATGGTCACACGGGCAAAATATATGACTATCCGGCAAGTAGTCGTGCGCGGCACTCCCCGACGTCGAAGTCACCCTTCGGACGCACGGGGCCGATGCCCTGCGGAGGCTACGGCGCCGGCTCGTGCGCCTCGCGGTGCACCTCCCGGTGAGCGGCCCGGCGAGCGGCCCGCAGGGCGACCCGCTCGCCGACGGGGACGCGCGGCGGCTCGCGCGTCGGTCGCGAGGTCACTGCCAGGGGCCCGTCACCGCGAAGGTGGTCCCCGGGGCGTAGGCGTTGACGTACATCGTCCGCCCGTCGGGGGAGAAAGTGACCCCGGCGAACTCCCCCCACTCCGGGGCGCCCGGCCGCCCGATGTCCTCGGCGTTGCGGGCCACCGGGTAGACCTCGCCGCCGACCGTCACGCCGAACACGTACTGCGCCCCGCCGCCGTCCTCACACACCATCAGCCCGCCGTCCGGGGCCAGGCAGATGTTGTCGGGGGAGTCCCCGGGCAGCTGGACGTCGGTGGCCGGGCCGAAGAGCACGTCCAGCCGGAGCCGGGCGCGCAGCGGATCGTAGAACCACACCTGCCCGTGGTGGTCGGCGCCCGCGCCCTCGCGGGTACGGGCGTAGCTGGAGACGAAGTGGACGCCGGGCCGCTGCGCGGCGGCGCCCCAGTAGCAGCCCTCCAGTTTCTGCGCGTGGGTGATCCCGCCCGGCCCGAAGTCCTGGAACCGGATCGCGGTCCCGGCCGCCGAGGGATCCGGTACGGGCACCCACTCCACCGGGAACTCGGCCCCGGGCTCGTCCACCACCGCCAGGTCCGCCAGCCCCGGCACGCGCAGCGCCTGCAGGGCGCCGCCGGCCCGCAGTGAGCCCGGTCCGCCGAGGGGGCGGGCGGGCAGGAAGCGGTAGAACAGCCCGAAGGGCTCGACGAAGGCGTCCTCGGTCTCGTACACGACCCCGCGGTAGGGGTCCACGGCGACGGCCTCGTGCGCGAAGCGGCCCATGGCGGTGAGCGGGACGGGGCCCGGGCGGCGGGGGTCCGCGGGGTCCACCTCGAAGACGTAGCCGTGGTCCTTGGTGTAGCCCGCGGTGCCCGCGCGGTCCTCGGTCTCCTCGCAGCTCAGCCAGGTGTTCCAAGGGGTCCGGCCGCCCGCGCAGTTGACGGCCGTGCCGGCGAGGGCGACCCGCTCGCCGGTGACCGCACCCGCCGGGTCGATCTCCAGGACGGTGCAGCCGCCGAGGGCGTGGGGGTCGTAGGTGAGCCCGTCGACGGCGGGGACGCGCAAGGCGGCCGTGGTGCGGTTCTCGTGGTTGCGGACCAGCCGCACGCGGCCGCCCCCGGCGCGGAAGGCGGCCATGCCGTCGCAGTTGGCGGGGACGGCGCCCTCACCGGAGCGCAGCGGGTCGCCCGCGCGGGAGAGCACCCGGTAGGTGAACCCGGCGGGCAGATCGAGCAGCCCGCGCGGATCGGGCAGGAGCGGCCCGTAGCCCCGGGTCGGCCGGGCGGCGCCGGCCCGTCCGGTGAAGAGGGCGCCGAGCGCCCCGCTGAAGGCGATCCCGCCTGCGGCGAGCAGGCTGCGTCGGGTCACGGACATGGGCAACTCCCCGTGGCTGAACTGGAGATGTTCCCCCCAGCTGCCGCCGGGGGTGCCCCCCGGCCCGTGGTACCACGCGGCACGCTCCGGCGGGGCGCGCCCCGCCGGAGCCGTGGCGGATCAGGCGGATCAGACGAGCTTGGCGCTCAGGGTGATGGTCGTGCCCGTCAGGGCCTGGCTGACCGGGCAGTTCTTCTTGGCGTCCTCGGCGGCGGCGACGAAGGCGTCGCTGTCCAGGCCCGGGACCTCGCCCTCCGTGGTGAGGTGGATGCCGGTGATGCCCTTGCCGGGTACGAAGGTGACCGCGGCGGAGGTGGTCAGCTTGGCCGGCGGGTTCCCGGCCTTCGCCAGTACGTTCGAGAAGGCCATGTTGAAGCAGCTGGAGTGCGCGGCGGCGATGAGCTCCTCCGGGCTGGTCCGCCCGTTCGCGGCCTCGTCGGTGCGCGCGGGCCAGGAGACGGGGTACTCGCCGAGGCCGGACGAGTCGAGGGTGACGACGCCCTTGCCCTGGAGCAGGTCGCCTTCCCAGACGGCGTGTGCGTTGCGTGTGGCGGCCATGGTGGATCCCTTCGCAGAAGTGGAAACAGCCGGACCCCCGAAACGGCCCGGCGTGCCCAAACCTACTGCGAGACCAGGGGCTTCGCGTCGCGCGCGAGCGCGGTGAGCCGCGAGATGGCCCGGAAGTACTTCTTGCGGTAGCCGCCGTTCAGCATCTCGTCACTGAAGAGCCGGTCGAAGGGGACCCCGGAGGCCAGGACGGGCACCTCGCGGTCGTACAGGCGGTCGGCCAGTACCACCAGCCGCAGGGCCGTCGACTGGTCCGGCACCGGGCCGACGTCGGTCAGGCAGACCGCTGAGATCCCGTCGGTCAGCGCGCCGTAGCGGCTCGGGTGGACCCGGGCCAGATGGTCCAGCAGGCCGGGGAAGTCGTCCAGGCTCGCGCCCTCGGTCGCGTACGCGGCCTTGGTGACCTGCTCGTCGGAGAAGGGGGCCGGAGCCTGGGGCAGGCCGCGGTGGCGGTAGTCCTGGCCGTCGATCCGCAGCGGCCGGAAGTGCGCCGACAGCCCCTGGATCTCCCGCAGGAAGTCCGCGGCGGCGAAGCGGCCCTCGCCGAGCTTGCCGGGCAGCGTGTTGGAGGTGGCGGCCAGCGCCACGCCCTGTTCGACCAGACGGCTGAGCAGCGAGGACACCAGGACGGTGTCGCCCGGGTCGTCCAGTTCGAACTCGTCGATGCACAGCAGCCGGTGCCCGCCCAGGGTCTGCACCGTCTGCTGGAAGCCGAGTGCGCCGACCAGGTTGGTCAGCTCCACGAAGGTGCCGAAGGCCTTGAGCGCGGGCTCGGCCGGCGTGGCGTGCCACAGGGAGGCCAGCAGGTGGGTCTTGCCGACGCCGTAGCCGCCGTCGAGGTAGACGCCGCGCGGGGCGGCCGGGGCCGCCGCCTTCTTGGTGAACCAGCGCTTCTTGCCGGCGCCGCTCGCGTGCGCACCGCCCAGACCGGCCGCGAAACCGCTGAGCACGGTGACGGCCTCGGCCTGGCTCGGCTGGGACGGGTCCGGGTCGTACGTGTCGAAGCGCACCGAGTCGAAACGCGGCGGCGGCACCATCTCGGCCACCAGCCGTTCGGCGGGTACCCGCGGCTCGCGGGCGCACAGGGCCTGGGGTCCCGCATCGGCTATCGGGGGCCGACCGTACGGGGCACCGGAGGTGGAGAGTGATGTTGACACAGCACTCAACTCTACGGGGCGTGGCACACTGCACCGATGCGACGCCTGTTCCCTGTGACCGATCAGACACCAGGCCAGTCCCGGGCCGCGGCCGACCGGGAGTGGTCGCTGGACGAACTCGCGGAGGCCTACGCGTACCCCGCCCTGGGCGAGGGTGCCCACTGGCTGCGGGCCAACATGGTCTCCACCCTGGACGGCGCGGCGCAGCACGACGGCCGTTCGCAGCCCATCTCCGGCGAGACCGACATGCGGATCTTCGGCACCCTGCGGGCGCTGGCCGATGTGGTGATCGTCGGCGCGGAAACGGTTCGCCAGGAGGGCTACCGCCCGGCCCGCGCGCGGGAGGCCTTCGCCGCCCGCCGCGCGTCCGCCGGGCAGGGCCCCGCCCCCGCCATCGCGGTGGTCACGGCGAGCCTGGACCTGGACTTCACGCTGCCCCTGTTCACCTCCCCGCTCGCGGCGACCCTGGTCGTCACGGGGGCCGCCGCGCCCGCGGACCGGGTGGCCGCGGCCCGGGCGGCCGGCGCCGAGGTCGTGGTGGCGGGCGACGGGGCGGGCGTGGACCCGGCCCGCGCGGTCCGGGAGCTCGCCGGGCGGGGGCTGCGCCGCCAGCTCACCGAGGGCGGGCCGCGGCTGCTGGGCCAGTTCGTGGCCGCCGACGCGCTGGACGAGCTGTGCCTGACGATCTCGCCGATGCTCACGGCGGGGGATGCCCAGCGGATCGCGGGCGGCCCCTCCGTCACGGTTCCGCACCGGCTCGCGCCCGCGTGTGTACTGGAAGAGGCCGGGTTCCTCTTCACGAGCTACCGTCGGATCTGACAAGGGGCGGAATTTGCCGTTCCGCTTAGCTTTCGCTGGGCACATATACCTGCGCAGGCCCCGTGTGACAGCGGGGCAGGATGGTTTCCGCAGGGGCCGGCCACCCGGCCTCGGCCCATGAAGGAGAGGGCGTCCGTGTTCACGAGCGTATTGATGATCGAGCAGCCGCTGACCACGGTGGACGTGGACTTCGTCACCACCCTGCACGGAGACGACCAGGTCTCCTTCGTCGTCCTCCTGCAGCCCCGGGGCGACCAGGACCGGCTGCTGCGCGCCATCGACGACGTAGCGCTCGGTGAGCTCCCCGAGGCCATCCGCGAGGGCGACGAGCCCGAGGGCGAGGCCGCCCGCGGCCCCGCGGCACACGCCCTCGCGCACTCCCTGAACGCTTTGCGGCAGAAGGGCGCCAACGCCACCGGGCAGCTCGTCGAGGAACACCCGCTCGACAAACTGAAGAGCGTCGTGGAGGAGACCGGGGCCGACGAGGTGATCGTCCTGACCGCCCCGCACTTCGTGGAGGAGTTCTTCCACCGGGACTGGGCCTCCCGGGCCCGCCACAAGGTCGGCGTTCCGGTGCTCAAGCTCTTCGCCCACAACGAATAGGCTTAGGCACTCAGAGCCCCACGCGCACACGTACCGAACTCGATCCTGGAGCGACCTGAATGAAGCCCGGCCTGCCGACCGCCATGGAACGGCCCCACTTCATCGGCATCGGCGGCGCCGGCATGTCCGGCATCGCGAAGATCCTGGCCCAGCGCGGCGCACAGGTGGCCGGCAGCGACGCCCGGGGGGATTCCGAGACCGCCCAGGCGCTGCGCGCCCACGGCGCCACGGTCCACGGCGGCCACGCCGCCGTCCACCTCGCCACCGACTCCACCTGCGTGGTCGTCTCCAGCGCCATCCGCGCCGACAACCCGGAGCTGGCGCGCGCCGCCGAACTCGGCGTCCCCGTGGTGCACCGCTCCGACGCGCTGGCCGCGCTGATGGACGGGCTGCGCCCGATCGCCGTCGCCGGCACGCACGGCAAGACCACCACCACCTCGATGCTGGCGGTCTCCCTGTCGGCGCTGGGCCTCGACCCCTCGTACGCCATCGGCGGCGACCTGGACGCCCCCGGGTCCAACGCCCACCACGGCGAGGGCGACATCTTCGTCGCCGAGGCGGACGAGAGCGACCGCACCTTCCACAAGTACACCCCGCAGGTCGCGATCATCCTCAACGCGGAGCTCGACCACCACGCGAACTACGCGTCGATCGAGGAGATCTACGAGTCCTTCGAGACCTTCGTCTCCAAGGTCGTGCCCGGCGGCACGCTCGTCGTCGCCCACGGCCAGGAGGGCGCGGCCGAGATCGCCCGCCGCGTCGCCGGCCGGGAGGGCCTGAACGTCGTCACGTACGGCGAGGAGCCCGAGGCCGACGTCCGGATCACGAAGATCACCCCGCGCGGGCTGACCAGCGAGGTCACGGTCGTCCTCGACGGCCGGATGCTCACCTTCACCGTCTCCGTGCCCGGCCGCCACTACGCGCACAACGCCGTCGCGGCACTGGCCGCCGGCGTCGCCCTCGGCATCCCGGCGCACAACCTCGCCTCCGCCCTCGGCAAGTACACCGGGGTCAAGCGCCGCCTCCAGCTCAAGGGCGAGGCGGCCGGCGTCCAGGTGATCGACTCCTACGCGCACCACCCCACGGAGATGACCGCGGACCTGGAGGCCATCCGCGGCGCCGCCGGGGACTCGCGCATCCTGGTCGTCTTCCAGCCCCACCTCTTCTCCCGCACCCAGGAGCTGGGCAAGGAGATGGGCCAGGCCTTGGCCCTGGCCGACGCCTCGGTCGTCCTCGACATCTACCCGGCCCGTGAGGACCCGATCCCCGGCGTCACCAGCGAGCTGATCATCGCCGCCGCCCGGGCCGCGGGCGCCGACGTCAGCGCCGAGCACTCCAAGGAGGCCGTCGCCGACGTCATCGCGGGAATG
Source organism: Streptomyces sp. NPDC056224 (assembly GCF_042267665.1). Taxonomy (NCBI): domain Bacteria; kingdom Bacillati; phylum Actinomycetota; class Actinomycetes; order Kitasatosporales; family Streptomycetaceae; genus Streptomyces; species Streptomyces sp. NPDC056224. The sequence goes on from NZ_JBHJTK010000003.1 coordinate 259,455, forward strand.
GCCAAGCCCGGTGATCTCGTTCTCACCATGGGCGCGGGCGACGTCACGGATCTGGGGCCTCAGATCCTCGCCCGCCTGGCGAACTGAGGGAGCGGGAAGGTCATGGCGTACGAGGTCGAGAAGACGGACGAGCAGTGGCAGGCGGAGCTGACCCCGTCCGAGTACCAGGTGCTGCGCCTCGCGGGTACCGAGCCGGCATTCCGCGGTGAGTACACGGACACCAAGACGGAAGGCGTCTACTCCTGTCGCGGCTGCGGGGCGGAGCTGTTCCGCTCCTCGGAGAAGTTCGAGTCGCACTGCGGCTGGCCCTCCTTCTTCGACCCGAAGGACACCGAGGCCGTCGAGCTGATCGCCGACATCTCGCACGGCATGGTCCGCACCGAGGTGCGCTGCGCGGCGTGCGGCTCCCACCTGGGCCACGTCTTCGAGGGCGAGGGCTACCCGACGCCGACGGACCAGCGGTACTGCATCAACAGCATCTCGCTGCGCCTGACCCCGACCGAGGGCTGACGCCGCCCGAGCCGTGTCCGGACGTGACCCTGCCCTCGGGCGGGGTCACTGCCATGTCCGACCCTTCTCCCGGCCCTTGCCCCCGGGCATGGTGTCGGAGACATCGCGGTTGGGTTCCGATCCGGTCTCCGGCCGGCGCACGGGGAAAGCCGATACCACGTTTCGGCTATGCGCGACAGCCGTCCGCTTCTGCGGGGTGGCTGGTTATGATCGGCTTCCTCGCATTCCCTGTCGAAGCCCGAACGCGCTCCCGAGGACTGATGTCTCCCATAGAACCCGAAGGCGCACCAGGGCAGTCGACGACTCCTCGGCGGCGCACCGTGCGGCTGCGCACGCTGCTCATCCTGCTGGCACTGGTCCCCACCACGGCGATGGCCAGTCAAGTGGCGGTCACCGCTCAGCGCTTGCTCGCCCAGTCCCAGCACCTGCGGGCCGATGTGGCGGCCGGCGAGCGGATCGGGGTACCCCTCTACACGCTCGTGACCGAGATGCAGGCCGAGCGGACGATGACCGCCGCGCGGTGGGCCGGTACACCCGTGCCCGACACGGACCTGCGCGACCGGCGCGCGGCGGCGGACCGGGCCGTGGCCGAGTTCCGCCGGCTGTCCACCGATCCGCGGGGCGCCGGGCACGAAAGCGATCGCGTCGCGGAGGTGAGCCACCTGCTCGACGGCCTGGCGGCGAACCGGGTGCGCGCAGACGCCCGTAACGGCACGGCGGCGAGCGCGACCGGGTACTACAGCGGAGTCGTCGACGCGGCGATCCGCCTGTACCAGGAGGAGTTCAGCCACGCGGACGACGGCGAACTCGCCCGACTGAGCCGTCCCGCCGTCGCCCTGCTCTCGGCTTCCGAGATGGTGGCCCGCGAGGACACGGCCATCGCGCTGTCCGGGCCCTCCAGGGAACTGACCGCCGAGGACTTCGACGAGTTCATCGGCGCGGTCGGAGCCCACCGCTACCTCTACGCCACCTGGATCGTCCCCTACCTTCCCTCGGACGAACGGCAGTTCTACCTGGGGATCATGGCCTCGCCGGAGTGGCAGACCAAGATCCGCATCGAGAGCGCGATCGTGTCCGACCACAAGGACATCGAGTCCGGGGTCAAGCTGCCCCCCGAGGTCACCGGCTGGCGGGCGGCGCACGAGAAGTTCGCCGTCCAACTGGGCGTCCTCAACGGCCAGCGGGGGCGGGCCGTCCTGGCGCGCGGCGAGGCCAAGGCCGCTGAGCTGGACACCGAGGTCGCCTGGCTGATCGCGGTGAGCGCGGGTGCCCTGATGGCCGTCGTGGCCGTCGTCGTCCTCACCACGCGCTCGGTCCTGCGCCGCCTGCGCTCCCTGCACGACCGTACGGTGACCGTCGCCGAGGACACGCTGCCGGAGGTCGTGGCCCGGCTCCAGCGGGGGCAGCCCGTCGACTCCGGGGCGCTGCCGGCGGTGCGCGGGGAACAGGACGAGGTCGGCCGCATCAGCGACGCGTTCGCGCGCGTCGTCGCCGTGTCCGTCGACGGGCACCGGCAGCTCGCCGCCGAACGCCACGGCTTCGGCATGTTCGCCTCGGGCATCGCCTCGCGCACCGGAAACCTGGTCAGCCGCCAGCTGAGCCTCACCGAGGAGCTCCAGGACACCTTCGGTCACGACGAGGCGCTGCTCGCCCAGTTGATGCGGTCCGACCAGCTGACCGTGGGCATGCGCCGGCAGATCGAGAACCTGCTCATCCTCGCGGGCGGAGAGGTCCCCGACCCGCACACCGAGCCGATGAGGGTCGCCGACCTGCTGCGCGAAGCGGCCGCCGAGGTCGAGGACTTCCGGCGCATCGAGCGGCAGGCCCTGGACGAGGCGAGCGTGGAACCGCGGGTGGTCAGCCAGATCAGCCACCTCCTGGCCGAACTGCTGGACAACGCCACCCGGTTCTCCCCGCCGAGGTCGAAGGTGGTCATCCGCGCCGAACTGGTGGCGGACGGGCTGTCGGTCGAGATCGAGGACCGCGGGCCGCGGGTGACCCCCGCGAGCTACGAGGAGATGAACGCGCGCCTGCACTCGGCCCCGCCGTTCTCCGTCCTCGCGCAGAACGCGCACCGGCTGGGACTCTTCGTGGTCGGCCACCTCGCCGACCAGCTCGAGGCCACGGTCACATTGCGCCGCTCCGTGTACGGGGGCACCTCGGCCGTGGTGATCGTTCCCGCGGAACTGCTGGTGCCGGCCGAGGGCGGGACACCGCGCAAGCCGGCATCGCCGCCGCCCGCGCCCGCACCGCCCCTGCCCGCACCGCGCCTTCCCGGGGAGCACGAGGCCGGGGAGCGCGAGGCAGAGGAGCGCGAGGCAGAGGAACGCAGGCCGGAGGAGCGCAAGCCCGAACTGGTCCTGCACACGGGATCCGGGCTGCCGAGCCGCAGGCCCCCCGAGCGGCGGACGGACGGCCCGCCCGCGGCCCGGGACGGCGGCGCCCGCCCGGCACTCCCCGAGCGGGTTCCGCAGACCCACATCGCCGAACAATTGCGCGCACCACGCGCACCGGAACCAGTTGCCGGCCAGGACACGGAGACACCCGAAGAGGTGGCCGACGCCTGGGCGGACTACGAGCAGGGGACCCGAACAGTGGAAGCAGAGCTCCGACAGGAACAGCCATGACTACAAACACTGCGACATCCAACGATGCGATCTACAGCGTCCTGGACAACAACCTGAGCAGGATCGCCGGCATCCAGGGAGCCGTGCTGCTCTCCAATGACGGCATCAAGCTCAGCGCCTACCTGCTCGACCAGCCCCAGGCGGAGCGCATGGCCGCGGCGGCCTCCGGCATCGCGGCCACGATGAAGGCGATATCCAGGGAGGTCGACGGCGGCCGGGTCATCCGCCAGCTGATCGAGATGGACGACAGGTACCTGTGCATCGTCGGCTGCGGGGAGGGAAGCACGCTCATCGTGGTGACCTCCCGCAAGGCCCGCCTCGGCGAGCTGGGCGGCGAGGCCGTACGGACGGCCCAGGCGCTCGGCGAGTGGCTCGGCACTCCCGAGCGGGTCCAGGCGCCGACGCCGTAATGCCGGAGGACGAGCCACAGCAGCCCGCCGGCCGCCCCCGCCGGACGCGGCTGTACGCCCTCACCGACGGCCGTACAGCCGCCCCGCACGCCGTCCTGACCATGGACACCACGATCACGGCGGCGGCCGGCGAGGACGCCTGGGGCGGCCTGCCCACCGAGTGGCAGGCCGTCCTCGCCATGTGCCGGGAGCCGGGCGGCCGGGCGGTCGCCGAGATCGCGGCCCGGATGCACATCAGGCTCACCCCGATGACGCTGCTGCTCGGTGAACTCGCGGACCGCGGGCTGATCCACCACCGGTCCCCCCTGGCGGGCGCCGAGACCACCAATGTCCACCTGCTCATGAGAATCAGGGACAACCTTGCCCGGATATGACACCCCCGCCCCTCCGGAAACGGCCCCCGTCAAGATCCTCATCGCCGGGGGTTTCGGAGTCGGCAAGACGACTCTGGTGGAGACGATCTCCGAGATCGAGCCGTTGCGTACGGAGGAGCGGCTGACGGCCGCAGGTGTCGGCGTCGACGACCTCGACGGCATCGAGTCCAAGACGGTGACCACCGTGGCGATGGACTTCGGCCGGATCACCCTCACCGATGCCGGAGTCGTCCTCTACCTGTTCGGCACGCCCGGCCAGGAACGCTTCTGGTTCATGTGGGACGACCTCCTCAACGGGGCGCTCGGCGCGATCGTGCTCGTCGACACGCGCCGCCTCGACCGCAGCTTCCCGGCCGTCGACTTCTTCGAGAGCCGGGGACTGCCCTTCGTGGTCGGCGCCAACTGCTTCCACGGCGAACAGCACTACACCGCCGAGGAGATCGGGGCCGCGCTGCACCTGCGCGACCCCAACACGCCCGTCCTCATGCTCGACGCCCGCTCCCGCTCCGACGTCCGCCGGTCCTTGCTGTCCCTGCTCGACCTGCTCATCGTCAAGACGGGCGTTCCGGCGACCGTCTGAGGCCGTTCCCGGCCACCGAGCGGAGGTGGTCCTCCAGGGTGCGGCCCGCGGTCCAGCCCCGGGACCGGGCCCTGGCCGTGTCCAGGACCACCGAGTGGGCCAGCTGGTCCACCGCGTAGCGGCTCAGCGCCGGTTCGGCGCTCGCGCCCGCGCTCGCCAGGGCCTCCGCGAACCGGGCCGCCGCACGGGCCGCCCCCAGCGGCAGGTGCCGGATCCGGGCCCGCACGCCGTGGGCCCGCAGGACCGCCCGTACGGCCTCGTCGCGGCCGTACGGCTCGGCGTCCGCCACGTTGTAGGCCCCCTCGGGCCACAGCGCCGCCGCCAGAGCGGCGTCGGCGAGGTTCTCCACCGCCGTGAGGCTCAGCCGGACGTCCGGCCCCGGCAGCAACAGGGTCCCGGCCCGGACCCGGGACAACAGCCGCGGCAGCAGCTGGGTGTCCCCGGGTCCGTAGACGGCCCGCGGCCGCAGTACCACCGCGCCCGCGGCCAGCGCCAGGGCCTCGCCCGCCGCCTTGGTCCGCCCGTACGCGTTGAGCTGCCCGCCGCGCGGATGGTCCTCGGCCACCAGGCTCCGGTCGTGCCGCGGGTCGTAGACGCTCGCACTGCTCACCCACACCACCGGCCGCCCGCCCGCCGCCGCGAGCAGCCGCCGCGTACCGCCCACGTTGACCGCGCGCATCGACGCCTCGGCCCGCGAGCCGGGCGCCGGATCACCCACGGCCGCCGCGCAGTGCACCACGACCTCCACGCCCGACAGGTCCGGTGTCCCCGACGAGGCGTCCCAGAAGCGGTGTTCGCCGACCGGGCCCGGCCGGCGGCCCAGGCACACCACCCGCTCCCCGCGCGCCGCTGCCGCGCGCGCGACGTGCCCGCCGCAGAAGCCGCTGGCGCCCGTGACCGCGATCACGATCCCGCCCGTACGGTCAGGGAACGCCAGCCGGGCAGGGCGGCCCGCCGGTCCACCAAGGCCCGCGTCACCACCGGCCGGTACGGGGCCAGCTCCCCGAGGACATCGGCCAGCTGGACGTGGGCCAGCCGGGCCCCCGGACAGGCGTGGGGTCCGGCCCCGAACACCAGCCGGGCGGTACCCGGACCGGCCGGCCGCAGGGCGTCCGGGTCGCGCCGGTGCGCCTGCGCCGCGTGCCGGGCCACCAGCAACAGCCGGTCGCCGCCGCGCACCGGGCAGCCCCCGACCGCCCCGTCGGCCGCGGCCACCCGGGGCAGCAGCGGCGAGGCCGCGGTGACCCGCAGCAGCTCCTCGGCCAGCACCGGCCGCAGCGCCTCGTCGGCGGCCTGGTCCCACAGGTCCGCGTCGGCGCACCACGCCACCGCCCGGGGCAGCGCGGCGACGGTGGTGTTGACGGCGGCCACCGCCACCATCGCGGCCAGCGCCTCGTCCCCCGCGCCGAGCAGCCGGCGCAGCCGTTCCGCGCAGCGGGCGGCCTCCGCCTCGGCGCCCGGGCGGCGCGGGCCCGGCAGGTGACTGCGTACGGAGGCGGCCGCGGCCTCGCCTGCCGCCTCCGCCAGTTCCCGCGGATCGGCGGTGGAGCCCAGCAGGGCGCACACCACCGAGCCGGCCAGCTCCCGCGCCAGCCCGACGAGGTCCACCTCGGCGCCGCGCGCGAGCGGCGCGAGGCGGCGTACGAGCAACGGCCGCCACACGGAACGCAGTTCCTCCACCCCCTCGGCCCCGAGCCCGCCCGAGAGACCGCGCCGCCCGGCCCGGTGCTCCCCGCCCTCCTGATCGAACAGCACGCCCTCACCGCCCCGCAGCGCGGAGCGCGCGGCACCGCCCGTCGTCCCCGCCGCCGTACGGTCGAGGGGGAGCCGGGTCAGCGCCTGGCGGTAGGCGTCCGCGTCGTGCACCAGCAGTGTCCGCCCCAGCCGGCGCACGCCCCGCCCGCGCGTGGCGGCGAGCAGGGCGAACAGCAGCGGATGCGCGCCCAGATAGACCCGCCGGTCGCGCCGGCGGGCCCGTGTCCGTGCCCGTGCCTGTGCCTGTGCCTGTGCCTGTGCTTGTGCTTGTGCCCTCATGCCGACCCTCCCAGGCGTCGGGCCGCCAGGGCCGCCGTCGCCGCCCGGTCCGGTTTGCGCGAGCGCCCCGACAACGGGATCCGGGCGAACAGCAGCGCGTCGGGACGGGCCGTGCCCATCCGTCGCAGCGGCGCCGCCAGCGCGGCGCGCAGGGCGGGCTCGCGCACCCCGCGCCCCGGCTGCACGACGGCGACGAGCCGTTCGTCCCCCTCGCCCGCCGGGATCCCGACGAGCAGCGCCAGCTCCACCCCCGGTACATGCAGGGAGGGTTCGTACAGCCCCGGATAGATGTTCTCCGCCCGGCGCAGCACCATGTCCTTGGCCCTGCCTTCGAGGACGATCCGGCCCGCGCCGTCCAGCCGCGCCCGGTCGCCCGTACGCACCCACGCGTCGGGCTCCTCGCCCAGGTAGCGGTGGCGGGCGGCGGACCCGGACAGCAGGAGCTGCCCGTCCGCGTCGGGTTTGGCGGTGACGCCGGGCAGCGGGGCGCCGACCAGGTCACCCGCGCCGTCGAAGGCGGACTTCTCCCGCGCCTCGACCGCGGCGGCCGGGAACAGTTCGGTGAGCGCGTACACCCCCCAGGCCTGCGCCGCGCCCGCCGCCCGCACCCGCTCCAGCAGCCCGGCCCCGGCCGGGGCGGAGCCGGTCCAGACTCGGCCGTGGAAGCGGGCGCCCGCACCCAGCGCGTCCCGGAGGGCGGGCGGGGTCAGGTAGGTGTCCTGGGGCCGCAGCCGGTCCAGTTGGCGCGCCAGCACCCGGGGGTCGCGGGCCGGGAGGGCGACGGGGGCGCCGCGCGTGAGGGAGGGGACCAGGACGAAGAAGGTGCCGCCGAGCACGGGCCGGTCCGGGGCCGCGTCGAACAGGGCGCCGACCGTGGCCATCCCGGCGGCCAGGCTCGACCGGGTGTGGACCACGGCGCGCGGCCGGGAGGTGGTCCCGGAAGTGAACACGATCACCGCGTCGCCGTCGTGGTCCCGGGCGACGGGCACACCCGCCCGGGGCGCCGCCAGGTCCAGCGCGGGCGCGCAGCCCGGCAGCCGGCGGCCGACGGTGGCCACCGGGCCCAGCGCGGCCAGGTCCGGCAGCGCGAGCCCCGTCCGGCGGGCCAGCGGCCGGGCCCAGCCCGCCACCGCCTGAGCGGCCGCGTCGGCCAGCACCAGAGCGGGCCGGGCCAGGGCGAGCCGGGCGCGCAGCACGTCGGGTCCCGCGCCCGGGTCGAGCACGGCGCCGCGCAGGCCCAGCCGCCACAGGGCGAGCAGCACGGCCAGGGCCCGCGGCCCGGGCCGTACGGCGACGCCCACGGTGTCCCCGGCGCGCAGCCCGCGCGCGTGCAGGGCGGCGGCGAACGCGTCGGACAGCTCGGCGAGTTCGCCGCGGGTGGCCCGGACCCGGGACGTGCCCGTACGGGTGGAGGTGAGCACGGCGGGCCGCTCCGGGCGGTCGCGCAGCGCGTGGTCGAGACGGTCGAGCATCAGCGGGGATCCGTTCCGTGGCCGCCGCTTCCCTGGTCGAGGTACCAGCGGGCCGTGCCCGCGATCCCGTAGGCCCGCAGGCGCCGCGTGGAGTTCTCCACGACCATCCGGCGGCAGTGGACGATCCGGTCGGTGTGACGGCGTACGGCGTTGAGGAAGAGCCGGTCGGTGGGCGAGGGGCGCCGGGGCATGCCGCCGACCGCCAGGTACAGCTCGGCGGTGATGGCCATGTTGTTCCCGGCGTGCATGCGGTACGGGGCCCGGAAGCCGTTGCGGCGCGCGTGCCCGGGCCGCAGCCGCCCGAACAGCGCGGCGAGCGCCACGAGCAGGGCGAAACCGGCCCGGCCCGGCGGGCCGTGCTCGTCGCGCCGGGCGGTGATCCGCCCGCACACCAGCCCGGGGCTCCGGGTGAGGGCGGTCCGTGCGGCGCGGGTCCAGCCGGGGCGGGGCAGGCAGTCGGCGTCCGTGCGGGCGAGCAGGGCCGCGCCGCGGCCGATCGCGTACCGGAAACCGGTGTCCACGGCGGAGCCGACCCCCTTCTGCGGCTCCTCGATCACCTCCACCGGGAACGGCGCGCCCGCCGCGAACTCCCGGGCGATGGCGCCCGTCCGGTCCGCCGAGGCGTTGTCGACGACCAGCAGGGTGAAGTCCCGGTCCCGCTGCGCGGCGAGGGCCCGCAGGGTCTGGGCGAGGCGCGCCTCCTCCTCGTGCGCGGGCACGACCACCCACATCGGGGCGTTCACGACTTCTCCCAGACCATCGTCATGATGCTGATGCCGCCGCCGAGACCCACGAACAGCACCCGGTCCCCGGTGGCGAGTTCCGCGAACACCCGGTCCAGCTGGACCCCGATGCTCGCACTCGCGATGTTGCCGAGCTCGGGCACCGTCACCACCAGCTTCCCGGCCGGCACCCCGGTCAGCTCCGCGAACCGCTCCAGGTACGGCACCGTCACCTGGTGCACGAGCACCTTGGCGAAGCCGTCCCAGTCCATCCCGGTCCGGTGCAGCGTCCGGTCGATGACGGCGGTGCCCACCTTCTCGAAGACGCGGCGCAATTCGTGCCCGTCGCCGCGGAAGTAGGTGTGCTCGTCGCCGCGCGGGTGCCGGGAGCCGCCGCCCGGGATGCCCCCGACCTCCCAGTGCTCCGAGTGGGTCTCGGTGTCCACGTCGAGGATCCCGCCCCGCTCCACGGCCTCCACGACCACGGCCGCCCCCGCGTCGCCGAAGGTGTAGCCGGCGAAGCCGCTGCGGAACTCGGCGAAGTCGGCGGGATCCTTGCGCACCGCCCGGCTCGGCGTCTCCCCGGTCACCACCAGGGCCCGCCGGGCCCGCCCGGCCAGGACCGTCGACCGGGCGAGGTCGATCCCGTTCACGAAGCTGTTGCAGGCGTTGGTGACGTCCACCGCGTGGGCCCGCGAGCCCAGCTCCGCCTGCACGATGTGGGCGGTGGCGGGCTCCACCATGTCGCGGGAGGCGGAGGCGAAGACCAGCAGGTCGATGTCCAGGGGGCACAGGCCGGCGGCGTCCAGGGCCCGGCGGGCGGCGCCCACGGCGAGCGTGGAGGCGTACACCCCCTCGCCCGCGACGCGGCGGGAGACGATCCCGGTGGCCTGGGTCAGCAGGGTCGGCGGCAGGGCGAGGCCGGTGCGCCGGGCCACCTCCCGCTGAAGGGATCGCGAGGAGACGATCTCCTCGGGCAACAGGCTGCCGACGGCGGTTATCCCGGCGCGCGGCCGCGGGTCACTTGGCTGAAAGGACATGCCCACACGATGACAAGCCGGTCCCTCCCGGGCCTGAGTACGGATGCTCAGATCGGCGCACAGGCCGCAATGAGTACCCTCTCGGCGCGCCGACCTCGAAGTGCGCTGCTTCCGGGGGCTGTTGCGCGGCGAGCGGATCCCCTACCGTCTTCGCCGGACGCGCGGGACGGTGGCCGGCGACCCTTCCGTTCTCCGGCTGTACGGCCTGGTGTCGGACAAGGATCTCCGTCCGGTACCCCGGGGCCGCTGTCCTTGGGGCACCCCTCGACTCCCCTCCCCGTCACCCGCAGAGGTCGTCACGCCATGGCAGAACTCAACCGCCGCAGGTTCCTGCAGATCGCAGGCGGCACGGCCGCCGCCGCGATGCTGAACGAGAGCATCGCGCGGGCCGCGGCCATCCCGGCCCAGGGAAGCACCGGCACGATCCAGGACATCGAACACGTCGTCGTCCTCATGCAGGAGAACCGCTCCTTCGACCAGTACTTCGGCGCGATGAAGGGCGTACGGGGCTTCGGCGACCCGCGGCCGGTCCTCCAGGACAACGGCAAGTCCGTCTTCTTCCAGTCCGACGGGACGAAGGACGTCCTCCCCTTCAACCCGCAGGTCGACGACCTGGGGATGCAGTTCGTCGAGGGCCTGAACCACGACTGGGCCGGCGGCCACCGGGCCTATGACAACGGCAAGTACGACAAGTGGGTGCCGGCCAAGACGGCCACCACCATGTCGTACATGACCCGGGACGACATCCCGTTCCACTACGCCCTCGCCGACGCCTTCACCGTGTGCGACGCCTACCACTGCTCCTTCATCGGAGCCACCGACCCGAACCGCTACTACATGTGGACCGGCTACACGGGCAACGACGGAGCGGGCGGCGGACCGGTCCTCGGCAACCAGGAGGCCGGGTACGGCTGGAAGACGTACCCCGAGCGCCTGGAGTCGGCCGGCATCTCGTGGAAGGTCTACCAGGACATCGGCGACGGCCTGAACGCGGCCGGCTCGTGGGGCTGGATCAGCGACGCCTTCCGCGGCAACTACGGCGACAACTCGCTGCTGTACTTCAACAGCTACCGGGGCGCCCAGCCCGGCAGCGCCCTGTACGAGAAGGCCCGCACGGGCACCGACGTCAAGGCGGGCGACGGTTACTTCGACCGGCTGCGCGCCGACGTGACGAGCGGCACCCTGCCCCAGGTCTCCTGGATAGCCGCCCCCGAGGCCTTCAGTGAGCACCCGAACTGGCCGGTGAACTTCGGCGCCTGGTACATCTCGCAGGTCCTGGACGCGCTGACCGCGAACCCGGCGGTATGGGCCAAGACGGCCCTGTTCATCACCTACGACGAGAACGACGGCTTCTTCGACCACGTCGTCCCGCCGTACCCGCCCGCCTCCTCGGCCTGGGGCCTGTCCACGGCGGACGTGTCCGAGGACCTGTACTCCGGGGGCGGCGGTTACACGGCCGGGCCCTACGGCCTGGGCCCGCGCGTCCCGATGATCGTGGTCTCCCCGTGGAGCAAGGGCGGCTACGTCTGTTCCGAGACCTTCGACCACACCTCGGTGATCCGCTTCATGGAGAAGCGCTTCGGCGTGCAGGAGCCCAACATCTCCCCGTGGCGCCGCGCCGTCTGCGGAGACCTGACCTCGGCCTTCGACTTCAGCCAGGCGGACGCGACCCCCGCGGCCCTGCCGTCCACCGCGGGCTACGTCCCGCCGGACCACAACGCCCACCCGTCCTACCACCCGGTGCCGCCGGCCACGGGCACCCTGCCCAAGCAGGAGGCCGGCTCCAAGCCGACCCGCGCCCTGGGCTACAGCCCGTACGTGGACGGCAAGGCCACCGTCTCCACCGGCAAGTTCACCCTGACCTTCGCTGCCGGTCCCGCCCTCGGCGCCCACTTCCACAGCACCTCGGGCAACCGCACGGACGGCCCCTGGCCCTACACGGTCGAGGCGGGCAAGACCCTCTCGGACACCTGGAGCACCAGCAGCTCCACCGGCAACCAGATCAACCTCACGGTGTGGGGCCCGAACGGCTTCCTGCGCACCTGGAAGGGCCCGGCGAAGAAGGCCGGCCCCGAGGTCACGGCCCGCCACGTGGACGCCACCGGCAACCTGGCCCTCACCCTGACCAACCCCGGCCCGGCCGCGGTCGACCTCACGGTCACCAACGCCTACGGCGGCGCGCCCCAGACCTTCCGGGTCACCCCCGGCTCCACGGTCTCCCGCACGGTGGACCTGCGCACGACGGGCCGCTGGTACGACGTCAAGGTCGTCTCCGACACCGACGCCACCTTCCTGCGCCGGTTCGCCGGCCACGTGGAGACGGGCGCCCCGGGCCTCTCCGACCCGGCGATCAAGACCGTCTGACCCGTTCCCGTACGGGTGAACGGCTCTGATCCGGCGCCCGCGAAGTTAACGCTTGCGTTAACTTCGCGGGCGCGGCTCAATGGGAAGTGATCCTCGTGAGCGAGGTGGCGGAGTGGTTCGCGGCGCTGGCGGAGGCTGACTGGCGCAGCGCCGAGCAGGTGGAAGACGCGGTGGACGCCCTCGCGATGATCGGGCCGACACTCGGCGACCACTGGTCGACCGGATCAAAGGTGCGGAACAGCACCACATGAAGGAACTCCGGCCGGGATCTTCCGGCGGCAGCGAGATCCGGATCCTGTTCGCGTTCGATCCGGTCCGCCGCGCGGTGTTGCTGGTTGCGGTAGACAGAACAGGAAACTGGCAGCGGTGGTACGAGGTCAACATCCCCCTCGCGGAGAAGCGTTACCAGGCGCACATCGCCGAGCTGGACACCAGGGAGTACGAATGAGCGCTGTCGGTTGGGAGGAGGCCAAGCGCCGGGCGCGCGAGCGCCGGGCGGCTGCCGGCCTGCCGGTGCGGTCCCCGGAAGAGAAGCAGGCGGCCATGGACCGGCTCATGGCCGAGGTGCGGGCCTATCGGCTGGCCGAGATCCGTCAGGAGCAGGCTCTGACCCAGAAGGACGTGGCGCAGACCATGGGTGTCTCGGCCCCCAGGGTGTCGGCCATCGAGAACGGTGAAGCCGACCGAACGGAGGTCGCCACCCTGCGGTCCTACGTCGAGGCACTCGGCGGGCGGCTGCGCGTGGTCGCCGACTTCGGTGACACGGAGTACACCGTGGCGTGACCCCGGCGCGGGTGACGGTGTGATGGTTCTGCCGACGTCGCGTTGTGACCGAGGCACGCAAAAGCCCGTGGGGGGTACGAGGAAAACCTCGTACCCCCCACGGGACCGAAAGGGTGAGTGACGGGACTTGAACCCGCGGCCACCTGGACCACAACCAGGTGCTCTACCAACTGAGCTACACCCACCACGAAGGGCGGCGGACCGCCCGTTCGATGTGCAAGCACAGCATAGCCGATCAGACGGGTGGTCCCGCGACGCGTTATCCGGCGGACCGGCTGCCGGCGAGAGTGGCGGCGAGGGTGGCGGAGAGCCGGCCGGCGGCGCCGTCCGTGCGGCGGGCGGCGTGCGCGACGGCGGCCGCGGCGAAGGCCCGGACGATCGGGTGCGGCCGCGTCCCGTCCCCGTACAGCTCCGGCTGGAAGAGCGTGGCGAGGAAGAAGGGGTGGCCGGGCAGCTCGGCGATGCGCACCTGCCCGTCCTCGTCGTGGCCCGAGAAGCGCATTCCGTGCGCGGCGAGCGCCGGCAGGTGCTGCGGCGAGGGGCCGTAATTGCAGTGGTAGCGCTCCATCGACCGCTCCGCGCCCAGCGCGGCCTCGGCGAGCGAGCCCGGCTCGGCCCGTACGAGGCCCTCGTGCCCGACGAGCGAACAGGCCAGCGGTGTGATCATCGGGTCGGCGGCCCCGGGATCGTTCTCGGCGTGCGCGGCGTCGTCCCGCCCACAGACCGTACGGGCGTACTCCAGCAGGGCGTGCTGGAAGCCGCCGCAGGTCCCGAGGAAGGGGATGCCCTCCTCCCGGGCCACCCGGATCGCGGCCAGCACCCCGGCCTCGCTGGCGTACGGGCTGCCGGGCAGCACCCAGACCGCGTCGAAGCGGGCCGGCGTCCCGGCGGCGGCCTCGGCCGCGGCGTCGCCGGTGGGGATCCAGCAGGCGTCGAGGACGAGCCCGTCCCGGGAGGCGAGGGCGTCGAGGAGGAGCGGGATCCTCGTGTGGGACTTCACGTGCGGGGAGCGGTCGCCGACGAGGGCGATCCGGGCGATCGGTGCGGTCGTCATGCCGTTCATCCTCGGCCCGCGCCCCACTTCAGCGCCAACGATTGTTCCTGCTGGATCGATAAGCAGCCCTGATGGCAGTCTGATCACATGGACCCGCACCTGCTCCGCACCTTCGTCGCCGTGGCCCGCCTCGCCTCCTTCTCCGCCGCCGCCCGCGAGCTCGGCTACACCCAGTCCGCCGTGTCCCAGCACATCGCCGCACTGGAGGGGGACCTGCGGACCGAGCTGTTCACACGCCGGCCCGTGGCACCCACCCCGGCCGGGGCGCGCCTGCTGGAGCACGCCGGACCGCTGCTCCTGCGGCTCGACGCCGCACGGGCCGACGTCCTGCGGCTGGCCGCCGCGCCGCCCGGGCGGATCACACTCGCCGCGTCCCCCCTCGCCGTCGGCCCCCGGCTGCTCGCGGCCCTGCCCGCCACCGGGGTCACGCTGCGGGTGCTGCCCCCGGCCGAGGTGCCCGCCGCCGTCGCCACCGGGGGCTGCGACCTCGGCCTCGTGGACGGTCCGGCCGCGCCCAGCGATCCGCTGCGACTGCCCGACGTGGCCCCGCTCACCGTGACGGGCGTGGGCGAGGAGGAACTGGCCGTCCTGCTGCCCGACGGGCACCCCTTCGCCGGGCGGGCCGGCGTCCGGCTGGACGATCTCGCCGACGCGCGCTGGCTCGACGCCCCCGGTGTCGGCCTGCCGCTGACCGCCGCCCGCACCGGCGCCCGGTACGACGGCACCGACGTGCTCGCCCTGTGCGCCCTCGCGGCCGCCGGGCACGGCCTGGTGCTGCTGCCGCGCCGCGTCGCCGAAGCGGCCGCAGCGGCGGCGGGGGCCGCCGTACCGGTGTCCGCGCCCCGCCTGGTGCACCGTACGGAACTGCTGTCACCCGGCGCCCCGACCGGCGCGGCCGCTGCCCTCGCCGCGCGGCTCACGGCAGGATCCGCCGTATGACCGATGACACGGACAACGCAGCCGGCCCCGCCCCCTTCACCGCCGCCGACTACGCCGCCCGGATGGCCGCGGCCGCCGAGAGCGCCGCTGACGCGGGCCTCGCCGGACTGCTGATCGCCCCCGGGCCCGACCTCACGCACCTCACCGGCTACCGCCCCACCGCCGAGACGGAGCGGCTCACCCTGCTCGTGCTGGCCGCCGGGCGGGAACCCGTGCTCGTCGTGCCCACGCTGGAGGCCCCGGACGCGGCCAAGGCCCCCGGCGCCGCCGCGCTGACCCTGCGGGACTGGACCGACGGGAAGAACCCGTACACGGTGACCGCCCCGCTGCTGGACGCGGCCGGGCGCTTCGGGGTGAGCGACAACACCTGGGCCCTGCATCTCCTGGGAATGCAGCGCGAGTTGCCCTCCACCTCCTACGTCCCGCTCACCGACTCCCTGCCCATGCTGCGCGCCGTGAAGGACGAGCGGGAGCTGGAGCGCCTCGCCGCGGCCGGCGAGGCCGCCGACGCCGCCTACGCACAGATCCTCCATCTGCCCTTCGCCCGGAGACGGGAGACCGACGTCGCCGCCGAACTGGCCGCCCTGCTGCGCGTGCACGGCCACTCCCAGGTCGACTTCACGGTCGTCGGCTCCGGCCCCAACGGGGCCAACCCGCACCACGAGGCGGGCGAACGGGTCATCCAGCACGGCGACATGGTGGTCCTCGACTTCGGCGGACTGCGCCACGGGTACGGCTCGGACATCTCCCGCACCGTGCACGTGGGCGAACCGAGCCCCGAGGAGCAGCGCGTCCACGACATCGTCCGCGAGGCACAGCAGGCGGGCGTGGCGGCGGTCCGGCCCGGGGTCTCCTGCCAGGAGGTCGACCGTGCGGCCCGCGCGGTGATCACCGAGTTCGGCTACGGCGACCGGTTCATCCACCGCACCGGCCACGGCATCGGCGTCACCACCCACGAGCCGCCGTACATGGTCGAGGGCGAGGAACAGCCGCTGGTCCCCGGCATGTGCTTCTCCGTGGAGCCGGGCATCTACCTGCCCGGCCGGTTCGGCGTGCGCATCGAGGACATCGTGACCGTCACCCAGGACGGCGCGCGGCGCTTCAACCACGCGCCGCGCGAGCTGGCGGTCGTCGAGTAGCGCCGAGCGCGCCCTACGGGGCCCAGCACGCCCTACGGGTCGAGCACGCCCTACGGGCCCAGCACGACCGCCGACTCGCCCGGCAGGTGGATCCGCCCGTCCGGGCCCGGGTGTTCCAGGGGTTCCCAGGCGGCCAGCACCCGCACCCCGTTGCGGCCGAGCGCGATCGTGGCCGGCTCCGGGGAGAGGTTCACGGCCACCCGTACGTCGCCGCGCCGGAAGGTGAGCCAGCGGCGCTCCTCGTCGTAGGCGACCCGGACGGCCGCGAGGTCCGGATCGCGCAGGTCCGGATGGGTGCGGCGCAGTGTCACCAGGGTGCGGTACCAGGCCAGCAGGCGGGCGTGGCCGGCCTGTTCGGGCTCCGCCCAGTCCAGGCAGGAGCGCTCCCGGGTGGCCGGGTCCTGCGGGTCGGGGATCTCTTCGGCCTTCCAGCCGTGCGCCGCGAACTCCCGGCGCCGGCCGCTGCGTACGGCCTCGGCCAGCTCCGGGTCGGGGTGGTCGGTGAAGTACTGCCACGGGGTGCCCGCCCCCCACTCCTCGCCCATGAACAGCATCGGCACGAACGGCCCGGTCAGCGCCACCGTCGCGGCGCACGCCAGCAGCCCGGGGGAGAGCGAGGCGGCGAGCCGGTCGCCGAGCGCCCGGTTGCCGATCTGGTCGTGGGTCTGGGTGTAGCCGAGGAAGCGGTGGGCCGGGGTCCGGCGCCGGTCCACCGGCCGGCCGTGGGTGCGGCCGCGGAACGACGACCAGGTCCCGTCGTGGAAGAAGGCCCGGGTCAGGGTCTTGGCGAGGGCGGCCAGCGGAGCTTCCGCGAAGTCGGCGTAGTACGCCTGGGACTCGCCGGTCAGCGCGCAGTGCAGGGCGTGGTGGAAGTCGTCGTTCCACTGGGCGTGCAGGCCCAGGCCCCCGTCGGCGCGCGGGGTGGTGCTGCGCGGGTCGCACCGGTCGGACTCGGCGATCAGGAACAGCGGCCGGCCGCTCTCGGCCGCCAGCTCGTCCACGGCCGCGGCCAGTTCCTCCAGGAAGGTCAGGGCGCGGCCGTCGGCCAGCGCGTGTACGGCGTCCAGCCGCAGCCCGTCGATCCCGTAGTCGCGCAGCCAGGCCAGCGCGCTGCCCAGGAGGTAGGCGCGCACCTCGTCGGAGCCGGGCGCGTCCAGGTTCACCGCCGCGCCCCACGGGGTGTGGTGGGTGTCGGTGAAGTACGGGCCGTAGGCGGGCAGGTGGTTGCCGGAGGGACCGAGGTGATTGTGGACCACGTCGAGCACCACCCCCAGCCCGGCGGCGTGCGCGGCCGCCGTGAAGCGGGCCAGTCCGGCCGGACCGCCGTACGGCTCGTGCACCGCCCAGGGGGCGACCCCGTCGTACCCCCAGCCGTGCCGGCCGGGGAAGGAGCAGACGGGCATCAGCTCCACGTGCGTGACGCCGAGGGCGGTGAGGTGCCCGAGCCGGGCGGCGGCGGCGTCGAAGGTGCCCTCGGGGGTGAAGGTGCCGATGTGCAGCTCGTACAGGACGGCGTCCTGGAGCGGGGTGCGCACCGCCCCGGCCCCCGGCGCGGGGAGGGCTTCGAAGTCGACCACCGC
Organism: Streptomyces sp. NPDC056224; assembly: GCF_042267665.1. Classification (NCBI taxonomy): domain Bacteria; kingdom Bacillati; phylum Actinomycetota; class Actinomycetes; order Kitasatosporales; family Streptomycetaceae; genus Streptomyces; species Streptomyces sp. NPDC056224. The sequence continues at coordinate 277,083 of NZ_JBHJTK010000003.1, forward strand.
CGACAGGCCGTCGGGCCCGTCCGGGAGCCGCCGGCCGCGCGGGTCCGGGCGCGGGACCGAATCGCCGTCCAGCAGGAACCCGTACCGGCTCCCGTCGCCGGCCGGGGCCTGGGCGGTCCACCAGCCGTCCCGCTCCGGATCGCGCGCCATGTCGTACGTCGCGCCGTCGAGTCGCATGGCGACATGACCCGTCAGTGGTGCCCACACCTCGAACTGCACGGACGTTCCCCTCGTCTCCGGCGGTGTCCAGCATGCGTATCCTGCCCATCATTCCGGGCGTGGCGGGGGAGTTCTGGACACTCCGGCCCCGCCGGGCCGACAATCACCCTGTGACGTCGAGTTTTGAGTTCCCATCCTTCCCCGCGCCGCGGCTGTCCGACGCCGAGCGCGACCGGGCGCTGGGCCAGCTGCGAGAGGGCGCCGCCCTCGGAAAGCTGTCCCACGACACGTTCCTGCGCCGGATGGAACTCGCCCTGGTCGCCCGCCGCTCCGAGGACCTGGCCGTCCTCACCGCAGACCTCCAGGTCCGCGAGGAAGCGACGAGTCCGTGGACCCGTCGGCTGTTCGGCTGGGTCGGGCGGGTCTCCGCCGTCTCGGTCGGCGTCCGGCGCGCCTGGGCCGCCGAGAAGCTGCCCAAGCTGCTGCTGCCGCACCCGAGCGCGGCGGCCCTGCGGATCGGCCGGGACCCCGGCAACGGGCTGCGGCTCAGCCACGAGACCGTCTCGCGCGCGCACGCGGAACTCAGCCTGCAGGGCGGGATGTGGGTGCTCAAGGACCTCGGCTCCACCAACGGCACCACGGTCAACGGGCGTCGGGTGACGGGCTCCGCGGTGGTCCGGGACGGCGACCAGGTGAGCTTCGGAAAGATGACCTTCCGGCTCTCGTCGAGCTGAGGAGGGCCGAGGGCCGAGGGCCGAGGGCTGCGGGCTGAAGGCTGAGGGGCGAACGGGGACCGCCGGCGTGCCGCCCCGTGGCCAGGACGGCGGGCATGGACCACGGCGCCGGACAGCGCGCCGGACAGCGAACCGAACACGGCACCCCACGCGCACTGGTCGCGCGACGCGCCTGCGCCGGGGACCTGCCCCGCCTGGTCGAACTCATCCACGAGCACGTCGCGTCGGGGAAATCGGCCCCGCGGCCGCCCGGTCTCACCGAGCGGCTCGGGCCGCAGCTCTTCGCCGCGGGGTCCCGGATGCGGGTGCTGCTCGCCGGGTCCCGGACGGCGCGATCGCCGGATACGCCGCCTGAAATCGGCCGAGTTCGCCTTCCGGGACGCCCGGCACCACCTCCACATGCCTGCCTCTACCCCGCCGGGGACGCCCGCGGCCCGCGGGCTCGGCCGCCGTCAGGCGTGGCGTGTCGGAATGCTCGGCGATCGTCCAGCAGTTCTTCCGTGGCAGGTTCGACAGCAGTCCCAGGACGAGAGACCGTGCGTGGCGTCGCGGTTCGATCCGCGCGAAACGGCCCGCGACCCGGCCATCGCGGCATCGAGCACGTCCAGCCGGCGAGCAGGGTCTCCGCCATGGCCCGCGGCCGCTGCTCGATCTTCGTTCGTCCACACGACACGCGGTGATCACCGGTGGTCCCACCCGTCCTCACACCGCCCCTGACCAGTGAGATCGCGGGCCACGGGTGGAGCACTAGGATGGATGTGGTGGTCAATCTCGATGCCTTCGCTCGAGGAGGTTCGTGATGACGCGTGATGGCGGGCTGAGACTGCACGTGCGGTGTGTTCTTCGCGCACCGCGGCCGGTTGTGTTCCGAGCCCTGACCGAACCGCAGGAACTGGCCAAGTGGTGGGGCCCTGACGGGTTCGCCACCCCGAGTGTGGAAAGTGATCTTCGGCCAGGAGGGGGCTATCGGATCGCGATGCAGCCTCCGGAAGGCGATCTGTTCTACCTGGTGGGGGAATTCCTTGAGGTCGAGCCTCCGGAACGCTTGTCGTACACCTTCCGGTGGGAGGACCCCGACCCCGAGGACCGGGAGACGACGGTGACACTGTCCCTTCGCGATATCGGCGGTAACTCGGCTGCTCTGGTCGTCGCCCAGGGCGACTTCGCCACGGAGCGGCGCCGCGCTCTTCACGAGGAAGGCTGGACCCAGAGCCTCAACAAACTGGAGAAGCTGATGTCGTCGGATGCGTCGGCCTAAGTCTTTACCGCGGGGAGGGGCCCTGCACGTGACCGTACCCGTACCTGTCCACACCACCGCGGTGTCCGGCGCCCTCGAGATCGCGTGATGCCCGAGCCGCTTCAGCAACGCAGACCGGGGCCCGTGCGGTGAGCGGCAACGCCTGGCCGGACTTGACGAACAGCAGGTGCGGCGGTGGACGTCCGGGCACCGGTGGGTCACCTTCGCGATGCTCGCGCACGATGTCCTCGTCGTCACCGCCGCACACGAACAGGCCGGCCATCCGTTCCCGGACGGGTTGATCCCGTCGACCTGCAACGGGATCCGGCATCTGTTCAGCACGCTGCCCGTCCAGCCCGTCCAGCCCGGAGACCAGGATCTACGGCTGGAGTACTAGGCGGCCCGCTCGGCCGCCGTGAGGCACGCGTACGTGGCCAGGACGGTCCGGGACTGGTGTTCCACCTGGGTGGCCACCGGGACCCAGCGGGCCTGGAAGCGGGCCGCGAAGTCCTCGCACCAACCCGTGACGAGCCGGTCCAGTCCGGGCGCCGCCGGGTGGCCCTGCGCGCGCAGCACCCGCAGCAGCATCGCGGCGGCGCGCAGCGACATGCGCCGCCCGAAGGCGTCGATGCTGGCGATGTACGCCGCCGTGGCCTCGGTGGGAGCCGCGGGGCCGGTCCACTCGGCGGTGATCCGGGGGATCAGCGCGAGCGTCCAGTCGACCGCGCGCAGCAGGGGCGCCGCGCCCGGGTCCCCGTACGGCGGAGGCCCGGGCGGGATCCCTTCACGGACGGCGGCGACGAGCGCGGAGTCGCCGTCGAGCCGTGCCGCCAGCATGCGCAGGGCGCGGCGCGGGTCGGGGTGCGGGGCGGGGTCGTCCACCAGGTCGGAGGCCCACATGGGGACTTCGACGATCGCGGTGGTGCCGGCGTACCGGTGGGCGTGGTACCAGGTGCTGAGCCGGGTGTCCTCGGGGTGGAAAGCCCCGGCCGCCTCGCTCCCCGGCTGCGGTATCACGAAGATCCCGGGCCCGGGGGAGGGCCAGCCGGCGGCGTCCGAGGCCCCGTTCTCCACCGGGATGCGCAGCCCGGCGGCCGATTTGGCGAAGGGCTCGGCCAGGCCGGGTACGTCCCGGGTGAGCTGGACCCAGGAGCCGCCGAGGTCGGTGGCGTGCAGGGAGGCCTGGAGCACGGGCCGCAGTTCGTCGATGAGGGCGGTGAGGGTCAGTGTCTCGGGCGGCAGCCGGTCCGGGGCCAGTAAAGACGGCGCCCATTCGGGCTGTTCGGTTCCGGGGGGCCGGTAGAAGTGGCGGTGGTAGTCGAGGAGCGAGTACGGCCGGGGCGTGCGGTGCAGTTCTGCGCCGTCCGGGTCGGCGCAGAGCAGGAAGTGCCAGCCGCAGCCCGCCCGCGGGGCCGGTTCGTGCAGGAGGCGGCGGGCGAGGGAGAGGGCGGTGGCGCCGCCGACCGGCTCGTTCGCGTGGGCCCCGGCGACGACCAGGACGTTCCGGCCGGGCCCGGCAGGGCCGACCGCTTCGACGGAGAGCAGCCAGAGGGGCTGCCCGGCGCGCGACGTACCGGCTTGCCGGAGCCGTACCTCGCGGGGGTTTTCGTCCGCGAGTGCGCGGGCGGCCAGGGCGAGTTCACGCGGTGTCGGGTAGCACATGTCACGGATGAGGGTCACAAGGGATGCCATGCCCGCCGGGCCCACCGCCTACCGCTCCGCGGCCTCCGTACTTCCCTTCGGGGAGGGCCCCTGAAGGGGCTCGAAGCGTGTGGCGCCGCTGCCGGCGGCTTCGCCCCCGTTCGAGGGGGCTCCCGGCGCCCGGGACCTCCCCGGCCCCCGCTGGGAGGTGTCCCGGGCGGGGCCGCGTCGTGCCGGGCGGACGGTATCTGCCACGTTCCAGCTCCTCCGCGATCGGCGCGCGGGGGTGTGGGGCGGAGCCCACAGCGCGGGTGCCCTTGCGCGGCCCCGCCGCGGACGGCCGGCCCCGGGGGCCACTGCTGGTACAGGCCGCGGCCCGACAGGGTCAGGAGGCCCTCGCCCACCGCCGCGGACAGCGTCGGGCGGGCGGACACGTGGCGGGCCGCACCAGCCCGGCCCGGCGTCCCGGCCAGGTGCACCCCGGGCACCCGTCCACCCCCGCCCCGCGCCGTCCCTCCACCGTGCCCTTCTCACCGCGCCGCCCCTCCACCGCGCCGTCCCTCCACCCGCGCCGCCCTGCCCGTGCACCCGTCCCCCGGCGCATCGTCCGGCGTCCTCGGGGAAGGGCTGCGCACCGCTCTCCCCGGCCGACCGGCCGCGGCACCGGCCCCTGGACGCCTTCTCCCGGTCCCGCCGACCGGTGCGGCGGCGGCCTTCGCGGGCCAGGCGCTGCTTTGACGACAGGGCCTACTCGTCGCGCAGCAGGACCCCCACGGGCGAGAGTGCCAGCAGACCCGCCAGGTCCGCCTCGCCCTCGTAGACGAGCCCGTACGTGCTCCCTGATGTGCTGCCGTCCGCCTTCCCCCGTCCGCCGGGCAGGCCCGGCAGCGGGGTCCACCGGCCCGGTGGCAGCGGCAGGGCGGTCCCGCGCCAGCCCCCCGAGTCCGCCAGCCGGCGCGAGAGGCGGGTGGCCACCGCCACCAGGCCGGGCGAGCGGGCGAAGGCCAGACAGTGCTCGGCCGCCGCGCCCCGGGCCGGCAGCGGGGCGTAACCGGTGAACAGCCCGGGCCGGTCCCGGCGCAGCCGCAGCAGGGCGGCCGTCAGCGCCAGCTTCTCCTCGGCCGGCCCGTGCGGGGCGGACCCCGCGTCCAGCCGGGCCAGTGCCTCCCGGGGGAAGCGCACCGGGCGCCGGTTGTCCGGGTCCACCAGCGCCCGGAACTCGGTCTCGGCGCCCTGGTAGACCTCCGGGACCCCGGGCATCGCCAGGTGCAGCAGCGTCATGCCCAGAAGATTGGCGCGGGCCGCCTCCGCGAGGTCCGCCGGCAGGTCGAGCGGACCGGGGGCGTAACCGGCCACGCTCGCCTCGTAGCCCTCGTCCCGGTCCGTCCAACTGGTGCGCAGGGCGGCCTCGCGGACCCCCTTGAGCAGCGCCTCGGCCAGCCGGGGCGCGGCCTGCGGGACCTCCCCGAGGCCCAGCGCGGTCTGCCGGGCCGTCCACGCCAGCCGGGGATCCGGGCCACCGACCCCGTCCATCGGCCCCGGCGCCTGCGACAGCACCGAGATCCGGGCCCGGACGTCCGCACTGCGCTTGGTGTCGTGCGTGGACAGAACCGTCCCGGACCTGGGCCAGTCCCGGTCCAGGCGTGCGCAGTACGCGTGGAACTCCTCGGCCGGCACCGCCGGCCGCCCCGGGTCCCCGCCGACCTCGGTGGCGGACAGCAGGGGCGCGTACCGGTAGAAGGCCCGGTCCTCCAGGGACTTGGCGCGCAGCGCGGCCGAGGTCTGGGCGAAGCGGGCCGCGAAGGCGGGATCGCGCAGCAGCAGCTCCCGTACGCCGGCCACCGCGGCCGGCCCGGCCGCCGCGGCCGCCCGCTCCAGGGCCCGCGGATCGGGCCCGTCATCGCCGGGATACGGCCGGTAGACCGGATAGGCGATCAGCAACTCCCGTACCGCGGGCGCTCGTTCCGGGCCAGCCTGCCGCTCCAGCGTGGCCAGCTCGGCGGCCAGGTCACCGGTCAGCACCTCCCGCGCGCATGCCTCCGCCGTCCGCGCCCACTCCGGGGATCCCGTCGACTCCTCGTAGCGCCGGGCCAGTTCGGTGGCGCCCGCCGGGTCGGTGAACACCCCGTCCACCCGGTAGAGCGCGTCGTACCCGGTGGTCCCCGCCACCGGCCACGCGGGCGGCAGCCGCTCGTGGCGGGCCAGGATCTTCTCCACCACCACCCAGCAGTGCGGTCCCGCCGCCGCGCGCAGCCGCCGCAGGTACCCCTCCGGGTCCGCCAGTCCGTCCACGTGGTCGATCCGCAGCCCCTCGGCCACCCCGTCCCGGACCAGCTCCAGCACCTTCGCATGGGTGGCGGTGAAGACCTCCGGGTCCTCCACCCGAACCCCGATCAGATCCGAAATGGTGAAGAAACGCCGGTAGTTGAGGTGCGTCCGGGCCTCCCGCCACCAGGCCGGCCGGTACCACTGCGCGGCCAGCAGTTCGGGCAGCCCGAGCCCCGCGGTGCCCTCCCGCAGCGGGAACTCCTGCTCCCCGTAGCGCAACACCTCGCCGTCGGCCCGCAGGTCGCAGGACTCCACGGGCCCGGCGAGCACCGGCAGCAGCACCTGGCCGCCGCCCGCCTCCCAGTCGATGTCGAACCAGCGCGCGAACGGCGACCGTGGCCCGTCCCGCAGGACCTCCCACAGCGGCCGGTTCAGCCGCAGGGGCGCGGGCACCGCCATGTGATTGGGCACGATGTCGAGCACCAGGCCCATTCCGTGCGCCCGGGCGGCCGCGCCGAGCGAGCGCAGCCCGCTCTCGCCGCCCAGCTCCTCGCGGACCCGGGAGTGGTCGGTGACGTCGTACCCGTGCGCCGAGCCGGGCACCGCCTCCAGCACGGGGGACAGGTGCAGGTGTGACACGCCGAGCGAGGCGAAGTGCGGCACGGCCGCCTCTGCCGCCGCGAAGGGGAACTCCGGACGCAATTGGAGACGGTAGGTCGACGCCGGAGTGACAGGTGTCGGAACATCAGATTCCGCTGGGATGCTTGACTGCGGCTGGCTCATGAGAACGTACGTACCCAGCCTGCCGGATTCCGTGCCATTACCCCATGCATCCGGGTGACCGCACCTGGTTAGCGTTGCTCGAGTGGCTGGAACCGTCAACACCTATCGAAGAGTCATAGCCCTGACCGGGCCCCTACTCCCGCTCGTCTCCTTCCTCGCCCGACTGCCCGTCGCGATGTCCCAGTTCGGAAGCGTCCTGCTGGTCGTCCAGACCAGCGGCTCCCTCGCCACCGCCGGCATCGTCGGCGGCACCCTCTCCGCCGGACAGGTGGTCTTCGGCCCCGTCCTGGGCCGGCTCGCCGACCGCCACGGGCAGCGGCCGGTCGTGCTCGGCGCGGCGGCCGTCAACGCCGTCGCGACCGCCGCCCTCGTCGCCGGCGCCCTGGGACGCCTCGACACCGTCCCGCTCGCCGCGATCGGCGCCGTCACCGGCGCCTCCGTACCGCTGATCGGGCCGCTAGCCCGGACCCGCTCCGTGGCCCTGGCGCACCGCGCCGGGTCCGACGAGGGCGTGGTGGGCGCCGTTCACTCGCTCGAAGGCACCCTGGACGAGGTCTCGTTCGTCCTCGGACCCGCCGTCGTGGGCCTCGCCGCGCTCGTCGCGCACCCTGCCGTCGCCCTCGGCGGCGCGGCCGGACTCGTCGCCGTCTTCGGTACCGCCTACGCGCTGCACCCGACCGCCGCCGTCGCCGGGGGCACCCCCGGACGGGGTCCGGGGGACCGGCGGCGCGCGCGGGCACGCGTGAAGGGGAACCGTGTCGGGCAGCCGCGCGTGGTCCACGCCGTCCGCGGCTCGCTCGCCCTCCAGAGCGCGATGTTCGGAGCCTGCCAGGCCGGAATCGCCTCGCTCACCGCGCGGTTGGGCGTCCCCGGCCAGGCCGGGATCGTGTATGCGGCCATGGGCGTCGTCAGTGCCGCCGTGGGCCTCGCACTCGGCGCGCTGCCCGCCCGCTTCGGGCTGCGGCTGCGCTGGCGGGCCGCCACGGGTGCCGCGCTGCTCCTGTCCGTGCCGCTGCTGGCGACCGACGCTCTGTGGCCGCTGTACGCGGTCGTCACCGTGCTCGGGGCGGCCTACGCACCGCACCTGATCACCGCCTTCGCGCTCACCGAGCGCGTCGTGGAACCGGCCCGGCTCGCCGAGGCGATGGCCTTCGCCGCCAGCTCGCTGGTCGCAGGCCAGGCCGTCGCGCTCGCCGTCTCCGGGCGGCTCGCCGAGTGGTACGGGCCCGCCGGAGCCTTCTCCGTGGCCGTGGGGGCGGCCGCGCTGGCCCTGAGCCTCGCCCTCGTGACCCGCGTGCCGTCCGCCGGCGCCCGCGCCGAGGCGCCCGTACCCGTGCGGCAGACCGCCGCCGCGGCCGACGGGGCGACCGGCGAGACGGGGGAGACGGGGGAGGCTGGCGAGGCCGGGGAGCCCGCGAGGTCCGCGGAGCCCGGGAAGGCCCCCGCCGTCGACGGGAACGGCGCCTACGCCGGGCGCTGAAGCAGCACCAGGCACCGTCCCGCCAGCGCCACCCGGTCCCCGGCCGCATACTGCGGCCCCGTGCCGGGTGGCAGCACGTCCGGACGGGCGGTGTCCACCACCAGGCGCCACTGCGCCCCGTGCCCCGCCGGAACGGTGAAGTCCTGGGGGTCGGCGCCCGCGTTGAACATCAGCAGGAACGAGTCGTCGGTGATCCGCTCCCCGCGGCTGCCCGGCTCGGAGATCGCCTCCCCGTTCAGGAACACCGTCAGCGCCCGCGCGTGCTGCGCCTGCCAGTCGCGGGCCCGCATCTCCTCGCCGTGCGGGGTGAACCAGGCGATGTCGGAGAGCTCGTCGTGCGTGCCCTCCACCGGCCGCCCGTGGAAGAACCGCCGCCTCCGGAAGACCGGGTGGTCACGGCGCAGCCACACCATCCGCCGGGTGAACTCCAGCAGCGCGGGTGCCGGTTTGCCCGGCTCCGGCCAGCGCACCCAGGACAGCTCGTTGTCCTGGCAGTACGCGTTGTTGTTGCCGTCCTGCGAGCGCGCGAACTCGTCGCCGTGGCTGAGCATCGGCACGCCCTGCGACAGCATGAGCGTCGCCGTGAAGTTGCGCATCTGGCGCTCGCGCAGCTCCAGGACCTCCGGGTCCTCGGTCGGTCCCTCCACCCCGCAGTTCCACGAGCGGTTGTGGGTCTCGCCGTCCCGGTTGCCCTCCCGGTTGGCCTCGTTGTGCTTCTCGTTGTAGGAGACCAGGTCGTTCAGGGTGAAACCGTCATGGCAGGTGGTGAAGTTGATGGAGGCCAGCGGCCGCCGCCCGTCGTCCTGGTAGAGGTCCGAGGAGCCCGTCAGCCGCCCCGCGAACTCCGCCAGCGTGCGCGGCTGCCCGCGCCACAAGTCCCGTACGGTGTCGCGGTACTTGCCGTTCCACTCGGTCCACAGCGGCGGGAAGTTGCCCACCTGGTAGCCGCCCTCGCCCAGGTCCCAGGGCTCGGCGATCAGCTTCACCTGGCTGACCACCGGATCCTGCTGGACCAGGTCGAAGAACGACGACAGCCGGTCCACCTCGTGGAACTGGCGCGCCAGCGTCGCCGCCAGGTCGAAGCGGAAGCCGTCCACGTGCATCTCGGTGACCCAGTAGCGCAGCGAGTCCATGATCAGCTGGAGCACGTGGGGGGAGCGCATCAGGAGCGAGTTCCCGGTCCCGGTGGTGTCCATGTAGTGCCGGGGGTCGTCCGCCAGCCGGTAGTACGAGGCGTTGTCCAGCCCGCGGAAGGACAGCGTCGGGCCCAGGTGGTTCCCCTCGGCGGTGTGGTTGTAGACCACGTCGAGGATCACCTCGATCCCGGCCTCGTGCAGCGCCCGGACCGCCGACTTGAACTCCAGCACCTGCTGGCCGCGGTCACCCGAGGCGTAGCCGTTGTGCGGGGCGAAGAAGCCGATGGTGTTGTAGCCCCAGTAGTTGCTCAGTCCGTCGTTGACCAGCCGGTGGTCGTTGACGAACTGGTGCACCGGCATCAGCTCCAGCGCCGTCACCCCGAGCTTGGCCAGGTGCCCGATGACCGCCGGGTGCGCGAGCGCCCCGTACGTGCCGCGCAGCTCCTCGGGGAGGTCCGGATGCCTCATCGTCAGACCCTTGACGTGGGCCTCGTAGAGCACCGTGTGGTGGTACTCGTGGCGCGGCGGCCGGTCATTGGCCCAGTCGAAGTACGGGTTCACCACGACCGAGCTCATGGTGTGCGGGGCCGAGTCCAGGTCGTTGCGGGAGTCGGGCCGGCCGAAGTGGTAGCCGTACACCGCCTCGGCCCAGTCCACGCTGCCGCTGATCGCCCGCGCGTACGGGTCCAGCAGGAGCTTCGCCGCGTTGCAGCGCTTGCCGCGCTCCGGGGCGTACGCGCCGTGGACGCGGAACCCGTAGCGCTGGCCCGGCATGACGCCGGGCAGGTACGCGTGCCGGACGAAGGCGTCCGTCTCGCGCAGCTCCACGGCGGTCTCCGAGCCGTCGTCGTGGAGGAGGCACAGCTCGATGCGGCGGGCGGCCTCGGAGTAGACCGCGAAGTTGGTGCCGGCGCCGTCGTAAGTGGCACCGAGCGGATACGCCTGTCCCGGCCAGACCTGCATAGATAACGACTCTTCCCATCATGCTCCGGCTGATCCGGCTGGACCACGTCACTGCCAGATCTTCCCCGAAAGAGGGCTCTCACGCGTGAACTTGGGTTGGTCCCTCCGGGTGACCCGCAGAGCTGATTTGCTGCTCGGCCGACTGTCCGGGCATCGGATAATGGGTCAACGGGCGGTCGCTGTAAGGGCCATCGGGCTGCACCGGGTCGCGCGCGCGGAGTACCCTTCCGTGATCACTGGAGACGGGCGTCCAGACGCAGAAGGCGGTGCACGGGTGAGCTCGGGAGGTCTGGAGCTGCCCCCTGGTGACAACGGTCACGAGGGCGGCCCAGCGGACGCCGCAGGGGCGACACCCGCAGGAGTGCCGGCCGGGGCGGTGTCGCTGGCCCCGCAGGCGACCGGGAGCGCGCGGGCCGGCGCCGAGCTGGACTGGGGCGCGGAGGCCTGGAGCGAGGTCCGCACGCGGGCGCAGCGGGCGGGTCGTGCGTACATCTGGCTGAATCTCATCGAACAGCGGCTGCGGTCGGTGGTCGGCGCGGTGCTGCGGCCGGTCTACGAGCCGGTGCACGGAGGGGACGACTGGGTCGTCGCCGCCGCCGGGCCCGCCGGGCAGGAGTGGGTGCAGCGGGCCGTGGCCGTGCGCGAGGTCAGCCGGCGCAAGGGTTATCTGCTCGACTCGGCCGACGACAACGTGCTGAGCTTCCTGACGCTCCCCCAGCTGCGGGAGCTGATGGTCCAGCACTGGCCCTGCTTCGAACCGTACTTCGACGACCGGCGCGAGATCGAGCTCGCGCTGGACGAGCTGGAGGTCACCCGGAACGTCGTCTCCCGCAACCGGGCGCTGTCCCGGCCGGTACTGGAACAGGCCGAGCGGGCCTCGGCCCGGCTGCTGGAGGTGCTGGGCGGGGTCTCGGGCAGCCCGTCGGCGGACCGGCTGCCGATCGACGCCGTCGAGGACCTGGTGGGGGACCGGTACGCGGACGTCATCTCGGTCCACCCCGACCGGGTGCGGCTGCAGCGCCAGCTTCCGGCGGAAGACCTCTTCGGGGGCGCGCGGCGGCTCGACGCCATCGGCATAGGGCTCAACCTGCTGGTCCAGAACTTCTCGGGCCGAAGACTCGTCCGGCTCACGGAGTCCGGCTGCCGGGTGCGGCTGCTGTTCCTGAACCCGGCGAGCAGCGCGGTCAAGCGGCGCGAACGGGAGCTCGGGCTGCGCAAGGGCGAGCTGAGCCGCTCGGTGGAGATGAACATCCTGCACGTCCGCCGGGTCCGGGCGGGCCTGCACGACCCCTCGCGCTTCGAGATCCACGTCTTCGACGAAACCCCGCGCTTCACCGCCTATCTGGTGGAGGGACAGTCCTCGGGCATCGCGGTCGTCCAGTCCTACCTGCGGCGGGCGCGCGGCATGGAATCCCCGGTCCTGGTCCTGCGCGGCGGCGGCCGCGGCGTCCCGAAGGACGCCGACCACGGACTGTTCACGACGTACCGCGAGGAATTCGAATCGGTGTGGGAGGACTCCCGGCCGGTGTCGTGAGGGGCCGGGCCCGAGCCGCGGCCCCGACCCGGCGGACGGCTTGTCAGTGGCCCGTGGCACGCTGAAAGCCGTTGACCGACGGTGTACGGGGGGAAAGCGCGTGATGGGGGACTGGTACGGCGGTGTGCTGATCGGGTTCGACCTGGAGACGACCGGCACGGAGCCGGGGGAGTCGCGGATCGTGACGGCGGCGGTGGTCGAGGTGCGGGGCGGGGAGGTGCGCGGGCGGCGCGGCTGGCTCGCGGATCCGGGGATACCGATCCCGGACGAGGCCGCCGCGATCCACGGGATCAGCACCGAGCGGGCGGTCGCCGAAGGCCGCCCGGTGCGGGAGGTCGCGGACGAGGTCGCCCAGGTGCTGGTCGGGCACTGGCGCAGCGGCGCGGTCGTCGTCGCGTACAACGCGGCCTTCGACCTCACCCTGCTCTCCGCGGAGCTGGCACGGCACGGACTGCCGTCGCTGGCCGAGCGGCTGGGCGGGGTGGCGGTGCCCCCGGCGCAGCCCGGGGGAGAGACCGGGCCGGTGGTGGACCCGCTGACCATCGACCGGGCCGTCGACCGCTACCGGCGCGGCAAGCGGACCCTGGAGGCGGTCTGCGGGGTGTACGGGGTCACCCTCGACGACGCGCACGACGCCGGGGCCGACGCCCTGGCGGCGGTGGAGGTGGCCCGCGCGATAGCCGCGCGCCACCCCGAGGTGGCCGCGCTCACCCCGGCCGACCTGCACGCCCGCCAGGGCACCTGGCACGCCCGCTGGGCCCGGGACTTCCAGTCCTACCTGCGCCGCCAGGGCACCCCGGACGCGGTGATCGACACCGCTTGGCCGCTGAGGGGTCTCGTCCCGGCGAGCGCCTGACCGCACGGGCCCGAGGGCTGTCCGGGCAGGTTGGTGACGCGGCCGACGGGCGTTCGGCCCGCGGTGCACGGCACCGGACGCCGCGGGCCGCGACCCGGTGGACCTTGCCGGTCACAGCATTAGCGCAGGAGCCGGTTCCTGATCAGCTCCATGACCTCCGCGCGGCTGCGGCCGCCGTGGTCGGCGGCGACGACGTAGCTGCCGATCCGCACGGAGAAGGTGAGCATGCAGCGGACCTCCACCTCGTCCTCGTCGGGGCAGAACTCGCCGAACAGCGAACGCAGATAATCCATCCGCCGGTTGTCGGCACGCCGGAGCCGCTGCGCGACGGCCTCGTCGCGCCGGGCCCAGTCGCGGATCGCGAGGTCGACCGCCACGCCCGTCATCGGCTTGTCCCCGTACGAGGCGACGATCGTGAAGAGCCGGTCCAGTTTCGTCCGGGCGTCCCCGCCGCCGCTCTCGACCCGATCGATCACGGCCTCGGTGACCTCGCGTTCCCACGTGTCGAGCATCTCGTTGAGCAGCGCGCCCCGGTTGCCGAAGTACCCGTAGAAGCCGCCCTTGCTGACGCCGAGCGCCTGCGCGAGCGACTCGATGCGGACGGCCTCCGGGCCCCCGGCGGCCAGCGCCCGCAGCCCCTCCTCGATCCAGGCGCCGCGAGGCGTGCGCGTCGTGCCCATGATGTGTCTCCGCTCACGTATCCCCCGTCTATACGGTGCCGTATAGACGGGTGCTAGCCTTCTTCTATACGGCATCGTATAGATAGGGGCTTGCTCATGAGACTCCCGAAAACCGCGCACACCTCCCGTCCCTGGCGCATCCACGAGATCGCCGGCGACTTCCAGGTCGAGGACGTGTGGGCGCTGCCCACACCAGGCGGTCCCGACGACCTCGCCCATCTCGTGGACCAGTTCGCGCAGGGCAAGGGGGAGCCGATCGACTCCCCGGTGGCGCGCGCCCTCTTCGCGATCCGCTGGAAGCTCGGGGCGCTGTTCGGCTGGGACAAGCCCGACGGAGGTGTCGGCGGCCGGCTGACCTCGCTGCGCGGCCGGCTTCCGGCGGACCTCCGCGAGGGCCCCAAGGGGCCGGACCTGACGGCGGCTCCGTTCACCTCCGTCTTCCAGACACACGACGAGTGGGCGGCGGAGATGGGCAACCGGACCGTGCACGGGGTGATGCACATCGGCTGGGTCCCGGACGGGGCGGGCGGCTACCGCGGTCAAATGGCCGTCCTGGTGAAGCCCAACGGGCGGCTCGGCGCCCTGTACATGCTGGGCATCAAGCCCTTCCGGTACCTGGGGGTCTATCCGGCGCTGATCCGGGAGATCGGCAGCGAGTGGCGGGCGCGCGCCGGGCAAAGGGCCGCGGGCTCGGCGGGCGCGGCCGGCGCGGGGGGCTGACCGGCTCCGGCCGGCGCGGGGGGCTGACCGGCTCCGGCGGGCGGGCCTACTCCGCCCACTCGTCGGTGTACTCGACGTGGATGTCCCGGGCCCGGGCGTCGCCGCCGCGCACCTGCGCGCAGCAGTGCCCGTGGCGGGAGCCGTCGCGGACGTGGCCCGGGCCGTCCTCGGCCACCCGGCGCCACACGCCGGCGGTCTCACGGAACACCTTGGCGCTGCCCGTCACGAACAGGGTCTCGGCGTGGAGGTGCTGGCGGAACACGTCGAGGTTGTCCGCGTGCCGCAGGGACGCGGGGCCGGTGCCGGGCTCCCGGACGGACAGGTCGACGCTGCGCCGCCGGCCCGGGCCGAGCCGTCCTCGCAGCTCCTTCCAGCGCGACGGCGCGAACTGGAGCGAGTGGTGGAGCAGGACGAGGTCGAGCCCGCGTGGCGCGGCGTCCGGGCGGGAGCCACGCAGCGGCAGGTGGATCAGCGAGCGCGGCGAGGAGGCGGCCAGGGTCCACAGCCCGGAAACGAGCCGGGCGGCCTCCTGGTCGACGTAGGCGTTCAGGTACCAGGCGCCGTCGAGGAGCGCCGCGCGCCGCGGCGGCCGGGCCGGACGGATGACCTTGAACTCGTCCGCGCCGAGGCGGGCCCGGTGGACGGTCAGCGGCAGCATCATCAGAACGGGCTCCAGCGCGCTTCCCCGTCGCCCTCGCGCAGGGAGTCCACCCGGCGGCGGAATTCGGCCAGGGCCTTTGGATTGGTGGGGGCGTGCTGGGAGACCCAGGCGCAGCTGGCCGTCTCCCGGGCGCCGCGCAGCACCGAACAGCCCTCCCAGTCGCGGACGTCCCAGCCGTACGCCGCCACGAACGCCTCGTAGGACTCGGCGGGCAGGCCGTACCGGTCGCGCGAGAGGGCCATCACCACCAGGTCGTGTTCGCGCAGGTCGGCCGATACGGTCTCCAGGTCGACCAGGACCGGGCCGTCCGGGCCGACGTGCACGTTGCGGGGCAGGGCGTCGCCGTGGATCGGGCCCGGGGGCAGGTGCGGCACGAGCCCGGCGACCTCACCGGCACAGGCGTCGCGGCGGTCCCGCAGGTACGCGGCGTCCGCAGGGTCGATGGCGTCCCCGGCCAGCCGGAGCCAGCGTTCGACGCCGCCCAGCAGATCCCGCGCGGCCAGTGGGAACGGCGGCGCGGGCAGGGCGTGGAGCCGCCGAAGCAGTACGGCGAGGTCCTCGGGGCCCGCGGGGCGCACCGCGCCCGGGAGCCGGTGCCACAGCGTCAGCGGGTGCCCGCCCACCAGCCGCGCCTCCGGTTCGGCGGCGCGGACCGCCGGGACCCCGGCCCCCGCCAGCCAGTGCGCGACGGCCAGTTCGCGCTCGGCCCGGCCGAGCAGCGCCGGGTCCGCGCGGCCCACCTTCACCACGAGGTCCCCGACCGCGAAGACCGCGTTCTCGCCCAGGGCCAGCAGGGCGCCGCCGCCCAGGCCGGCCTGCGCCAGTACGTCCCTGGCCCGCGCCTCGTCCATGTCTTCTCCGGATCCGGATCGTCGTGAATGCGCCAAGTCTCCCATCCGGGCGTGCGGCGCGTTGACGCGGCATCAGGCCCTGCGCCGCCCGCCGCCTCGTCCGGGGCGAGGTGAGGAAGCGGAGGTCATACCGCCCCGACGCCGGATTCTGCCTGCGGGCCCGGGCCCGGGCCCGGAGAGGTGTTCTGCTCACCGATGGCCTGAGCGACGTCTTCCGGGTGTGTCAGCTGGGGATGGTGCCCCGCACCGGCGATCACTGTCACGGTGGCGTGCGGGAGGCTGTCCAGCAGGGACCGTGCCTCAACGGTGAGCGGATCGTGGGAGCCGATGACGATGTGGACGCGCCCCGGGTAGCGCTGCAGCTGGGCCCGGAGGTCTGCTCGCCACCGTGCGTTCCCGGTGGCGGCCAGGAGCCGGGCGGTGGTGGCCGCGACGGTGCTGCGGCGAAGATCCGCGACAGCCGATCGGAGCGCGGTCGCGTGGCCCGTGGCGCCGGTCAGTCGCTCGGCCAGCGCCGTGGGAGTCGTCCGGCTCAGGTGCCGGCGGGTCAGGAGCGTCCACGTGGCGGTGCGGGGCGGATGCGCCTGCAGGAAGAACGGTGATACCAGTGTGAGCTGATCCACCGCGTCGGGGTGGGCGGTCGCGGCCTCGACGGCGGCCGCGGCTCCGATGGAGTGGCCCACCAGGTGACGGGCACCGGTCTCGGTCACCAGTGCGGTCAGCCAGGACGGCCAGTCGTCGCGGCGCCCCGTGCTCATGCCCAGGCCCGGCAGGTCGACGGCGCGGGCGTGCCCGACCGCTGCGACGACCGGTGCCCAGGTATCGGCGTTGACCGGCAGACCGGGCAGCACCACCGTGGGTGCGCCCGCCTCACCCAGTTCGAACGTCCGTATTCCGCCCGGCCAGGTGAACCGTCTGTCCCCTGCGGGCGCGTCGCCGAAGCGGTGGGCTGCCAGGTGGTCGGCCCAGCGGCGGATCGTCGTGGCGGTGTCCGGCATGGTCAGCCGGTGCCGGGCGGCGAGGGCGCGGGCCGAGTCGGTCGGGTAGCGGTCGGTCGACAGGAACGTCAGGGTCTCCGGATCGGCCTTGGTGAGCCGGCGGGGAAGCCGTTTGAGCAGGGGCACCGGCACCCGTGTCCGGGGTGCCTTGACGCCGTAGTGCTCCGCTATGAGCGTGAGCAGGTCGGGCAGCGCGGGCGTGTCGTCATCCAGCAGCCAGTACGCGGTGCCCCGGGTGGCCGCGTCCATCGGCAGCAGGGTCATGAACCGGGCGAGGTGGTCGGCCGCGACCACGGGGACGAAGGTTCGCCCATTGCCCGGTAGCGCGGGAAGTGAGCCCTGCCAGAGGTCTTTCACGTTGGAGGCGAGTCCCAGGTGCTGGTCGGACTCCCCGGTGGCGCTGTCCCCGATGACGCTGGCCGGGTTGACGATGGACCACGGAACGCCCAACTGCGCTGCCAGGTGCTGGAAGACGGCGTCCGCCTCGACCCTGGACGCCTCGTAGGCGCCCAGCGCCCGGTAGGTTTCGCGTCGGTGCTCTTCGCTCCACGGGGCGGGGTCCTGCCCGCTCACGCGGTACCCGGAGACCTGAACCAGGCGGCGCAGGTTCGGCAGCCGCGCCGCGAACGCGACGACCGTGCGGACGCTGTCGACGTTGGCGCGACGTGCCTCGTCCACCGACATCCCGAACCGGAAGGCACCGGCGCAGTTGTAGATCTCGGTGATGTCGTCGCAGTCGCCCTCGATCAGTGACGCCTTGGTGAAATCGACCCGGAGGTCGGCCGGGACCCGGTCGTGCCCGCGCCCTGCCAGCCACCGGGCCAGCTGCTGGTAGGACTCACGGCTCCGGCTGGCCGTGCTCACTCGAACGCCGGCCCGGCCGAGCGCGAGCACCACGTGGCGCCCGATGAAGCCGCTCGCGCCCAGCACCAGTGCGTGCCGGTTCTCCAGGCTCATGCCGAGTCCTCCGTACCCTGCTCCAGCAGCACGGTGATCGCCTGGGCGGCGCAGTACAGCGGCTCGGTTGACCGCTGGGCCCGCGACACGATCACCGCTCCCTCCACCATGCTGACCACGGCGGTCGCCAGGACACGCGCCGTGGGACGAGGACGGCCGTGGGCGACGAGCAGCTCACTCACCGGCGCGATCCACGATTCGAAGGCGTTGGCGCAGGCGTCTCGCAGCCGTTCGCTCTGCGCACCCATCTCCAGCGTCACCACCGAGACCGGGCATCCCAGCTGGAAACCGCTGTCGTCGAGCATCCCGGCCAGTTCGTCGATCACCCGGCGCAGCAGCTCACCCGGCGTGGCCGAGTCCTGCGCCGAGTCGGCGACGAGAGAGCCGAAGCGCGCGGCCGCGAGTTCGACGGCCTTCTCTCCGAGGGCCTCCTTGCCCTGAGGGAAGTGGAAGTAGAGGGACCCCTTCGGGGCGCCCGCGTGCTCCACCACCGTGTTGAGTCCCGTACCGCTGTATCCGTGCCGCTGGATCAGTTCCAGCATCGATTCCGCCAGCCGCAAGCGGGTCTTGGCGCCCTTGGTTCCAACCATGGCCAAAGAATAGACCGGTCTACCTATTTTTTGAAGCCCGACTTGCGTCGGCCACGTTGCACGAGACGTATCGTCTCGTTAAGGTCGTGGACATGACCTCAGTCAAGCCCGCGCACATCGCCATGTTCTCCATCGCCGCCCACGGGCACGTGAACCCGAGCATCGAAGTGATCCGGGAACTCGTCGCCCGGGGCCACCGCGTCAGCTACGCCGTCCCCGCCGCCTTCGCCGAGACCATCGCCGAGACCGGCGCCACGCCGGTGATCTGGACCTCGACCCTCCCCACCGACGACGATCCCGAGGCATGGGGCACCGAGCTCATCGACAACCTGGAGCCCTTCCTTGACGACGCCGTCCAGGCGCTCCCGCAGCTCGCAGCCGCATTCGAGGGCGACGAACCGGACCTCGTCATCCACGACATCACCGCCTACCCGGCACCCGTCCTCGCCCACCGCTGGGGTGTGCCCGCCGTCTCCCTCTCGCCGAACTCCGTTGCCTGGGAGGGGTACGAGGAGGAGGTGGCGGCGCCGATGTCCGCCGAACTGAAGGCGTCGGAGCGCGGACGGGCGTACTACGCGAGGTTCGCGGCCTGGCTGACCGAGAACGGCCTCGGCGACCAGGTCGACCGCTTCCAGAGCCGCCCGCGCCGCAGCCTCGTCCTGATCCCCCGGGCGCTCCAGCCGAACGCCGACCGCGTCGACGAGTCCGTGTACACCTTCGTCGGCGCCTGCCAGGGCGACCGCGCGGCGACCCAGGGGCGCTGGCAGCGCCCGGAATCGGCCGAAGGCAGGAAGGTGCTGCTGGTCTCGCTCGGCTCCGCCTTCACCAGGCAGCCCGCCTTCTACCGCGCCTGCGCGGACGCCTTCGGAGACCTGCCCGACTGGCACGTCGTCCTGCAGATCGGCAAGTTCACCGACGAGGCGGACCTCGGCGCGGTCCCCGCCAACGTCGAGGTCCACCGGTGGGTTCCCCAGCTCGACATCCTGCGGCAGGCCGACGCCTTCATCACTCACGCGGGCGCCGGAGGCAGCCAGGAGGGCCTCGCCACCGCCACCCCGATGGTCGCCGTCCCACAGGCCGTCGACCAGTTCGGCAACGCCGACGTGCTGGCCGCGCTCGGCGTGGCCCGGCACGTCCCGATGGACCGGGCGGACGCCGCCACGCTGCGGGAAGCGGTACTCGGCCTGCTCGCCGACCCCGAGGTCGCCCGGCGCGCGGAAGCCGTCCGCGCGCAGATGGCCACCGAGGGCGGCACGCGCCGGGCCGCCGACCTCATCGAGGCCGAACTGCCGTAGGGCGACCCCGAGGGCCGTCCCGCATTCCCCGGTGGATCGGCATCCGCGGTGGTCTCGTCGTCCCCGGTGGGCCGGTATCACCGGTGCGTGGCGCACGGCGCCGGCTGCGGTGCATCGCAAGGCGGAGGGGCGCCCCCGTACCGGGCGTACACCGCGGGTTCCGACGACGCGGCGAGGTGCCGCAACCGATGTCGTGCGCCCGCCGGGAATCGCGGGGCAACCCTTAGGGTGCCCTCATGGCGAAGAAATACGCGGCCCTGTTGCGCGGCATCAATGTCGGCGGGAGCAAGAAGGTCCCGATGGCGGAGCTGCGCTCCGTGCTGGAGGGGCTCGGCCACGGCGACGTGCAGACGTACCTGCAGAGCGGGAACGCCGTCTTCACCAGCACGGAGAAGGACCCGACGGTGCTCGCCCGCGAGCTGGAGGCGGCCATCGAGGACCACTTCGGCTTCCCCGTGCCGTGCCTGGTGACGGACGGCGCGTACCTGCGGGCCGTCGCCGGGGCCTGCCCCTTCCCGGCCGCCGAACTGGAGGGCAAGCAGCTGCACGCCACCTTCCTCTCCGAACAGCCCGGCGCCGAACGGTTCGCCGCGATCGACCGGGAGGCGTACCTCCCGGAGGAGTACCGGCTCGGCGACCGGGTCATCTACCTCTACACGCCGAACGGCCTGGGCCGCTCCGACCTGGCTCCGGTCCTGCTGAGGCCCTCCGTCCTCAAGGGCATCGACGCGACCAGCCGGAACTGGAACACCGTCGTGAAGCTCGTGGAACTGACGCGGGGCTGAGCGGGGGCGCGCCCCGGTCCGCCGGCGGACCGGCCGCTCCGGGTGGTTCCGGTCATTCTCCCGGTCCTCGGGCGGCCGGCGGTGGTCGCGCGCGGCGGGAGCGGGCTGATGAGGGGGTGGGGAGGGGGCCGGGGCCTTGCGCGGAACCGGCCAGAGAATTGCGGCCGGGCGCTGTTGGCCGTATCACACCCTTCCCGGTCCCAATCGTTCGTGATGGCATGTGCATGCCCAATTCAGGGCCGGTCCGCACGAATGGAGAAAATCGAGATGTTGCTCCGCAGACTTATTTCCGGCGCGGCCGTGGCGGCATTGTCGGCCGCGGCCCTGGCCGCACCCGCGCAGGCCGATGACGCGTCCACACCGCCCGGAAGAATTACGGTCGACGTGGTCGGAGTCAACGGCTCGGGGTGTCCGCAGGGGACCGCGGACGTGGCCGCGGCCTCCGACAACACCGCCTTCACCGTCACCTACAGCAACTACCTCGCCCAGGCGGGAGCCGACGCGGGCAGTACCGAGTTCCGGAAGAACTGCCAGCTCGCCCTCCGGATCCACGTGCCCCAGGGGTTCACCTACGCCATCGCCCGCGCCGACTACCGCGGCTTCGCCCACCTCCAGCGCGGGGCCTTCGGCCAGGAGCGCGCGAACTACTACTTCCAGGGCTCGGCGCAGACGGCCCGCACGACCCATCAGTTCAACGGTCCCTACACGGACAACTGGCAGGCGAGCGACCAGACGTCCTACGCCGACCTGGTCTGGGCGCCGTGCGGCGAGGAGCGCAACCTCAACGTCAACACCGAACTGCGCGTCTACGCGGGGACGTCGAACCCGCAGGCCCTGAGCTTCATGAGCATGGACTCGACGGACGGCAGCGTCAGCACGGTCTACCACTTCGAGTGGAAGGAATGCACCGCGGTCTGACGCCGGCAGTCCGGCACCGAGTGAGTGCAGGAACCCGACTCATGGTCAGGAGTGACAACGATGTCTCATTCCCTGTCTCGTACCCTGCTCACCATCGGCGCGGCCGCCGCGCTGATCGCCACGGCGACACCGGCCGGAGCGGCCGGTCCCGGCCCGCTGATCACGGCTCCGCCGGACAAGATCGTGATCGAGCTCGCCACGGTGAACGGATCCGGCTGCCGCGAAGGCACCGCCGAGGTGGCCGTCGCACCGGACAACACCGCCTTCACGGTCACCTACAGTGAATACCTCGCGCAGGTCGGCCCCGGCGCCCCGCCCACGGCATTCCGCAAGAACTGCCAGCTCAATCTCCGCGTGCACGTACCTTCTGGTTTCACCTACGCCATCGTCCAGGCGGACTACCGCGGATTCGCATTTCTGCAGCCCGGCGCCTGGGGTCAGGAACGGGCGAACTACTACTTCCAGGGAATGCCCCAGACTTCCCAGCGGACCCATCAGTTCAACGGGCCGCTCAACGACAACTGGCAGTCGAGCGACAAGACGGAGTATGCCGATCTCGTCTGGGCGCCGTGCGGAGAGAAACGCAACTTCAACATCAATACCGAACTGCGCGTGAATGCGGGCACGTCCAACCCGCAGACGGCCACCAGCTTCATGGCCATGGACTCCACGGACGCCAGCGTGAGCACCCTCTACCACCTCGCCTGGCAGGTGTGCCCGACCCCCTGAGAGGTCGTTTCCGCCCGTGAGCCGGTCCTGGGTGGCCGGCTGACCCCGACGCTGTCCCCCGTCCCGTCGGTCCGGGGCACGATCGGGTCGATCGCGCCCCCGGACCGACACCGGAGAGCGTCCCGCGCTAGACCGTCACGGGCGGTCCTGGGGACCATCCGCCGGGTACGGTGGCGCAGGCACCGCCGCCTCGTTGTAAGCCTTCCAGATCAGCGGCGGGAAGGCGCTGCCCCGCTCGGCATCCGGGCCGCCCACACCCTGCATGGGCAGCAGTTGTGGGACGTCGGGCTTCGTACGGAACATCGCGACCGAAGTGCTCAGGTCCGGCGTCGCGCCGATGAACCAGGCTGAGTTCATACGGTCGTTCGGACCGGTTTTGCCTGCCCAGGACGGGGCGGCCGGCCGGTCCTTCGGCGGTCCGACGGCGCTCCCGCCCACCTGACGGAGCGCCGCGCCCACGATCGAGGCTGCCTCGGAGCTCATCGCCCGCCGCGGTTTGGGTCGGCCCAAGCCGTCCACCGCGACGCCGTTCCGCTCGATCTTGGACACCGAGTAGGGCTCGGTGGCCCGGCCCTCATTGACGAAGGTCGTATAGGCGCTGGCCAGCCGGACGGCGCTGGGGGTGGAGGTACCGATGGAGAAGGTCGGTTCCAGCTTGGCCATGCTCTCCTCACGCAGTCCCGACGCGACCGCGAGCTCCTTGACCTTCTTCAGCCCGATCTTCTTGCCGGTCTCCACGAAGGGGGTGTGGGAGGAGTCCACCAGGGCCGAGTGGAGGTTCATGGATGCCATGGGCGCCCGTATCGGCGCGGGTTTCAGAGGGTCCGGATCAGCGCTCTCGGCGGAGCGTTCCCTGCCTTCGAGCTCCTTCTCCAGAGCGGCGGCGTACACGAAGGGTTTGAACGCCGAGGCAGCGGGGACGCCTGAGGTGTCCGCGTTGTTGGTGAAGTGTTCGATCGCATCCGAGCCGCCGTAGACCGCGACGATCGCTCCGTCCTTGGGGCGTATCGAGGCGGCGCCGACCTGCACGTGCTCGTCGTCCGCGCGGTTCTTCGGGTCCAGTCGGTCCGCACGTACCTGCTCGACGGCCTTGGTCAGCGCGAGGACCTTGTCCTTCTCGAAGGTGGTGTGAACGCTGTAGCCGCCGCTGGCCAGCTCCTTGCCCGTGATCCCGCTGCGGCTCTTGAGGTACTTGTTGGCGATGTCGACGAGGTAGCCGATCTGCCCGGCCTGACTGGTCGGCTTGACGGGAGGCTTCGGCTCGGGGAATTCCGTGTACTTCGCGCGTTCCTCGGCGCTCATCGTGCCCGTGCTGACCTGACGGTCCAGGATCCAGCTCCAGCGGTCCTCCGCGCGTTCGTGGTTGCCGGCGCTGAGGGACGGGTCAAAGCTTTCCGCGCCTTTGAGGACAGCGGCCAGCAGAGCTCCCTGACTGGGGTTCAGCTCCTTGGCGGGGATGCCGTAGTACGCGTATGAGGCTGCCTGGACGCCGTACGCGTCGCGGCCGAACCAAGAAGTGTTGAGATACCCCTCAAGAATCTCCGTCTTGGGCCGCCGGTTGCTGACCTTCAGGGAGAGGAAGAGTTCCTTGATCTTTCGCTCGACGGTCTGATCCTGGCTCAGATAGGTGTTCTTCACGTACTGCTGCGTGATCGTCGAGCCGCCCTGGGTCTCATCGCCCTTGACGATGTTGACAGCGGCGCGGCCGATGCCCGTCACGGAGACGCCCGAGTCCCTGTAGAAATCCGCGTTCTCCGCCGCGATGACGGCGCGCTGGACGGAATCGGGCACCTGGGAGAGCTTCACGTCCTGCCGGTTCACATCGCCGACGCTCACCATCCGGCTGCCGTCCGCCCAGTAGTAGACGGTGGCCTGCCGGCGCGCGGAGTCGTGCGCGTTCGGGATCTCGACCTTTAGGTAGACGGCGGTCAAGAGGCCGGTGAGGGCGCCGGCGAAGAGCAGGAACAAGCCGGAGGTCAGTTTCCAGGAGGGCATCCAGCGCCGCCAGCCCCGCCGGCCGTGCCTGGGGAAGTCGATGGGGCGGCGACGGGCCTTGCGGGCGGCTCTCCTACGGTTCTTCGCCCGGCCCGCGCGGCGCCGTGTGCGCTCCGGACCTTCCGACTGGTCCGGGCTTTCCACGGCGTCCGGACTTCCGGTGCGATCCGCGCGGCGTTTGTGGGGCAGCCTCATGGGGGATGCCAACCTCCTCGATCGCCGGTCGTCACCTCGGGGGCGGTGACGGACTCGGCGGAGAAGATGATCAGATCGCGTTCGAGGTTGGGCCTTTCATGAAATCTTCATGCGCGGCACGGGGCTTCAAGAGCTGTCCGGACAGGTCGGTGACGCGGCCGGCGTCGTGCCCCACCGGGAATCACCGGACGGTCGTCAACGCGTCCAGCAGCTCCAGCTCCCGTGGGGTGAGCCGGACCGACGCCGCGTCCAGGTTCTCCGCCAGGTGTGCGGGCGAACCCGTACCGGGAGTGGGGCACAGCACCGGCGAGCGGTGCAGCAGCCACGCCAGCGCCACCTGGCCCGGGCTCGCGCCGTGCGCCGCGGCCACCGCGCTGACGGCGGCTGCGCTCTCGCGGGTCAGGGCGCCGCTGCCCAGCGGGTAGTACGGGAGGAAGGCGATCCCGCGCGCTTCGCACAGCGCGAGCACCTCGGCCGAACCGCGGTCCAGCAGGTTGTACGCGTTCTGGACCGAGGCGACCGGGACCGACTCCACCGCCGCGCGCAACTGCTCGGCGGTGACCGTGTCGAGCCCGATGTGCCGGATCTTGCCCTCCGCCCGCAACCGGGCCAGCGCGCCCAGCTGTTCGGCCGCGGGAACCGAGGGGTCGAAGCGGTGCAGCTGGTACAGGCCGATCCGCTCCACGCGCAGCCGCCGCAGGCTCGCCTCGCACATCGCCCGCAACTGCTCGGGGCGCCCCGCCACGTGCCACTGATCGGGGCCGGTGCGCACCACCCCGCCCTTGGTGGCGACGACGAGCTGTTCCCCGTACGGGTGAAGGGCGTCGGCGATCAGCTCCTCGGCCAGGTCGGGGCCGTAGTTGTCGGCGGTGTCGATGAGGGTGACCCCGCGCTCCACCGCCGTGCGCAGGAGCTCCCGGGCCTCGGCGCGCCCGCCGCGCGGGCCCCAGTAGCCCGGGCCGACCAGGCCGCCCGTACCGAAACCGAGCCGCCGCACGGGCAGGTCCCCGCCGAGCGCGAATACCTGGTTCACCATGCCCCGACGGTAACGCGGGGCGCCGGATGTGCCAGGCTCGGGGGCATGCGTTACATCATCATCGGCGCGGGCGCGGTCGGCGCCACCATCGGCGGACGGCTCGCGGAGGCGGGCGGCGAGGTCGTCCTCGTCGCGCGCGGCGCGCACGCGGAGGCCCTGCGGGCGGACGGCCTGCGGCTCACGACGGCCGACGGGACCCGGACGCACCGGCTGCCCGTGGTCACCGGGCCGGCGGAACTGGGCGAACTGCGGCCGGACGACGTGCTGTTGCTGGCGGTGAAGACCCAGGACGCCGTCGCCGCGCTCGACGCGTGGGGCGACGCGGAGGTCGCGGGCGGCGGAACGGCGGCGCAGCGGCTGCCGGTGCTGTGCGCGCAGAACGGCGTGGAGAGCGAGCGCCTGGCGCTACGGCGCTTCGCACGGGTGTACGGGGTGTGCGTATGGCTGCCCTCCACGTTCCTGGAGCCGGGAGTGGTCTCGGCGCTGTGCGCGCCGCTGACCGGCATCCTGCACGTGGGCCTGGCGGCGGGCGGCACGGATGCCGTGTCCCGCGCGGTCGCGGCGGACCTCGGGAAGGCGGGGTTCGAGGCACCGGTGGTCGAGGACGTGATGCGGTGGAAGTACGCGAAGCTGCTGGGGAACCTGGGCAACGCGGTCCAGGCCACGACGGGCCCCGAGCCGGACGCCGCGAAGGCGGCGCTGCTGGGGCGGGCCGTCGGCGAGGCCAAGGCGGCCTTCGCGGCCGCGGGCATCGCGTACGCCTCGGAAGCCGAGCAGGCGGACGCGCGCGACGGCAAGGTGAACCAGCCGCCGGGGGTTCGGGGCGGGTCCTCGTGGCAGAGCCTGGCGCGGGGGACTGGGTCGGTGGAGGCGGACTACCTCAACGGCGAGATCTCCCTGCTGGGCCGGCTGCACGGGGTGCCGACGCCGGTCAACGACGTGCTGCGGCACGCGGCGAACATCTTCGCCCGCGAGGGCCTGCCGCCGGGCGCGATGTCCATCGCGGACCTGACCGCCCTCGCGGACGAGGCCGCGGCCCGGTCCCAGGCCCTGTCGTCGAAGTAGCGCCTGGCCCGCGACGCTCCCCCGGCTACCGCCGGGAGGTCCCCCGGGCACCGCACCGCACCTCGCCGTGTTGTCGGGGCGCCCGAGTACGTCCGGTACTCGGGCGCCCTCCGCCGTGCGGTGCACGGCACCGGACGCCGCGGGCCTGACCGACGCCACTGTGACGACAGGACCCGGCCCCCGGCCCCCGCCGCCGGGGATGAGTGGGCGCGGCTCGAAGACCGGGGCTCGGCCCCCGCCCCCGCGCTTCGAACGCCGGAGGGGCTGGACTCGGCCGATGCCGTCCGCCTGGCTCGGCGGCTGGACCGCCCGTCGGCGCAATGACGGCCCCGTCGGCGTTCGAGGCGCGGGGTGGAGCCCGGGACGAGGCGGGTCGGGCCGTGAGGGGGGATCAGCCCTGTTCAGCCACGTCCGCGAGCGGGGCGCGGGGCGAGCCCGGGACGCGGCGGTGTCGTGGCTGAGGCGCGGCTACGCCGACAGGGCCGGTCGGCGGGCCGGGGCCGAGACGGCGGCGTCGAAGCGGCGCAGCAGGAGGCGGGCCAGTTCCGGGGCCGCGCCCAGGACCGGGGCGATCACGTCCGCGCCCGCGGCTTCGGCGCCCGCCGTGATGCGGTCCGGGAGCCGCCCCGGGGCGATGACGTAGGGAGCCACCGCCACCCGGGCGAAGCCCTCGCCGCGCAGGGCCCGTACGGCGTCCTCCGTACGGGAGAACCCCGCGGGAAAGGCTCCGGAGGCGAACGCAGGCCGCACGGCGCACCAACCGGTGCGCCGCCACTCCCGCGCGGTTTCAGCGATCGCTGCGATCGCCTCCGGGTCTGTGGAACCGGCGGACGCGAGCACCACCGCGGTGGTGGCGCGGTCCGCCGGGGTGAGTCCGGCCTCGGCCAGCCGGCGTTCCAGGGCCGAGACGAGGAGCGTGGACGGGCCGAGGACATCGGCCACCCGGACCGCCAGCCCCGGCAGCCGGGCCGTCGACTCGGCCAGCGCCGCCGGGACGTCGGACTTCGCGTGGAACGCCCGGGTGAGCAGGAGCGGGAGCGCCACGACGTCCCGCACGCCCGACAGGTACAGCGAGGACAGGGCCTGCCCCACGGACGGGGTGTTGAAGTCGAGGAAGGCCGTCTCCACCCGCAGGCCGGGCCGCAGTGCCCGGGCCCGGCCGACGAGGGCGTGCACGGTCGCCGCGTGCCGCGGGTCGCGGCTGCCGTGGGCGATGACCAGAAGTGCCGGTGCGGGGGACACGGGACTCACTTGACCAGCAGGCCGCGGCTGCGCAGCACCCAGCGCTCGACCGGGCTGAAGATCAGCAGGTCGATGGCGATGCCGACCACGAGGATCAGGATGATCGCGAGGAACACGCCCGGCAGGTCGATGTTGTTGCGGCCGTTCTCCAGCAACTGGCCGAGGCCCAGGCCCAGGTCGGGGGAGCTGGCGATGATCTCGGCGGCCATCAGGGAGCGCCAGGAGAAGGCCCAGCCCTGCTTGAGACCGGCCAGGTAGCCCGGCAGCGCGGCCGGCATGACGACGTGCCGCGCCCCGCTCAGCCCGGTGGCCCCCAGGGTGCGGCCGGCCCGGAGGTAGAGGGGCGGGATCTGGTCGATGCCGGAGACGAGGCCGTTGGCGATGGACGGGACGGCGCCCAGCAGGATCACCGTGTACATCATGGCGTCGTTGAGGCCGAACCAGAGCACCGCCGGGGGCACCCAGGCGACCGAGGGCAGGGACTGCAGGCCCTGCAGGATCGGGCCGATCGCGGCGCGGACGAACTTCACCCGGGCGACCAGCAGACCGAGCGGGGTGCCGATGGCCAGGGCCAGCAGGAAGCCCAGCAGACCGCGCGACACGCTGGTCCAGATGACCTCCAGGAGCGTGCCCTTGAGCCACATGTCGGACAGGCTGTCCCACACGGCGGACAGCGCGGGGAGCTTGGTCTCCTCGGCCACCTTCGCCGAGACGAGGATCTGCCAGACCAGCAGTACGAGGCCGACGGCCAGGAACGGCGGCAGGACCTTCTTGACGAAGATCTCGCGGACCGGCGTGCGGTGCGTCTGGACCGCGTCCAGGGCGTCCAGGCCGGCCTCCAGGCCCGCCAGGTCGTCCTGCTTGCCCTTGGCCGTGCTCTTCGGGGCGGTGTCAGTGCTGGCCATGGCGGCGGATCTCCCCACGCAGGTGTTCAGTGATCTCAAGGGACAGTTCCGCGACGTCCGCGTCCTCGATGCGGCGCGGCTGCGGGATGTCCACGGTCCATTCCTTCGCGATCCGGCCGGGCCGCGAGGAGAGCAGGACCACGCGCTGGGCGAGGCGCACGGCCTCGCGGACGTTGTGCGTGACGAAGAGGACCGACAGGTGCGTCTCGGCCCAGATGCGGGTGAGTTCGCCGTGCAGTACGTCCCGGGTGATGGCGTCGAGCGCGGCGAACGGCTCGTCCATCAGCAGGAGCTGGCTGTCCTGGGCGAGCGCGCGGGCCAGGGCCACGCGCTGGCGCATGCCGCCCGACAGCTCGTGCACGCGCTTGCCGTACGCGCCGCCGAGCCGGACCAGCTCCAGCAGCCGCTCGGCCTCGGGCCGGCGGTCGGCCTTGGGTACCCCGCGCAGGCGCAGGGCGAGTTCGATGTTCTTCCCCGCGGTCAGCCACGGGAAGAGGGCGTGCTCCTGGAACATGAGCGCCGGACGGCCGCCGGGGGTCTCGATGGCCCCCGCGGACGGCTTGTCCAGACCCGCGACCAGGTTCAGCAGGGTGGACTTGCCGCACCCCGAGGCCCCCAGGATGGTGACGAACTCTCCGGGAGCGACATCGAGGCTGATGTCGTCCAGGACGAGCTGCGATCCGCCCGGGCCGGAGAAGGACTTCGAGACGCGCTCGATGCGCGCGGCGTGCGTCTGCTCCGCTGCGATGCCCTCGGCAGCCTTGGCGAGCGTGGTGGCCATGGTCGTCACCTCCTGGGGATGCTGGTTACGGGTTACTTGGCGCCGAGACCGGCGTCGGCGACCTCGGGCTTGCCCGCGGCCTTCAGGACCTTGTTCAGCAGCCTCAGGTCGTAGATGCCGACCAGGTCGGGCTGCTCGATGAGCTTGGCCTTGACCGCCCACTCGGACTGGGTCCTCAGCGTCGTCGCCAGCGGGTCGTCGGTGATCGCGATGCTCGGCCACGCCGGGTCGATGACCTTGGCGTCGAGTGCCTTGCCGCTCTCCGCCTGCAGCTTCGCGTTCGCGGACGCCTTCGCCCGGTCCGGGTTCGCGTTGATCCACTCGTTGGTCTTCACCGTGCCCGTGAGTACGGCCTCGACGACGTCCGGGTGCTCCTTGAGGAACTTCTGCGACACGATGACGTTCGTGATCACGAACTTCTTGTCGGGCCACAGGGCGGTCTCGTCGAGGAGGACGGAGCCGCCGTCGGAGACGAGCTTGGAGGCCGTGGGCTCCGGCACCCAGGCGCCGTCGATCGAGCCCTGCTTGAAGGCGTCCGGGGTGACCTTGTTGTCCGTCCGGACGACGGAGACGTCGCCCTTGCCGGACTCCGGGTCGACCGTCCAGCCCTTTTCGGAGATCCAGTTGAGGAACGCGACGTCCTGCGTGTTCCCCTTCTGCGGGGTGGCGATCTTCTTGCCCTTGAGGTCGTCCAGGGTCTTGATCTTGTCCGGGTTCACGACCAGCTTGACGCCGCCGGAAGCGGAGCCGGAGACGATCCGCAGGTTGGTCCCCTTGGACTTCACGTAGGCGTTGATCGACGGCGAGGGGCCGATGAAGCCGATGTCGAGAGAGCCGCCGTTGAGCGCCTCGATCTCGGACGGACCGGCGTTGAAGGACTGCGGCTTGATCGTGGTGCCGCCCAGTTCCTTCTGGATCAGGCCTTCCTGGAGGCCGACCAGGGCGGTGGCGTGCGTCAGGTTCGGGAAGTACCCGATGCGGACCTCGGAGGCGGAGAGCTTCTTGCCGTCGGTCGCGGCGTTGGCCGTCTTGTCGCCCTTGTCGGCGGGCTCGTCCGCCTGGGAGCCGTAGCCGCAGGAGGCGAGTGCGCCGATCAGCAGCGGCAGGGCGGCGGCGACAAGGCCGCGGCGCAGGGTCGTGCGGGTGGCGATACCGGTGGCAGGCACGGGAGGACTTCCTCTCGTGACGTGGTCATCTCATGACGCACGTCTTCGTCTGTGGAGCAGGGGCGGGTACGGCTCGTGGGGGGTGTGGGCGCGCATGCGGTGCGCGTACGTCATCGCGCACATCGCGCCACCCCTCCCTGGCCGCTGCCGAGGGCGCCGCTGCCCACGCGGCCGCCCTCCTTCGCGAAGGTGGAGTAGATGTCGGCAAGCATGATCTAGAAGTCCCACCCTTCTTCGTCGGCCTGAACGGTCGTCTCGGCCTTGGAGGCGAAGGACTCGCCGGCCATGCCCGCCGCGAGGGTGGTGCCGTCGGCCGGGTCGATCAGCAGGAAGGACCCGGTGCGGCGCGAGTCGGCGTACGCGTCGAGCGCGAGCGGCTCGGCGGTCCGTACGACGACGAGGCCGATGTCGTTGGCGACGAGCTGCCCGGGGTTCGGGTGCTGGGACAGGTCGTCCAGGGTCAGCCGCGAGGGGATCTCCTTGACGATCGCCTTGACCGTGCGGGTGGTGTGCTTGAGCAGCACCCGTGCACCGACGGCCAGCGGCTGGTCCGCCACGTGGCAGACCGTCGCGACGACGTCCTGGGTGGTGGCGGGGGCGCTCGCGGACGGGGCGATCAGGTCGCCGCGCGAGATGTCGATGTCGTCCGCCAGACGCACCGTCACCGACTGCGGCGCCCAGGCGATGTCCACGGACCCGCCGAGCGCGTCGATGCCGGCGATGGTGCTGGTGCGGCCCGAGGGCAGGACGGAGACGGGCTCGCCGACGCGCAGCACGCCGGAGGCGATCTGGCCGGCGTAGCCGCGGTAGTCGGGGTGCTCGGCGGACTGCGGGCGGATCACGTACTGCACGGGGAAGCGGGCCGGGCAGGCGGTGAGGTCGTGGCTGACCGGGACGGTCTCCAGGTGCTCCAGCACCGTCGGGCCGCCGTACCAGTCCATGTGCGAGGAGGGCTCGACCACGTTGTCCCCGGCCAGCGCCGAGATCGGGATCGCAGTGATCTCCGGAACGCCCAGGTCGGAGGCGTACGCGGTGAACTCCTCGGCGATCGCCGCGAAGACCTGCTCCCGGTAGCCGACGAGGTCCATCTTGTTGACGGCCAGGACCACGTGCGGGACGCGCAGCAGGGCCGCGACGGCGGCGTGCCGACGGGTCTGCTCGATCACGCCGTTGCGGGCGTCGACCAGGACCACGGCCAGGTCGGCGGTGGACGCGCCGGTGACCATGTTCCGGGTGTACTGCACGTGCCCGGGGGTGTCGGCGAGGATGAACCGGCGCCGGGCCGTCGCGAAGTAGCGGTAGGCGACGTCGATGGTGATGCCCTGCTCGCGTTCGGCCCGCAGGCCGTCGGTGAGCAGCGCGAGGTCGGGGGTGTCCTGGCCGCGCTGGGCGGAGACGGCCTCGACGGCCTCCAGCTGGTCGGTCAGGACCGACTTGGAGTCGTGCAGCAGGCGGCCGACCAGGGTGGACTTGCCGTCGTCGACGGAACCGGCGGTCGCGAAGCGCAGCAGGGTGGTCGCCGCGAGGTCGGCGAACTGCTCGGTAGTGGAGGTCATGTCTAGAAGTACCCTTCGCGCTTGCGGTCTTCCATCGCGGCCTCGGACATCTTGTCGTCGGCGCGGGTCGCACCCCGCTCGGTGAGCCGGGAGGCGGCGATCTCGGTGATCACGGCGTCCAGCGTGGTGGCGTCGGAGTCGACGGCGCCGGTGCAGGACATGTCGCCGACGGTGCGGTAGCGGATGAGGCGCCTCTGGGTGCTCTCGCCCTCCTTCGGGCCGCCCCACTCGCCGGCCGTCAGCCACATCCCGTTCCGCTGGAAGACCTCGCGCTCGTGGGCGAAGTAGATCTCCGGGAGCTCGATGCCCTCGCGGGCGATGTACTGCCACACGTCCAGCTCGGTCCAGTTCGACAGCGGGAACACGCGGACGTGCTCGCCGGGGGCGTGGCGGCCGTTGTAGAGCTGCCACAGCTCCGGGCGCTGACGGCGCGGGTCCCACTGGGAGAACTCGTCGCGCAGGCTGAACACCCGTTCCTTGGCGCGGGCCTTCTCCTCGTCGCGGCGGCCGCCGCCGAACACGGCATCGAATCTGAGGCTCTGGATCGCCTCGGTCAGGGGGACGGTCTGCAGCGGGTTGCGGGTCCCGTCGGGGCGCTCGCGCAGCTTGCCCGCGTCGATGTACTCCTGTACGGACGCCACGTGCAGGCGCAGGCCGTGCTTCGCCACGGCCCGGTCGCGGTACTCCAGCACCTCGGGGAAGTTGTGGCCCGTGTCCACGTGCAGCAGCGTGAACGGCACCGGCGCCGGCGCGAACGCCTTCAGCGCCAGGTGCAGCATCACGATCGAGTCCTTGCCGCCGGAGAACAGGATCACCGGCCTCTCGAACTCGCCCGCCACCTCGCGGAAGATGTGCACGGCCTCCGATTCGAGGGCGTCGAGGTGCGACAGCGCGTACGGCGCGGCGGTCTCGTCGTGGACGTGTGCGACGGTGGCCGTCATGCCAGACCCCTCTCGGTGAGCAGCGCGTGCAGGGCCGAAGCCGACTCCTGCACGGACTGCGTGTGCGACTCGATACGGAGGTCCGGGGACTCCGGTGCCTCGTACGGGTCGTCGACCCCGGTCAGACCGGAGATCTCGCCCGCCGCCTGCTTGGCGTACAGGCCCTTCACGTCACGCTCCGAGCAGACCTCGACCGGGGTGGCCACATGGACCTCCAGGTACGAGGTGCCCTCGGCGGCGTGCCGCTTGCGGACGGCCTCACGGCTGTCCGCGAACGGCGCGATCACCGGCACCAGCGCCTTGACGCCGTTGCTCGCGAGGAGTTCGGCGACGAAGCCGATCCGCTGCACGTTGGTGTGCCGGTCCTCGCGGCTGAAGCCGAGGCCGGCGGAGAGGAACTCGCGGATCTCGTCCCCGTCGAGCACCTCCACACGGTGGCCCTCGGCGCGCAGCCGCTCGGCCAGCGCGTAGGCGATGGTGGTCTTGCCCGCGCTCGGCAGCCCGGTCAGCCACACGGTGGCGCCCTGGTCGCTCACGCTCATCTGCTCCGTCTCCGTAAGTTCTTCGCTCGTCGTCATCAGCCGTGCAGTCCGCACTCGGTCTTGCCGCGCCCGGCCCAGCGGCCGGCCCGCGCGTCCTCGCCCTCCGCCACGCGGCGGGTGCAGGGAGCGCAGCCGACGGAGGCGTAGCCGTCCATCAGCAGCGGATTGGTCAGCACCCCGTGCTCGGCCACGTACGCGTCCACGTCGTCCTGGGTCCAGCGGGCGATCGGCGAGATCTTGACCTTCTGCCGCTTCGCGTCCCAGCCGACGACCGGGGTGTTCGCCCGGGTCGGCGACTCGTCGCGGCGCAGGCCCGTCGCCCACGCGTCGTACGCGGTCAGGCCCTCTTCGAGCGGCTTGACCTTGCGCAGCGCGCAGCACAGGTCGGGGTCGCGGTCGTGCAGTCTCGGGCCGTACTCCGCGTCCTGCTCGGCGACCGTCCGGCGCGGGGTGAGGGTGATGACGTTGACGTCCATCACCGCCTCCACCGCGTCGCGGGTGCCGATGGTCTCCTCGAAGTGGTAGCCCGTGTCGAGGAAGACCACGTCCACGCCGGGGAAGGCGCGGGACGCCAGGTGGGCGACGACCGCATCCTCCATGGAGGAGGTCACGGCGAACTTCTTTCCGAAGGTCTCGGCCGCCCAGGTGAGGATCTCCAGCGCGGTGGCGTCCTCCAGGTCGCGGCCGGCCTGCTCGGCCAGCTCCTGGAGCGTCGCGGCCTTGAGGGCCGCAGTCTTGAGACTCGCGTCTTGAGCAGTGGTCATATCTCGTCCCCTCCAGCGGTGTCGGACCGAACGCCCCGGGCCAGCAGCCCGAGGTACTTCAGCTGGAAGGCCCGGTTGCAGGCCCTGCATTCCCAGGCTCCGTGGCCCGTCTCGTGGGGAAACAGGTCCTCGTCGCCGCAGTACGGGCAGTAGAAAGGTGCGGCGCGCTCGCTCACGAGAGGCTCTTCTCGTCCGCGCGGGCGACCCACGCCGCGAAGCGCTCGCCGTCCTCGCGCTGCTCCTCGTAACTCCTGACGACCCGCTCGACGTAGTCGGGCAGACCGGCGGAGGTGACCTTGAGGCCGCGGACCTTGCGACCGAATCCGGCCTCCAGGCCGAGGGCGCCGCCCAGGTGGACCTGGTAGCCCTCCACCTGGTTGCCGTCGTCGTCCAGGACCAGCTGGCCCTTGAGACCGATGTCCGCCACCTGGATACGGGCGCAGGCGTTCGGGCAGCCGTTGATGTTGATGGTGATCGGCTCGGCGAAGTCCGGCAGGCGGCGCTCCAGCTCGTCGATCAGCGAGGCGCCGCGCGCCTTGGTCTCGACGATGGCCAG
Organism: Streptomyces sp. NPDC056224; assembly: GCF_042267665.1. NCBI lineage: Bacteria > Bacillati > Actinomycetota > Actinomycetes > Kitasatosporales > Streptomycetaceae > Streptomyces > Streptomyces sp. NPDC056224. The sequence continues at coordinate 311,802 of NZ_JBHJTK010000003.1, forward strand.
CTTGCAGAACTCGATGCCCGTGCAGGCCATCGTGCCGCGGCGGAACGGGGACGGGTTGACCCGCAGGTCCAGCGCCTCCAGGGCCGCGACCAGCGACTCGACCCGGTCGGCCTCGACGTCGAGGACGATCATCTTCTGCTCGGCGGTGGTGCGCAGGCGGCCGGAGCCGTGCTGCGCCGCGACGTCCGCGATCTTGGTGAGGGTGGTGCCGTCCACACGGCCCACGCGGGGCGCGAAGCCGACGTAGAAGCGGCCGTCCTGCTGCTGGTGGACGCCCACGTGGTCGCGCCACTGGCCGCTGGGCTGCTCGGGCGCGGGGCCGTCGGTCAGCTTGCGCTTCAGGTACTCGTCCTCCAGCACCTGGCGGAACCTGGCCGGGCCCCAGTCCGCGACGAGGAACTTCAGGCGGGCGCGGGTGCGCAGCCGGCGGTAGCCGTAGTCGCGGAAGATCGAGATGACGCCCTCGAACACGTCGGGAACCTCGTCGAGCGAGACCCAGGTGCCCAGGCGCACACCGAGCTTGGGGTTGGTGGACAGGCCTCCGCCGACCCAGACGTCGAAGCCGGGGCCGTGCTCGGGGTGGTTGACGCCCACGAACGCGATGTCGTTGATCTCGTGCGCCACGTCGAGCAGCGGCGAGCCGGAGACCGCGGACTTGAACTTGCGGGGCAGGTTGGAGAAGGCGGGGTTGCCGACGATGCGGCGGTAGATCTCGTCGATGGCGGGGGTGCCGTCGATGATCTCGTCCCGGGCGATGCCGGCGACGGGGGAGCCGAGGATGACGCGGGGCGTGTCACCGCAGGCCTCGGTCGTCGAGAGGCCCACGGCCTCCAGGCGGCGCCAGATCTCCGGGACGTCCTCGATCCGGATCCAGTGGTACTGCACGTTCTGCCGGTCGGTGAGGTCCGCCGTGCCGCGCGCGAACTCCTGCGAGATCTCGCCGATGACGCGGAGCTGCTCGGTGGTCAGCCGGCCGCCGTCGATGCGGACGCGCAGCATGAAGTACTCGTCGTCCAGCTCCTCCGGCTCCAGGATCGCGGTCTTGCCGCCGTCGATCCCGGGCTTGCGCTGGGTGTAGAGCCCCCACCAGCGCATACGGCCGCGCAGGTCGTTGGGGTCGATCGAGTCGAAGCCCGTCTTGGAGTAGATCGTCTCAATGCGTGTCCGCACGTTGAGACCGTCGTCGTCCTTCTTGAACTGCTCGTTGCCGTTGAGGGGCGTGTGGTGTCCGACGGCCCACTGGCCCTCGCCGCGGTGACGGCCGGTCTTGCGGCGCGCGGCGGCTGCGGAAGCCGCGGCTGCGGGCGTTTCGGGGGTGGCGGCCATGGCGGTACGTCCTTCTTCGGCGGCTCAAGGCAAGGGCAGGGGGAGGCGGCGGCGCGGCGTGACCCCTGGACTCCGAGCGGGTGCGGCTGATTCCCGCTCCCTGCCGGGGTGGCCGGCGGGCAGGGCGGTACATCGGCCTCAGGGGGCTAACGGGTGATCGCGGCGTCCGCGGCGGCGGGGACGGCGGCGATGTGCGGCGTGGCTGGTTCCGTCAGCGCGCCGGACAGATGGCGCTGGACATGCGGCCGAGATCGACGTGCCGCCGACTCACCAAGGCAATTCCAGCTCCATTCATGGCGGAAGCGTGTCATGTGCCTCTTGGAGGAGTCCACTACTGTCCACGATCCGGACGAAGTCGTCCCGAATGATGGGATGACGTGACGGGGGTCACGTGCCGGGGCGAAGGTGCGCCGCCGTGACCGCCGGGTCCACGCCGCGGGGTCGGGGGCGCGGGGTCGGGCGCGGCGGGGCCACGCTGCGGGTCGGGGCGCGGGGTCGGGGGCGGCGGGTTTGGGGCGGCGCCCGGACCCCGCGGCGCCGGACGCCGAGGGGGCGGGTTCCGAAAGGGACGGCCTAAGCGCCCGGCCAGGGGCCCGGGGTCGGGGTGTCCTGCTTGGTCTCCGTCTCCGTGTGGAAGACCTTGAAGCCGCGGCGCAGGTAGTTGTCCATCGCGGTCGGACCGTCCTGGCTGCACGTGTGCAGCCAGACCCGGCGGGTCGGCTCGCGGTCCGGCCAGCGCTCGGCGAGGTCCCACGCACGGGCGATGCCCACCGACAGCAGGTGCCCGCCGATGCGGCGACCGCGGAAGTCCGGCAGCAGCCCGAAGTAGATGATCTCCACCACGCCGTCGGCCTGCGGGTCGAACTCGACGTAGCCCGCCGGCGTGCCCCGGTCGTACGCCACCCACGTCTCCACGCCCGGCCGGTCCAGCTGCTCCACCCACTGCGCGCGGGTCAGGGACAGCCGGTCCGTCCAGTGGATGTCACCGCCCACCGAGGCGTACAGGAAGCGGCTGAACTCGGGGGAGGGGACCTCCGCCCGGGCGATGGTGATCTCCGGGCCCGGGGCGGTCGCGGGTATCAGGTCCTCCGGGGAGGTCATTTCCAGGGACCACGTGGTGAGGGCGATGGTGCTCATGCACGTCAGGGAATCACATCCCCCAGCCGCCGCTCCGGGGTCCCCCGGGCGCCGTCCCCGCCAGGCGGCCCCGGATCACCGCCGGGGCGGTGGAGTGGGGGAGCAGCGCGGCGGGGTCCTCGGGGCGGATCAGCTCCACCTCCACGTCGTCCGCGAAGCGGTACGGCCGGTGGGTCAGCACCCCCGCGAGGTTGCGGCGCACGCGGGACATCTCGGCGCGGACCGTCACCGTGCGCGTCGGGTCCCCGAACAGCTCCCCGGACAGCTCGGCCGCCGAGCGGCCCCGGGGGCTCTCCGCCAGCAGGAACAGCAGCTCCGCATGGCGCGGGCTCAGCTCCTGCGACCAGCTCCCCGCGGCCCCGTACACGGTCGCCGACCAGGACCCGGGCCGGCTGAGGTCGAGCACGACCCTGGTCGCGCCCGTGTTCGCACGGTCCTGCGCGACCCTCAGCAGCCAGCCGCCGGGCAGCGGCTCCACCGCGCAGTCGCCGAGCTGCGGCACCCACACCCGCCCCGGGCCGAAGGCCTTCGGCAGCGGAACGCGGTCCACGGGCGCCAGCCCCGTCACGGCCGCAGTCCAGCCGTTGGGGTCCACGGCGAGCGCGCGCCCGGCCAGCCGGGCCAGCAGCGGGGCCGCCACCGCCCGCAGCCGCTCCAGCGACTCCAGGTGCCGCACCCGCAGCTCCCGCTCCGCGAGCCGGGCCACCGAGCTCACCCAGGCCAGGGTCGCCGGGTGCATGGTGGCCAGCGGCCCGCTCACGTCGACCACGCCGAGCAGCCGGCCGTCCCGCGGGTCCCGTACGGGCGCCCCCGCGCAGGTCCAGTCGTGGTGGCTGGAGACGAAGTGCTCCGCGGAGAAGACCTGGACCGGCCGCCGGGTCACCAGCGCGGTGCCCACCCCGTTCGTGCCGACCACGGCCTCGTCCCAGTCGGCCCCCACCCCGAAGCCGAGCCGGTCCGCCATGCGCAGGATGGAGGAGTGGCCCTCCCGCCACAGCAGCCGCCCCTCGGCGTCGGCCACGACCATGATGTGCAGGGCCCCGTCCAGCGCGGGCAGCAGGCCCTCCCGCAGCACCGGGAGGACCTCCCGCAGCGGCGACTCGTGCCGCCGCTCCTCGGTCTCGGCGGCCGACAGCATCCGCGAGCGCGCGTCCCGGTCCGGGTGCACCCCGCCCGCCAGCATCCGGCGCCAGGATTCGGCGATCTCCGGCCGCGGCGCGGCCGGCGGGCGGTCCCCGGCCAGCGCGGCCGCCCGTACGCCCTTGAGCAGACGCGCGGCCTCCCGCGCGTCCATGGCCGAGATGCGGGCCGCGTCGACCGTACTGCCGGTGGTGTCGGCCATCGGAACCTCCCCGTGCGAACAGGACGTGCGACGGAAGCCGCCGGGGCGGCTGCCGACTCAAAGGTTGCAACGGTATGCAACTCTCGCCAAGTCCCGTTCGTCCGACCGAAACTGTCCGGACGTCGCTGTGCGGCGTGACAGCTCCTCCTCGGGGCTTCTCGGATCAGGGGTGGTGCCGAGTCGGCGCGGCGCCATCCCTGTTCCCGGTCACGGGCCCGGATCCCGGTTGGGATCGGTCTGGGGACCGCAGGGGTGCCCGGCGGCCCCCGGCCTACTAGCCCGCGATCCGCGCCCGTTCCACGACCGTCCGCAGGTCCAGGCTGTGCGGCAGCGTGCCGAAGGCCGTGCCCCAGTCGCCGCCCAGCCGCGAGGCGCAGAACGCGTCCGCCACCTCGGGCGGGGCCCACCGGACCAGCAGCGACCCCTGCAGCACCAGGGCCATGCGCTCCACCACGCGGCGGGCCCGGGCCTCGATGCCGTCCAGGTCGGCGAGGTCCGTCAGCAGGTCCTTGATGGCCGAATCCAGCCGGTGGTCCGCGCCCCGGGCCAGCCCGACCTCCTGGAGGAAAGCATTCAGCGCCTGGGGCTCCCGCTGGAGGGCGCGCAGCACGTCCAGGGCCTGGACGTTGCCCGACCCCTCCCAGATGGAGTTGAGCGGCGATTCGCGCAGCAGTCTCGGCAGCCCGGACTCCTCGACGTAGCCGTTGCCGCCCAGACACTCCAGGGCCTCCGCCACCATCGGCGTACAGCGCTTGGTCACCCAGTACTTGGCGGCCGGCACGGCGAGGCGCAGGAAGGCCCGCTCCTGCTCGGTCCCGGCGTCGTAGGCGGCCGCGAGCCGCAGGGTCAGGGTGGTGGCCGCCTCCGACTCCAGGGCGAGGTCGGCGAGGACGTTGCGCATCAGGGGCTGGTCGATGAGCGGTGCTCCGAAAGCGGAGCGGTGCTCTGTATGGTGCACGGCCTGTGTCAGCGCCTGCCGCATCAGCGAGGCCGAGCCGATGACACAGTCCAGCCGGGTCGCCGCGACCATCTCGATGATGGTCCGCACCCCCCGGCCCTCCTCGCCCACGCGCCGCGCCCAGGTCCCGTCGAACTCCACCTCGCTCGACGCGTTCGACCGGTTCCCCAGCTTGTCCTTCAGCCGCTGGATGGCGAAGACGTTGCGGGTGCCGTCCGGCAGCACCCGGGGCACCAGGAAGCAGGTCAGCCCTCCCGGCGCCTGCGCCAGCACCAGGAAGCCGTCGCACATCGGCGCCGAACAGAACCACTTGTGCCCGGTCAGCAGGTACTCGCCGGAGGCGTCCAGCGGCACCGCGGCCGTGGTGTTCGCCCGTACGTCGCTGCCGCCCTGCTTCTCCGTCATTCCCATGCCGAACAGCACACCGGCCTTCTCGGCGGCCGGCCGCAGCCCCTCCTCGTACACGTGCGAGGTCAGCCGGGGCTCCCACTCGGCGGCGAGGGACGGGTCGGCCCGCAGCGCCGGTACGGCCGCGTGCGTCATCGAGACCGGGCAGCCGTGCCCCGCCTCGGCCTGGGACCACACGAAGAACCCGGCGGCCCGGCGCAGGTGGCCGGCCGGGCGCCCCCAGGCGTCGGTGAGCCCGGAGGTCACCGCCTTCCCGAGCAGCCGGTGCCAGGCCGGATGGAACTCCACCTCGTCGATCCGGTTCCCGTACCGGTCGTGCGTCCGCAGCTTCGGCGGATTCTCGTTCGCCTGCGCACCCCACTCCTGGGCCTGCGCGGAGCCCGCCGAGCGCCCGAGGAGGGTGAGCTCGTCCCGGACCTCCCCGACGAGTCCGGGGTCCGCGGAGGCGAGGTGCCGCTCCACGCCCTCGGTGAGGGCCCGGTCGCCCCCGTAGACGTCGTGGCCCACGAGGGGCGGGGCCTGATTGCTGACTGTGTGGGTGGTGGCTGCCATGCGGATACCGTAAGGACGTGCAGCCAGCAAAAGAAACACCCGAGCGGATCCTCGGACGCCATGGACGGCTCCACCGGGCCCGCGCCCTCTACCGCAACGTCTCGAAGCGGAAGATGGGCTGGCTGCTGCTGAAGGACACCGTCAACTCGTGCATCGAGTACCGGATCCTCGGGCTCGCGGCCGAGGCGGCCTTCTTCACGCTCCTCTCGCTGCCCCCGCTCTTCCTCGGCCTGCTCGGCCTCCTCGGCTATGTGGACGGCTGGACGGACACCCGCACCGTCGAGAGCATCGAGGAGAACATCCTGCGGGCGGTCGGCACCGTCCTGTCGGACCGGGGCGTCAACGACATCGCCCGACCGCTGCTCGACGACGTCACCGGACGCGGCCGCCCCGACCTGATCTCGCTCGGCTTCGCCTTCGCCCTGTGGTCGGGCTCGCGCGCGGTCAACGTCTTCATCGACACCATCACCGTGATGTACGGGCTCGACGGGCAGCGCGGCATCGTCAAGACCCGGCTGCTGGCCTTCCTGTTGTACGTGATCGCCCTGCTGATCGGCGCGATCGTGCTGCCGCTGATGGTGGTCGGACCCGACGCGGTGGTCCGGCTGGTGCCCTGGGGCACCGAGGTGATCGCCATCCTGTACTGGCCGACGGTGACCCTCCTGTCGATCGCCTTCCTGACGACGCTCTACCACGTGTCGGTACCGGTGCGCTCGCCCTGGATCGAGGACGTGCCGGGTGCGTTGGTGGCCCTGGCCATGTGGGTGCTCGGTTCGTTCCTGCTGCGCATCTACCTGACCAACACCGTGGAGGGTCCGACGATCTACGGATCACTGGCCGCGCCGGTGGCGGTGCTGCTGTGGATCGGAATCTCGGCCTTCGCGGTCCTCGTCGGCGCGGCCGTCAACGCGGCGATCGACCGGGTCTGGCCCTCGGTGGCCACGGCGGCGGCCCGCGAGGCGAACGAGCGGGCCCGCGAGGCGCAGGCCGCCGAGCTGATCGCGCGGGCCGCGGCCTGGCGGGCGATGGCGGAGGGCGAGTCGGAGGACGACGAGGACGACGGGATGCCGTCCGAGTTTCCCGAGCGGTGGTCGAAGTTCCTGCCGCCGGAGGACTACTCGTCGCGGCTGCGCAAGCACTGACAGCCCTCCCGGCCCGGGCGGGTGTACGGGCGGAGGAGGCCCCGGGCGCGGCCGCGGCCGGCCGTCAGGGGAGGGTGGCCTGCGGCGCGGGCTCGGCCGCGGGCTCCGTCGCGGGTGCGGGGACGGGAACTCCCCGGGCCCGGAGCCGCGGCGCCGGAGACCGTCTCGGCCGCGCCCGACCCCGAAGGCGCCCCGACGGCCCCCGAGCCCTGCAGGCCCCGACGCACTGCTGCCGGGCGCGCCGGGGCCCACCGGGCGGTTGCGGGTTCTCGGAGCCGTCGCGGGGCCCGGGGCGCCCCGGGGGCTTGGAGGTGGGGGCGCGGCGGCCGGGAGCCGGGTGGCGGGTGGCGCTGCGTACGGTCGGCGTGCCCGGCGTGCCCGGCGTGCCCGGCGTGCCCGGCGTGCCCGGCGTGGCCGGGGCCGGCCCTGCGGGCGAAGAGCGGTGCCGCGCAGCCGTCCGGGTCGAGGACCACGGCGTAGCGCCGGCCCCGGAAGGGGGGCCCGGGGCTTCAGGCGCCCGGTGTACCCCGCATCGGTCAACCCGGCGCCCAGCGCGTCCACCCCGGCGGGGGAGCGGCACACGAAAGCCTGCGCCGCGCGGCCGTCGCCGGGGGGCCGGGCCCGGGCGGGCCGAAACGGGCGGTGGTCTCCTCCGGCCCCCCCCGGTCCGCAGCCCCCGGGCAGGGCGGCTCCGACCTGCGGCTGAACGAAACGGGCACCCTCCGACCGGCACGCGGGCGAGCCCTCAGCCCCGTCGCCGCAAGGCCACCGCAGCGCACGCCAGCGCGAGCGGCAGTTCGGCGCCCGCCGCCAGCAGCAGCGCCATGCCCTGCTGACCGGTCCCGAGCGAGGTCGTGACGTCGAACCAGGCGTCCATCGCCAGCAGCGCGGCGGTCGCCGCGGCCACCGCCGACGCGCGGGGATCCCCCCGGCGCAGCAGCAGGCCCGTCCCGGTCAGCCCGGCGGCCAGCATCAGGTCCAGTCCGATCCACGCGGTGGCCCAGTTCGGGACCTCGGCCGTCTGCGGCACGGTCTTCGCCAGCACCAGCATCCACGGCACCAGCGCCACCCCCGCGCCGGTGAACAGGCCGGCCGTGCGAGGGGTGCGCCAGGCGCGGGCCTGCGGGGCGACAAATGCCATGGCGGCGGGTCTCCTTCCGTCCCGGCGGACCGTCCCCGGGCACACCACCACCCTCGTCGGCCGGCCCCGCCGCGGTCACTCACACCACTGTCCGAAGCCGGGGTGGTGCCAGGACCACCCCCCGGCGGGCACCAACGTGATGGCATGCCCCTGACCAGGACGATTACCGTACGGACATGGCAACTCCCGGCGCACCGAGGCGTACGTACACCTGGATCGCGGCGCACACACCGTGGTCGGCGTGGGCCCGGCGCAACACGACCTTCACCGTGGCCGCGATCCCGCCGGCCCTGCCCGCCCTCCTCGGCCTCACGTACGCGGCCCTCGCGCCCGGTCGCAGCCCCGTCCCGCTGGTCCTGGTCCTGGCCCTCTGCCCGCTGCTCACCACGCTCCAGCGCAGCCGCTTCTGGGCGCTGCTCGGCCTCGACGTGCCGGAGATCGTGCGGGAGCGCAGCTGGTGGACCCCGCGCGGACTGGCCGAACGGCTGCGCTCGGAGGCCACCTGGCGGCAGTACGGCTACCACCTCCTGGTCAGCCCGCTCGCCGCCGCGGCCGGGGCGCTGGTGGTCCTCATCTGGGCCTGCGGCGCAGCCGGCGCGTCCGTCTACGCCTGGTGCTGGATCCTGCCCGCGGACACCCGTACCCCGGGCTGGACCGGCGAGTACGACCTCGTCACCACCGCCGGCGTCCTGCTGCTGCTCGCCGCGCCCTGGGCGGCCGCCCTCGCGGCCCGCCTGGACGCGTCGGCGGCGGCCGCCCTCCTCGGCCCCAACCGTTCCCGGGAACTGGAGCGGCGGGTCGAGGACCTCGCGGAGAGCCGGGCCGGTGTCCTGGACGCCGCCGACCTCGAACGCCGACGCATCGAACGGGACTTGCACGACGGCGCCCAGCAGCGCCTCGTCGCCCTCGCCATGAACCTGGGCATCGCCCGCGCCACCCTCACCGACCTGCCGCCCGAGGCCAAGGCCGTCATCGACGAGGCCCACCGCGAGGCGAAAGAGGCCATCGAGGAACTGGGCAGCCTGGTACGGGGCCTGCATCCGGCCGTACTGGAGGACCGCGGGCTCGACGCGGCGCTCTCCGGGATCGCTGCCCGCGCCCCCTTCCCCGTCGAACTGACCGTGGACATCGGGACCCGGCCGGGCGCCACCATCGAGGCCGTCGCCTACTTCGTGGTCTCCGAGACCCTCGCCAACGTGGCCAAACACGCCCGCGCCGAACGGTGTTCGGTGCGGGTCGTACGCGACCTCGCGCCGGGCGGGGCCGGCCGCCGCGGGGACCTGCTGCGCGTCACCGTCACCGACGACGGGGTGGGCGGAGCCGACCCGGCGGGCGGCACCGGCCTGGTCGGCCTGCGCAAACGCGTAGGGTCGGTCGACGGAACCATCATGATCCACAGCCCCCTCGGGGGCCCGACCGTCATCACCGTGGAGCTGCCGTGCGCGCTGTGATCGCCGAGGACTCCGTCCTCCTGCGCATAGGACTCGTCAAGGTCCTCGAAATGGCCGGATTCGAGGTGGCCGCCGAGACCGGCGACGCCGAGGGTCTGCTCGCCGCCGTCGAGGAACACCGCCCCGACCTCGCGCTCGTCGACGTGCGGATGCCACCCGGCTTCACCGACGAGGGAGTCCGGGCGGCCCTGATGATCCGCCGGCAGAGCCCCGGTACCGCGGTGCTGCTGCTCTCCCAGTACGTGGAGGAGCGGTACGCCGCCGAGCTGCTGGCCGCCCAGAGCGGCTCCGGCATCGGCTACCTGCTCAAACAACGGGTCGCGGACGTCGAGGAGTTCATCGACGCGCTGCGGCGCGTGGCCTCCGGCGGCACGGCGCTCGACCCGCAGGTCGTCGCCCAGCTCCTGCTGCGCCGGGGCGGCGGACCGGACCCCCTGGAGCGCCTCACCCCGCGCGAGCGCGAGGTGCTGGCCCTGATGGCGGAGGGCCGCTCCAACGCCGGGATCGCGGCCGAACTCGTCGTGAGCGAGAGCGCGGTGGCCAAGCACATCAACAACATCTTCGCCAAGCTCGACCTGCCCCCGGCCGACGGCGACCACCGCCGGGTCCTCGCCGTCCTGCGCTTCCTGGACGGCACTCCGTGACCGCGGCTCAGGACCCGGCCACGGGATCACCTTCTGGTCCGGCTCCGGCTTCCCTCCGGGCTCCGTCGCGGGACCGGCCGGGGCAGCGGCCGGCGTGGACCGTCGCCGCGCTGCTCAGCGCGTTGCTCGTCCTCACGCCGGTCATCTGGCAGGCCCGGGCGTACGGAACCGTGCACAGCCTCGTCCTGGAGGGCGGCAGCGGCGGCCGGCCCGTGACCGCCCTGCAGATCGTGGGCGGTGACTCCGACGTCACCGTCACCCCCCGCGGGGACCAGGAGGTCGGCTACCGCGCCGAGCTCAGCTGGGCGCTCAAGGCGCCCACCATCGAGCAGAGCTGGCTCGGCGACACCCTGCGACTGACCCCGCACTGCCCCGGCGCGGGCTCCTGGGTGACCGCCGGGTCCGGCTGCTCGGTCAGGCTGCAGGTGACCGTACCCGCGGGCATCCCGGTGACGGTGACGGCCGACGGCGGCCGGGTCTCCCTCAGCGGTCTGGGCGGCGACGTCGACGCGCGGGTCGACTCCGGCCAGATCGACATCAGCGCCCTGCGGGGCGACCTGCGCGCGGAGATCGGCTCCGGGCACCTGCGGGCCGCCGGCCTCACCTCGGCCCGGGCCGACATCCGCGTCGGGTCCGGCAACGCAGACACGACCTTCACCGCCCCGCCGGACCGGTTGACCGCCCGCGTCGGCTCCGGCCACACGGTCCTCACCGTGCCCCGGGCCACCCGCTTCCGGGTCCACTGCGAGGCCCGAGCGGGCCGGTGCGAGGTGCCGGACGCCCTGCGCGACCCCGGCTCGCCCCGCACGCTGGACATCGAGGCGGCCTCGGGCCGCGCCGAGGCCTCGTACCCGGGCGGCCCGTAGAACCCCGTACGGGAGGCGGAATACGGGAGGCGGAAAAAGAATTGGCGTGCGCGTGAGAGGACTTGTTACGGTGGATCCGTTCCCGCCGACCGGTGCGGAACCGCCAGCACGTGCATGACCCGGAGGTGAGTTCATTGATGACTGTCGTCGCGCAGGGCGCTGCCCGCACTCAGAAGACCATCAATGTCACTTCCGTGGTCTCCGGCTGACCTCACTCACTTCTTCGCGCACCGCCATCGAGCGGGCGCATGCTGCCGGGGCCACCCTGTGAAGGGTTTCCCTTGTCTTTCTCTTCTTTCCCGCAGGCCTCTTCGCTCTCGCACGCGCTCAGCCCCTTCGGCTGGGACGATGCCTGGGCGGCCGAGTTCGCTCCGTACGCCGAGCAGGGTCTCGTGCCCGGCCGGGTCGTGCGCGTCGACCGCGGTCAGTGCGACCTCATGACCGAGGACGGCATCGTCCGCGCCGACACCGCCTTCGTCACCCCGCACGACCCGCTCCGGGTCATCTGCACCGGGGACTGGGCGGCCGTGGAAGCGGCGGGCAACCCGCGCTACGTGAAGGCCTACCTGCCGCGCCGGACCGCATTCGTACGCTCCACCTCCTCGCAGCGGTCCGAGGGACAGATCCTCGCCGCCAACGTCGACCACGCGATCATCGCCGTCTCTCTCGCCGTCGAACTGGACCTCGGGCGCATCGAGCGCTTCCTGGCCCTGGCGTGGGAATCGGGAGCGCAGCCGCTGGTGGTCCTCACCAAGACGGACCTCGTCCCGGACCCGGCGACGCTCGCGCACCTCGTCCAGGACGTGGAGACCACCGCGCCGGGGGTTCAGGTCCTCACCGTCTCCTCCCTCACCGGGGAGGGCACGGACGTCCTCGCCGCCGTCGTCGCCGACGGCACCAGTGTGCTCCTCGGCATCTCGGGCGCCGGCAAGTCCACGCTGGCCAACGCGCTGCTCGGCGCCGAGGTCATGGAGGTCCAGGAGGCCCGCGAGGTCGACGGCAAGGGCCGCCACACCACGACGACGCGCAACCTGCTCGCCCTGCCGGGCGGCGGCGTCCTGATCGACACGCCGGGGCTGCGCGGCGTCGGGCTCTGGGACGCCGAGGCCGGGGTCGGCCAGGTCTTCTCGGAGATCGAGGAGTACGCGGCGAGGTGCCGCTTCCACGACTGCGCCCACGAGGCGGAGCCGGGGTGCGCGGTGCTGGCAGCGGTCGCCTCGGGCGAGCTGGCGGAGCGCCGCCTGGACAGCTACCGCAAGCTGCTGAGGGAGAACCAGCGGATCGTGGCGAAGACGGACGCCAGGCTCCGCTCGGAGCTGCGCCGTGACTGGCGCCTCAAAACGGCGCAGGGCCGGGCCAACTACGCGGCGAAGCGCGGCGGCCGGGCCTAGGTCCCGGCCCTGGGCGCGGGCGCGTGTCTGTGCGGCACCTGTCCGTGCCCAGGGCCCCGGGTGCAGCGACGACGTGCCGCCGCCGTCTGCTGCCACGAGCGACTGATCCGCCGCGCCACCCGCACAGGACGCGGTGCCCGAGTTGCGTACGGAACGTGTCCGGCGTGCCCGGCCCCCCGATCCCGTCTGCCCGCAGCCGCCCCCCCCTGCGGCGGGGCGGACGCACGGGCCGGCCGTACAGCCGTTGCCCACGTCGAGCGATCAACTCCCGTGCGCACAGCTACCACACAGGCGAGAGCCGTGACCGAACCGATTCGATCGGGTCCGATCGGCACCGCGCTCCCGGGTCACTCGCCCGGGGAAGGGAGGTTGGCGGCCGTGTACTCCGCCGCGATGACGAACGTGCTGGCACACCGAGGGCATTCGGCTCGCCCGAAGAGGTAGGTGAGGCCGGTGGCGAGCCGGTCCTGGCCGTCACGGACCGCCGTGTCGTACATCCATCGTCCGGTGCCGACGAGGTCTTCGGGCGGCGCGGGCCTCAGATCGCGTCTTTCCGTGTCTCCGGCATGCCAGTCCCGGATCGCCGAGTACCGGCCGTAGTCGCCGATGGCGACGGTCACCTCCACGTCGCAGTGCGGGCAGCGCAGGTGGTAGAAGTCGTCCGTGAAGTCCCCCAGTACGGCGCTCCAGTGGTATTGCCCGTCGGCGGCCAGCAGGTCACGGAAGGCGTGCAGATAGCCGGCTGGCCGGGACTCCAGGCGTTGGTCCAGGAGCTTGCGGAGCCGGGCCGCCGCGTCGGTGCATTTCAGCAGCAGGTCGTCGGCGCCGTGGTCCTGGAGGGCCCCGCGCATGATGGATCCGGCCAGGCTCAGCGCCTGGGGGCTTGTTCGGCCGAGTGCCACCAGGCGTGGAAGTGCGGCGAAGCTCGCCGGAACCACGGTCTCGCCATCGAGACACAACTCGTCCCAGAGGCCGTCCCATGCTTCGGCGCCGCCGACGCGTTCCACCTGGTCCAGGAGGGCGGGCACCCGCCCGGCGGTCCCGCGGGGGTCGAGCACCTGCGTCCAATCGATCACGTGGGTATTCAATCGTTCCGGTGCGGGGCGTGGTCGGCGCGGGGTGGCTCGGACGGGACGTGCGGACGCTCGTCACGCCCTTCGGCGGAGGGCGGTCGACTCACCTGCCGAGGTGCGGGACAACCCTCAACGCTGGTCCTGAGCCTTCTCCTGGAGTTCCACGAAGGGTGTCTGTGCCATGGAGCCGCGTACCCTCGTCAGGCCGTACCGATTGATAGTCGCTTTGTTCGCATAGGGATTGTCGAAGTCAAGGGCGGCTTTACTTTCCCCCGGCGGCGTCACGTCCACATGGATGTATGTCGTACCGTCCGTGTCCCGCACCCACCACAGTGATACACACTGTCGGCCTCTGGTCACATTGAGGAGCTCGTTGCTGTTCGAGATCACCGATTGATACCTGAACTCTGCGCCAGGAGGTCCTTTGGGGATATCCTTTCCTCTCGCCCTGAGCTCCTTCATCCCCTTCTTTGAGCGCTCATAATCGGCAGTCATTGTCATTCTGTCTTTTCTGATCACGTAAAGTTCGGTCTGGGCGCTGACCGCTTCAAAATTGAACTTGTCTGGATCGTTGATCTCGACGACCGCGTCTTGTGCGATCTCTTCTCCGGGGTTCAAAGCCCGCCCTGGTGGTGTGACGAACTCGCGGGAGTCGATCTGGGTGGGCCTCCCGTTGTTTTTGGGCAATAGACCCTTGAGCCAGAAGATGCTGCCGAGGATATAGACGGGGACCTGTCCGGAGTTCTTCACGTACAGGTGGACCGGCAGGTACATCGTCTTCCTGTCCTTGTTCAGGCTTGGCGTTCTGAATTCGGCTCCACTCTGCACCAATGGAGATGTCACATAGGGGACATAGAATTGCGAATACGTCAGGTTGGTGGCTGCGAGGAGGGCGGGGATGACCGCCCCGATGGCGATGCGCCTGGGATTGCGGATTCCTTCCCACGCCCGGCAGCGGGTGAGTATCCACAGCGCCCATGAGGACCAGAGCGTGAGGGGCACCCACAGCAGCAGGTAAATGTTGTACACATGGCCGCTGATCTGCACCATGAGGAGCACCGAGCTGATGCCGAGGGCGATCAGGGCTCCGAACAGGACGGCCGCCCCTGAGTACTTCGCCTGTCGCTTGCGCCAGTAGTCGACGGCGGCCAGTGTGGCAATCACTTCGATCAGGGCCAGGACGAGGAAGGTGAACCCTGCGATTCGTCCGCCGTAGGTGAGGGCGTCCAGGGTGTCCGCTATGCCGATCTTGGCGAGCACGCTCGCGGTCGCCAGGAGGCCGATTGCCATGACGGTGCCGACGATTCGCCGGGGCCATGGGCGATCCGGCCAGACGGTGCTGTCCCCGCCGATCCAATGGATGTCGTGCCCGAACGGCACACCGGCACGGTGCAGGAGTCTTTGCAGCTCCCTGGGGGACCACACCCTGCCTGCGGGCTTACCGTCGATGATGACTTTCCGCAAGCCGAGTTCATCCGGTGCCCCTACGGATATCACGGGCGTGTTGGCCATGACACCAGCCTGCCGCTTGTGCAGGGTGCCCGCCCCTCGAACGTGCGCCCCGGGTGCGCCATCCGTGTCATGACGGAGGTACGCCTATCACCCGATTGGGCTAACAGGCTGGGCGCCGTGACGCGGTGCGGGGTGAACCTGGGCACGACGAATCACTCGTCCTGACGGGAGCTCCGCATGCGTACACGACTTATCGGGTTTGCCGCTGC
The DNA here is from genome assembly GCF_042267665.1 of Streptomyces sp. NPDC056224. Lineage (NCBI taxonomy): Bacteria > Bacillati > Actinomycetota > Actinomycetes > Kitasatosporales > Streptomycetaceae > Streptomyces > Streptomyces sp. NPDC056224. The sequence continues at coordinate 326,954 of NZ_JBHJTK010000003.1, forward strand.
CGTGATATTGGCCGTTCTTGGAACCGTGGGCTCTGCCGCCCAGGCCGCCGTGCCCGGTGTCGACGGGCGTACGTGCATGGCGAATGGCGGAAAGGTCCAGTACGACTCCGATACCGGCCTGTGGATGTGCGTCGGCGGAAAGTACGCCGACGAACCCATCTCCTGACCCGGCCGGACCTGCGAACCCCTCACCACCGAGGGGCTGGTACTGCCGGCCCCGCCCGGGCATGTGCGGCGCGGGGAGCCCTCCCGGTGCCTCAAAGGCCCCACGTGTGGACGTGGTCCGGGTGGATGCGGATGACCTCGGGGCTGAAATGGGGGCCCAGGGTGTGCGGGCCCACCTCCAGTGTGGCGTGGCCCCGGACCTCGATGCCGCGCACGCGCCACGGGCGGGTGCTCACCAGGTCGTCCACGACCAGTGCCAGCCGCGGATTGCGCTGGAGGTTGCGCCACTTCTTCGTCGTGCCCATCGCCATGCCGCCCACCAGGATCGTGCCGTCCTCCTGGGGGAAGAAGCCCACCGGGTTCGCCTGCGGCTGTCCGGCCGCGTCCACCGTGGCCAGGCGGCCCAGGCGCTGTGAGCGGAGGTAGGTCAGTTCCGCCTCGCTGAAACCCTCGAAGTCCGTCATACGGGAAGCCTCGCAGGCGCGGTGGCCCCCCGCATCGGGCCGCGGTCCTAGGCCGTCAGACCCCCGCCACCACCGCGCCGAACCACGCGCCCACCACCATCAGGCAAGCGAACAGCTCAACCAGCACGCTCGTACCCACCGCACGCATCACCGCGCGTACCGACGCCCACGCCTCGCCGTGCGTCCCGAGGCGGAGCCGTTCGCAGAGGTAGATGCCGCCCACGAAACCCGGGACCGCCCCCACCACCGGGATCAGCACGAAGCCCAGGACCGCGCCGGCCCCCGCGTACACCGCCATCCTGCGGCTCGCCGCCACTCCCCGCAGCCGGCGCGGCGGGAGCAGCCACTTCACCACCTGCACCACCAGCAGCAGGGCCGTCGCCGCGACCAGCAGGGACCAGGCCGCCGCCGACCGTACGCGCAGCGCCCACCACATGACGCCCGCCCACACCAGCCAGGTACCGGGTACGCCGGGGACCAGCACCCCCAGCAGCCCGAGCAGCAGCACCAGCCCCACCAGGAGCAGCTGAGGCGGATCCATCTGCTCAGCGTGACCGATCAGGGGCTATCGGGCCACCCAGCCCCGCTCGTACGCGTGCCAGCCCAGCTGGAGCCGCGTCGTGACCCCGGACAGCTCCATCAGGCCCTTCACCCGTCGCTGTACCGTCCGCAGGCCCAGCTCCAGGTGTTTGGCCACGCTCGCGTCCGTCATCCCCGCCAGCAGCAGGGTCAGTACCTCCAGGTCCGTGGCGTCCGGCGCGCCGTCCGACTCCTCCGGGGAGCCCGACGCGCCCAGCCGCAGCGGCAGGGACTCCCGCCACACCGCCTCGAACAGGCCCATCAGGGACTCCAGCAGCCCCGACGCGTGCACCACCAGCGCCGAGGGCTCCGCCCCGCCCGCCGTCAGCGGGACCACGGCGAGCCTCCGGTCCGCGATCACCAGCCTCGTCGGGACCTCCCCCGTCACCCGCACCCGCTCGCCCCGGGCCAGCGCCGTCGACGCCTCGCGCATGCCGCCCGGCGTGCTCAGCACCTCCCGCTCGATGACCACCCGGTGCTCGACGCCGCGTGCGCAGACCCGGTCCTGCGCCTCGTCGTCCGTGCCCGGCACCCCCTGCGGCCGACCGGTGACCAGCGCGCACACCTCTTCCGCCGCGCCCAGCCGGACCTGGCGGAAGCGCTGCGCCACCGCACTCGCGCCCTGCACCACCTCCACCAGGTCGTGAACCGCCGGCTCGGCCGCCTCCGCCCGGTACTCCTCGGCCAGCCGCGCAGCCGCCAGCTCCGCCTGCTCCAGCTCCTGCCGCTGCCGGGTGAGCAGCGCGCCCAGGGCGACTCCCGGCGGGGCCGCCACCCAGCGCCCCGGCCGGGCGGAGGACTGCGCGGCGAGGCCCTGCCGTTCCAGGTGCCGCAGCGCCCGTTCGGTCTGAGGCACCGGCAGGGTCAGCCGGTGCGCGAGATCGGGCACCTCCACCGCCCCCAGCGCCACCAGCGCGCGGTACGCCGACTCCTGACCCTCGTCCAGGCCTATCGCACCCAGCAACCCGTCCACCCATCTCTCAGCACCCGCCGCCCGGCGGGAAGCGGCCACGGCGCGTACCCGCCGCGGACATCATCACCGCACCCCCCGCCACTCTGCCAAGGTGACGCCGCCACAGCATCAACATCCGCTGGTCAGACGCCATTTACGCGGCAGCTTGCCGTGCAATGCGGTAGTTGGCCGGAATTCAGCCGGGGAGTCCGGTCCCGCTGAAGCCGGACCGACCGAACCGGCCGAACCTGCCGCGAACGGCGCATCCGTGACCCGGACGGCAGCTCGGGCGTGTGACGTCCGCCAGTCGTCACGGGGCATGACAGAGGGGTCCACCGGGCGGCGGTCCGGTGGACCCTTTTCGTGCATTCGGCGTTCTCCGCCCGACCGGGAGGCCGAGAATGGGGACATGAGTCAGCAGGGCGCGGGCGCGGACGACTGGTGGCAGAAGCTCTACGAGGACCCGGACGCGGTCCCGGAAGCCGACCAGGGGGACACCCTGGACAACCGCTTCCGTTCGGCGTCGGTCCTGACGACGGACCCGGGACCGGGACCGGGACCGGGACCGGGACCGGGATGGGACCCGGGACCGGGCGAGGTTCCGGCGGCGCCGGGGCCCGAGGCGGTGCCCGTGCGGCCACCGGAGCCGCCGCCCGCCCCTCCCGCGGCGGAGCCACTGCTCCCGGGCCCCCGCCGCTCCCCGCCCCCGCCTCCGCCGGGCTGGCCGCCCGCACCACCACCGGCTCCGCTGCTGGAGTCCGGCGTACCGGGGCCGCCGCAGGTTCCGTTTCCGGGCGTTGGGCAGGTGCCGGGCCGGGATTCGGGTCTGCCGGTGCGACCGCCGCACGCGGCTCCGCCGCCGGAGTCCGGCGTACCGGGGCCGCCGCAGGCCCCCCTTCCGGGCCTGCCCCCGCCTCCGGCCCCGCCGCACGCCCCGCTCCCGGGCCCGCGTCCGGCCCCGGAGCAGCAGCCACCCGTACCCGCCGCTCCAGCCGTACCCCCGGCGCCCCCGCGCGATCCGCGGGCGGGGGGTGTCACCGCGTACGTCCTCGGGGACGTGGACGTGCCGCCGGTCCCGCCGTCGGGGCCGCCGACCCGGCACTGGGACGCACCCGAGCCCGCACCGGCACCCGAACCCGCACCCGAACCGGCGGACCCCGAGCGGCGGCGGCCCGAGGTGCGCCACCTCGGCGACCGCGCCCCCACGTACGCGGCCGAGCCCGGCGCGCTCCCGCCCGCCGACCCCGCCGCTCTCGACGCGCTGACCCCCGACACCGTCCTGGAGGGCGCCCGTTACGGCACGTACACCCTGCGCGCCGCCTCCCTGCGCGGGGACTCCGCACGCTTCCGCGGCGAGGCCCGCCGGGACTTCCTGATCACCGCCCGCTTCGGCAGCGGCGACGACGCCCTGGTACTGGTGGCCCTCGCCGGCGGCGACCGGGCCGCCCCCGGAGCCGCCGAGGCCGCCGCCGAGCTCTGCCGCACCATCGCGGCGGCCGTCGGGCGCAGCCAGGAGCGGCTGGCCGACGACATCCGGGCCGGACGCCGCGACGCCCTGCGCTCCGGCCTCCAGCGCCTCACCGACCGGGGGTACGGGCGGCTGCGGGCCCGTGCCGCAGAGCTGGGGCTCGCCGAGGAGGCGTACACCGCCGGAGTGCGCGGGCTGCTGCTCCCGGTGGACCCCGAATGCCGGACCCGTGTGTGCTTCGGGGCCGGCGCGGGCGGGCTGTTCCGGCTCCGGTCCGGTGCGTGGCAGGACCTGGAACCGGCGGCCGGATTCCCCGGCGACCCGGCCGGGACCGCCGCGGCGGCATCCGAGGCCACCGAGCCCGTCGACGGCGGCTTCCGGTTCCGCGCGTCCGTGGCCCGCCCGGGCGACACCCTGATGCTGTGCTCGGGCGGCCTGGCCGAGCCGATGCGGGAGGAGGCGCTCCTCGCGGCGGAACTCGCCGCGCGCTGGGCCGACCCGCAGCCGCCGGGCCTCGCCGCCTTCCTCGCGGACACCCAGCTCCGCCTCAAGGGCTACGCCGACGACCGCACGGCCGCCGCCGTCTGGGAGGCGTAACCGGCGCATACATGGCTGGATGGGAGGCACACGCAACGGAGACGCGGACGAGACCGGTCCGCAGACCGCGAAGGGTGCCTCCCCCATGGCCAAGCAGAACGTGGCGCAGCAGTTCGTCGACATCCTCGTGCGCGCCGGTGTCCGCAGGATGTACGGGGTCGTTGGCGACAGCCTCAACCCCGTGGTGGACGCGATCCGCCGGACGGGTGACATCGAATGGATCCAGGTCCGCCATGAGGAGACGGCGGCCTTCGCGGCCGGCGCGGAGGCGCAGATCACCGGTCGTCTCGCTGCCTGCGCGGGATCCTGCGGCCCGGGAAACCTGCACCTGATCAACGGCCTGTACGACGCCCACCGCTCGATGGCCCCGGTGCTCGCGCTCGCCTCCCACATCCCCTCCTCGGAGATCGGCCTCGGCTACTTCCAGGAGACCCATCCCGACCGGCTGTTCACCGAGTGCAGCCACTACAGCGAGTTGATCTCCAACCCCCGCCAGATGCCCCGCGTGCTGCAGACCGCCATCCAGCACGCCATCGGCCGCAGCGGCGTCGGCGTGGTCGCGCTGCCCGGGGACATCGCCGCCGAGCCCGCGCCCGAGAAGACCGTGGAGCACGCCCTGGTCACCGCCCGGCCCTCGGTACGCCCCGGCGACGGCGAGATCGAGAAGCTCGTCCGCCTCGTCGACGAGGCGGACAAGGTCACCCTCTTCTGCGGCAGCGGCACCGCCGGTGCGCACACCGAGGTGATGGAGTTCGCCGGCCGGGTCAAGGCACCCATCGGGCACGCCCTGCGCGGCAAGGAGTGGATCCAGTACGACAACCCCTACGACGTCGGCATGAGCGGGCTCCTCGGCTACGGCGCGGCCTACGAGGCGACCCACGAGTGCGACCTGCTGATCCTGCTCGGCACGGACTTCCCGTACAACGCCTTCCTCCCCGACGACGTGAAGATCGTCCAGGTGGACATCCGGCCCGAACACCTCGGCCGCCGCTCCCAGTTGGACCTCGCGGTCTGGGGAGACGTACGGGAGACCCTGCGCGCCCTGAACACGCGCGTGAAGGTCAAGACGGACCGCCGCTTCCTGGACCGGATGCTCAAGAAGCACGCGGACGCGCTGGAGGGCGTGGTCAAGGCCTACACGCGCAAGGTGGAGAAGCGCACGCCCGTCCACCCCGAGTACGTGGCTTCGGTCCTCGACGAACTCGCCGATGAGGATGCCGTATTCACCGTCGACACCGGCATGTGCAATGTGTGGGCCGCGCGCTATCTTTCCCCGAACGGCAAGCGGCGCATCATCGGCTCCTTCAGTCACGGCTCCATGGCCAACGCCCTCCCGCAGGCCATCGGCGCACAGTTCACCGACCGGAACCGTCAAGTGGTGTCGATGTCGGGTGATGGCGGTTTCTCGATGCTGATGGGAGATTTCCTCACCCTGGTGCAGTACGACCTGCCCGTCAAAGTGGTCCTCTTCAACAACTCATCGCTCGGTATGGTCGAGTTGGAGATGCTGGATTCCGGCCTGCCCTCCTACGGCACGGCGAACAAGAACCCGGACTTCGCCGCCCTCGCCCGCGCGGCGGGCGCCTACGGGGTGCGCGTGGAGAAGCCCAAGCAGCTCACAGGGGCTCTGAAGGACGCCTTCAAGCACCGGGGGCCCGCTCTGGTGGATGTGGTGACCGACCCCAACGCCCTGTCGATTCCGCCGAGGATCAGCGCCGAGATGGTGACCGGATTCGCACTTTCCGCCAGCAAGATCGTGCTGGACGGCGGGGTGGGCCGGATGATCCAGATGGCTCGATCCAACCTCCGCAACGTACCGCGTCCATAAGCCCGAAGGAGTGCGGAACCGCCCAGGGGGCATGCATCCCGTAGACCTGTTCGAGAGCAGTGGACACGGGAGGGACATCGCCGTGCGGGTGGGGGCGAAGACAGCAAAGCCGTGGGGGAGGGGCCGGCCCGTACCGCGCGAACCGTCGGTCGGGGACGGGGAAGCGGGGGACGGGGCGGAGATCACCCGCAGCGTGCGCCGGGCCGACCTGAAGGCCGTGGGCGAAATCCGGCGGTCCTTACGGGAGTTGATGCGACACCGGTGCGGGACCGACTGCGCGGAGGTGGCCGAACTCCTCATCACCGAGCTCGTCACCAACGCCCTCGTCCACACCGAGCAGGGCGCGGAAGTGTCCGCGAGCCTCGCCTCCACCCGCTTACGGGTGGAGGTCCGGGACTACGCCTCCCGCCGGCCCCGGCCGTACGTACCGACCGCCGACGACGGTACGCACGGCCGGGGGCTGATGCTGGTGCAGGCGCTCGCCGACGCCTGGGGCGTGGAGGTGGCGGGGCCGGGCCGGGGCAAGGTGGTCTGGTTCGAACTGGACGGAGGGCTCGCCTGAGACAGACGAGCCCTCCGGGGTTCGGGAGCCGGGGTTCCGGGGCCGGGGTTCGGGGGTTCCGGGGTTCCACCGGGTGTTCCGGTGGAGGACCGTTCAGCCGAACTGCTGCTCCAAGTCCTTCAGTTTGCGTTCCAGCGAGTCGAGCCGGGGGAGCGCCTGGGTGTCGTCCTCGGCGGTGAGGTCCACCGTCCGGGGGCCGGTCACCTCAAAGGAGTCGGTCGCGTTGACGGCCTGCAGGGAGGGCCTTCGGCGCAGGGGTGGCAGCTGGTCCCGGTCCGGTATGGCCGGCTCCGCGCCGACCGGCGCGGAGCCCGTTCCGGGAGCCAGCCCCGGCATGTCGCCCTCGCGGGCGCGTGCCCGCCCGAACGCCCTGTTCTGCCGGCCCAGCGCCCTGATGTGCGCACGGTCCAGGCGGTGCTGCTCCCGCCTGCGGTGCCGGTCGTTCGCCTTCTCCTTCTTGTCCTCGCGCACGTCGTCCACGGCCTCGTCGAGGGTGCGCACCCCCTCCAGCAGCATGAGCGACCACGCGCCGAAGGTCTCCCGGGGTGCCCGGAGCCAGCGGACCATGCGGATCTGCGGCAGCGGCCGGGGGATCAGGCCCTGTTCGCGCAGCGCCGCCCGGCGGGTCTGCTTGAGGGCCCGGTCGAAGAGGACGGCTGCCGAGAGCGACATGCCGGCGAAGAACTGCGGGGCCCCGTCGTGGCCCATCCCGCGCGGCGCGTGCACCCAGTTGAACCACGCGGCCGCGCCCGCGAACAGCCAGACCAGCATGCGCGAGCCGAGGGCCGCGTCGCCGTGGCTGGCCTCGCGGACGGCGAGCACCGAGCAGAACATGGCGGCGCCGTCGAGGCCGAAGGGGACCAGGTACTCCCAGCCGCCGGAAAGGTTGAGGTTTTGCCGGCCGAAGCCGACCAGCCCGTGGAAGGAGAGAGCGGCGGCGACCGCCGCGCAGCAGAAGAGCAGGACGTACGAGGCGGTCCCGTAGACGGCTTCCTTGCGCCTGCGGCGCTCCTCGCTGCGCTCCCAGCTGTCCTCGGCCGCGGCCTTCTCGCTCTCGCGCTTGCCCCGGGCCAGTACCGCAACTGCCGCAAGTACGCCCAGGATCAGCAGGCTGCCGGGCAGCAGCCAGTCCAGCGATATGTCGGTCAGTCTCATGCGGATTTCCTTGCCTCGCGTCTGCGGCTGTGCGGCTTCCGGGCGCCATAGTGGCGCAGGTGGCCGGGCGTGCACGCGGGATTCGGGGCAAGAGGACGCCATCGGGGGGCCGGGCCCGCCGGATAGGGTGTTGTTATTCGAACTGGCGCCCGTCCGGACGTGGTTGAGTTCGAATACGGTCACCCTTGTGGGTGGGTTCAGGCGGTGGCGGTGGCGGTGGTGGCGGCGGCGGCGGTGAGCCGGGCGACGCGGTCAGCGTCGCCGGTCCGGGGGCAGGTGACGCAGGTGTCGTCCGGCCGGATCGTGTAGAAGAGGCAGCAGCTGGCCCGGTCCCGCGTGGGCAGCTCCGTGCCGTCCGGGCCGCAGAGGGTGCGGAAGCCCGCGCCCCCGGTGTAGGGGGCGGTCGAGCCGGGCAGGAGCGCCTCCAGCTCGGCCATGGCCCGCTGCTCCTCGCCGAGCAGGTGGCCGACGTACCAGAGGCTCTCGACGACCTCGTCGGTCACCATGCCCCACAGGGCGCGGCGGCCGCGTCTCATGCGCGGGCCGAAACCTTCCAGCACGGGGCCGAGGTGCTGGGCCACCGCCGCCCGCACCTCGCCGCGCAGGGCCTCCTCGTCGGGCACGACGCGGGCACCCGGGAGGGCGGCCGCCGGGTCGTCCGGCAGGCAGGCGAAGCCGTCGACCCGCACGGTCATCCGGCCCAGCGTCCGGTGGAAGGCCACCTCGCGGACCGGGAGTCGGGGGACCCGTCGGTGCAGGAACCACGGCACGGTGACCAGCAGACAGGCCGGCCACGCGTACCGGTGCAGCCCGAAGCTCGCGACCACGTCGGGGCGGGCCTGGCGCCCGTAGTCCCGCAGCACTTGGGCGTCGTCCCAGGCGAGGAAGGCGTCCAGGGCCGGCCCGCCCGCCGCGAGGTCCTCCGCGCGGACCCAGCCCGCACCGCCGGGAGGGTCCTCGTGCGCGGCCCGTTCGGTGACCCGCAGGCCGCTGAACGCCTCCGTCAGGCGGGCGTACGCGTCCGCCACCGCGGAGCCGGGCGGGGCGGACGTGACGTCCGGGGTGGGGAAAACGGCCGTGACGGTCATGACGGACCACCGAATCGCGCGATCGTTAACAGGTTAGCCTTACCTTACCCGATCGCGATCAGGTCGTATCCTCTCAGAACAGGTCGAGAGCTGGAGGAGGACCGCGTGCCGTTGATCCCGGCGCAGAAAGAAACCCGGAAGGTGCTACGCCATTCGGTGCGCGGGCAGATCCTCGACGCCCTGCGCGCGGCGCTGGTGGACGGCGAGCTGGTGCCGGGCGAGATCTACTCGGGGCCCGCGCTGGGGGAGCGCTTCGGGGTCTCCGCGACGCCCGTACGCGAGGCGATGCAGCAACTGGCGCTGGAGGGTGCCGTGGAATGCCTCCCGAACCGGGGCTTCCGCGTCCTGTCGCACACCGCGCGCGAGCTGGCCGAGCTGGCCGAGGTACGGGCCCTGCTCGAAGTCCCCGTGATGCTGAGGCTGGCCCGCAGGGTGCCCGCGGAGACGTGGGAGGCCCTGCGGCCGGCGGCCGCCGCGACGGCGGAGGCGGCCGCGGCGGGCGACGTACCGGCCTACGCGGAGGCGGACCGGGCCTTCCACCGGGAGGTGCTCGCGCTGGCCGGCAACGACCAGCTGGTCCAGGTGGCCGAGGAACTGCACCGCCGGGCGCAATGGCCCCTGCCGGGCGCTGCGCGGGTGCGGCGGGCGGAGCTCGTCGCCGACGCGGCGGAGCACTCGGCGCTGCTGGAGGCGCTGATCGCCGGTGACCTCGCGGTGGTGGAGTCCCTCGTACGCGAACACTTCGCGACGGCGGCCCCCTGAAACGTCTGCGGCTGAAACGTCCGGCGCTGAAACGTCCGGCGCTGAAACGTCTGCGGCGTCGCCGCCGGGGCCGGGCGTGCCCGCGGGGCGGGATCGCCCCGCAGGGCAATCCCGCCCCGCCCGCGTACGGAACGCGGGCGCGCGGCGCCGTGTCGGTACGCGGGCTACGCCGCGGGAGACGGGGCCGGCCGGAGCTGGTCCGCCAGCCACGTGGGGATGCCGCCCAGGAGGTGGAACAAGCGGCGGGCCTCCGCGCGCAGACGGGCCGCCTCGGGCTCGGGCTCGACCTCGGCCAGCGCGGCCAGCGCCGGGGCCGTGCCGATCAGGAAGCCCAGCTCCTCGCGGATCCGCAGGGACTCCGTGAACCCCTCGCGGGCCTCCGCCACCTCGCCGTCCCGCAGGGCCAGCGCCGCCAGGTGCCGCCAGGTGAAGGACAGCAGCAGAGCGTCCCCGTGGGCCTCGGCCCCCGCATGCGCCCGGTGGTACGCCGGACGCGCCGACTGCGGATCGTCCGCCAGGTGCTCCGCGACCAGCCCGCGCCGGAAGTCCAGCAGCGGTCGGGTCCGGGAGCCGGGCGCGAGCAGGGCCGCCGCACGGCCCAGCGCGGAACGGGCCTCGTCGGCCCGGTCGCGTACGCCGAGCACGGTGGCCGCGTACGCCAGCTGGCCCCGCTCGCACGCGGCCGCGCCGCGGTCGTCGTCGTCCCGCGCCACCGCCTCGGCGATCCGCAGCGCGTCCTCGGCCTCGGCCCAGCCCTGCCCGGTGAACAGGCAGCGCTCGACCAGCAGCGCGGTCCGCTGCACGGCGGCTCCCGCGTGGGCGGCCCCGCCGCCGTGTGGTGTCAGCAGCGCCGCGGCGTCGGTCCAACAGCCGCGCGAGCGCAGCCGCCATATCGCCCGCTGGAGGGGGTCGTCTCCCCCGGTGGATCCGGCACTCGACATGGCGGTATCCGCCACATTGCCCTCCCCAAAGCAATTCAAGCAGCACATCGTTGAGCCCTGGGGCGAAATGAGAGCACGGATCGCAGGCTCCGGCCAAGGGGTCGGGTGAACCTTTTCACAAAGTCCGGACGGATCATCAGCCAACCCCGGCCGGACCGGGCCGGCCGCCTGGGCGGATCTCCTCAGCTCATGCGCAGTGCCAGGAAGAAGTCGAGCTTGTCCTCCAGCCGGGACAGGTCTCGCGACGTCAACTGCTCGATTCGCCCGACCCGGTAGCGCAGCGTGTTGACGTGCAGGTGCAGCCGCGTCGCGCAGCGGGTCCAGGAGCCGTCGCAGTCGAGGAAGGCCTCCAGGGTCGGGATGAGCTCCGCGCGGTGGCGCTGGTCGTAGTCGCGCAGCGGGTCCAGCAGCCGGGCCGTGAAGGCCCGGCGCACGTCGTCCGGTACGAACGGCAGCAGCAGCACGTGCGAGGCCAGCTCGTGGTGGCCCGCCGCGCAGACCCGGCCCGGGCGGGCCGCGGCGACCCGGCGGGCGTGCCGGGCCTCCTCCAGCGCGCCGCGCAGCCCCTCCGCGGAGTGCACGGCCGCGCTGACGCCCAGCGTCAGGCGCCCGTCGTCGGCCAGGCCGGCCTGCAGGGGGTCCCGTACGGCCGAGAGCAGGTCGTCGGCGTGCAGGGCCGATTCGGGGCCCGCCTCCTCCCCGCCCTCCCCGGACAGCGACGGCAGCGGTACGAGGGCGATGGCCTCGTCCCCGGCGTGGGCGACGGCGATCCGGTCCGAGGGCTCCGGCCCCGAGACGGAGGGGTCGACGAGGATCTCCTCCAGCAGCGACTGCGCCACCGGGCCGCCGGGGATGTCCCCGCCCTCCCAGTCGACCCGGGCCACGACGACCTGCCAGTGCGGGGCGGCGCCCAGTCCCGGCAGCAGCACGGGGGCGGCCACGCGCAGGCGGGCGGCGATCTCGGCGGGCGGGGCACCCGTCTGGACCAGTTCGAGGACCTCCTGTGCGAGGCGGCGGCGCACGGTGCGGGCGGCGTCGCGCCGGTCCCGCTCGACGGCGATCAGCTGGGTGACGCCCTGGAGCAGGTCCAGGCGTTCGGCGGGCCAGTCGCCCGCGTCCGCCTCGACGGCCAGCAGCCAGTCCGACAGCACGCTCTCGCGCACGTCCCGGGCGGCCGGGCCGGCGGCTGCGCGGCCGTGTCCCCTGATCGGGAAGAGGGAGTACGTAATACCCTGAATGGAGATCCGGTGCGGACCCCTGCGGCCTGTCCGGACCGCCGCGAGGTGTTCACTCGCCAGCACCGAGCAGATGCCCGGTGCCAGCGGCTCGCCGGCCCCGGCGATCTGCCTGCCCGTGGGCGAGAGCACCCAGGCCCGGAGATCGAGGTCGGTGGTGAGCAGATCCAGCACCACATCGGGTCCGCCGCCGGCCGGCCCCGAGGTCATCAGACGGCGGTGGCGGTCGACGACGGCCGCCAGGTCCCCCGCGCGCTCACCGGAAACCTGGCGCACCACGTACTCGGTGATCGTGGCGAATGCAACGTCCTCGTTCACGGCGAACAGCGGCAGCCGGTTGCGCCGACAGGCTGACACCAGATCGTCCGGGATGGCTCCCAGCTCTGCTTCGCCCGCGGCGAGCCCGGCGACGCCGGCACTCGCGAGGATTCGTACGAACGGCTCTGAATCGGCTGAATTTCTACGCCAGGCCAGGCCGGTGAGGACGAGTTCGCCCCCGGAGAGGTATCGGCTGGGATCGCGCAGGTCGGTCGTCATGACCCCGCGCACCGTCCGGTCGAGTTCGTCCTCGCCGCCCAGCAGCCGCAGCCCCAGCGCCTCGGTTTCCAGCAGTGCGCGCAGCCGCATGATGTCGCCGCCGATCTGTCTCGAATGTTGCCGTTGGAAATCGGGCAGGTCGTCGCATCCTGCCTTTCATACGAATCTACAAGACGAGGGAGGGCGCCAGCCAACTCCTTCATGGTTTCGGTGACTGCACCCGGGGGACGGGGGGCCGGTGTACTGAGTCCGCACCGCGTTAACAGCACGTGAACGACCAGTCGAGGGCCCTTAGGCCTCCTGGCTTGAAGTGAACGACACGATGAAGAAGAAGAGAGCCGCTCATGGACTTCCTTCGCCCCGCCAGCTGGGAGGAGGCGCTCGCCGCTAAGGCCGAGTTCCCCACAGCTGTGCCGATTGCGGGTGGCACCGACGTGATGGTCGAGATCAACTTCGACCACCGCCGGCCGGAATACCTTCTGGACCTGAACCGCATCGGTCTGCTGCGGGAGTGGGAGGTCGGCGAGGACGTGGTCCGTCTGGGCGCCTCCGTCCCGTACACGCAGATCATGGAGAACCTCCGTACGGAGCTCCCGGGTCTCGCGCTCGCCTCGCACACGGTCGCGTCCCCGCAGATCCGCAACCGGGGCGGTGTCGGCGGCAACCTCGGCTGCGCCTCGCCGGCCGGTGACTCCCACCCCGCGCTCCTCGCGGCGGGCGCCGAGGTCGAGGTGGAGTCCGTACGCGGCACCCGCCTGATCCCGATCGACGAGTTCTACACCGGCGTCAAGCGCAACGCGCTCGCCGCCGACGAGCTCATCAAGACCGTCCACATCAAGAAGGCGGACGGACCCCAGCAGTACTCCAAGGTCGGCTCCCGCAACGCGATGGTCATCGCCGTCTGCGCCTTCGGCCTGGCACTGCACCCCGGGACCCGCACGGTTCGCACCGGCATCGGTTCGGCCGCGCCGACCCCGATCCGGGCGAAGGCCGCCGAGGAGTTCCTGAACGCCGCGCTCGAAGAGGGCGGCTTCTGGGAGTCCGGCAAGGTCATCACCCCGTCGATCGCCAAGCAGTTCGGTGACCTCGCCTCCGGCGCGGCCAACCCGATCGACGACGTCCGCGGAACGGCGAAGTACCGCCGTCACGCGGTTGGCATCATGGCTCGCCGCCAGCTCGTCTGGACCTGGGAGCAGTACCGCGGTACCGGCAACGGCCGCTCGCTTGAAGGGGCTGCGTAATCATGCGCGTCAATTTCACTGTCAACGGCCGTCAGCAGGAAGCCGACGACGTATGGGAGGGCGAGTCCCTCCTCTACGTCCTGCGCGAGCGCCTGGGCCTGCCGGGTTCGAAGAACGCCTGTGAGCAGGGCGAGTGCGGTTCCTGCACCGTCCGCCTCGACGGCGTGCCGGTCTGTTCCTGTCTGGTCGCGGCCGGTCAGGTCGAGGGCCGCGACGTCGTGACCGTCGAGGGCCTCGCGGACTTCGCCAGGCAGCGCGAGGAGCACGGCCACGGCGGTGCCTGCGGCGCCGGAGGCGGCTGCGGAAGCAAGGGCGTGTCCCTGGACGCGGCCAAGCAGTGGCAGGCCAGGCCCGCCGACTCGCAGACCGGCGAGGGCGCCCCGCTCTCCAACATCCAGCAGGCGTTCATCGACGCCGGCGCCGTCCAGTGCGGTTTCTGCACCCCGGGCCTCCTGGTCCAGGCCGACGCGCTGCTGGAGGAGAACTCCTCCCCGTCCGACCAGGACATCCGCGAGGCCCTGTCCGGCAACCTGTGCCGCTGCACCGGCTACGAGAAGATCCTCGACGCGGTCCGCCTCGCGGCCGCCCGTCAGGCAGAGGCGGTCTGACCATGGCTCAGAACACGCGCACGGTTCCGGCGGGTACGCCGACCAACGTCACGCAGAAGCACACCAAGGGCGGCATCGGCGAGTCCACGCTCCGCCCGGACGGCACCCTCAAGGTCACCGGTGAGTTCGCGTACTCCTCGGACATGTGGCACGAGGACATGCTGTGGGGCCAGACCCTGCGCAGCACCGTCGCCCACGCCGAGATCGCGTCCATCGACATCTCCGAGGCGCTGGCCATGCCCGGCGTCTACGCGGTGCTGACGTACGACGACCTGCCGGCCGAGATGAAGAACTACGGCCTGGAGATCCAGGACACCCCGGTCCTCGCCAACGGCCGGGTGCGCCATCACGGCGAGCCGGTAGCCCTCGTGGCGGCCGACCACCCGGAGACGGCCCGCCGCGCGGCCGCCAAGATCAAGATCGACTACCGGGAGCTGCCGGTCGTCACGGACGAGGCCTCCGCCCTCGCCGAAGGCGCGCCGCTGATCCACGAGGGCCGCGACGACCACCACGCCGGCCACGTCCCGCACCCGAACATCGTGCACCGCCAGCCGATCGTCCGCGGCAACGTGGAGGAGGCCCGCAAGCGCGCCGACGTCATCGTCGAGGGCGAGTACACCTTCGGCATGCAGGACCAGGCCTTCCTCGGCCCGGAGTCCGGCCTGGCCGTGCCCGCCGAGGACGGCGGTGTCGACCTCTACGTCGCCACCCAGTGGCTGCACTCGGACCTCAAGCAGATCGCCCCCGTCCTCGGCCTGCCCGAGGAGAAGGTGCGCTTGACGCTCTCCGGCGTAGGCGGTGCCTTCGGCGGCCGCGAGGACATCTCGATGCAGATCCACGCCTGCCTCCTGGCCCTGGCCACGAACAAGCCGGTCAAGATCGTCTACAACCGGTTCGAGTCCTTCTTCGGTCACGTGCACCGCCACCCGGCGAAGCTCTACTACGAGCACGGCGCCACCAAGGACGGCAAGCTCACGCACATGAAGTGCAGGATCGTCCTGGACGGCGGCGCGTACGCGTCGGCCTCGCCGGCGGTCGTGGGCAACGCGTCCTCCCTCTCGGTGGGTCCGTACGTCCTGGAGGACGTCGACATCGAGGCGATCGCGCTCTACACGAACAACCCGCCCTGTGGTGCGATGCGCGGCTTCGGCGCCGTCCAGGCCTGCTTCGCCTACGAGGCCCAGATGGACAAGCTCGCGGCGAAGCTGGGCATGGACCCGGTCGAGTTCCGCCAGCTGAACGCCATGGAGATGGGCACGGTCATGCCCACCGGCCAGGTCGTGGACTCCCCGGCCCCGGTCGCGGAGCTGCTGCGCCGGGTCAAGGCCCGCCCGCTGCCGCCGGAGCGCCAGTGGGAGACCGCCGGCGAGGGCGCGGACGTCCGGGCCCTGCCGGGCGGCCTCTCCAACACCACCCACGGTGAGGGCGTCGTGCGGGGCGTCGGCTACGCGGTCGGCATCAAGAACGTCGGCTTCTCCGAGGGCTTCGACGACTACTCGACCGCCCGTGTGCGCCTCGAGGTCATCAACGGCGAGCCCGTCGCGATGGTCCACACGGCCATGGCGGAGGTCGGCCAGGGCGGTGTCACCGTGCACGCCCAGATCGCCCGTACGGAGCTGGGCGTCACGCAGGTGACCATCCACCCGGCCGACACGCAGGTCGGCTCCGCCGGTTCCACGTCCGCCTCGCGGCAGACGTACATGACCGGTGGCGCCGTGAAGAACACCTGCGAGGCCGTCCGCGAAGCCGTCCTGGAGATCGGCCGCCGCAAGAACGGGTCCTACCACCCGGCGTGGGCGACGGCCGAGCTGGTCCTCGAAGGCGGCAAGGTCGTCACCGACGGGGGCGAGGTCCTCGCGGACATCGCGGAGATCCTGGAGGGCGAGGACGCGATCGACCTCGAACTCGAGTTCCGCCACCGACCGACCGTCGCCTTCGACCTGAGGACCGGCCAGGGCGACGGCCACGTCCAGTACACCTTCGCCGCGCACCGCGCGGTGGTCGAGGTGGACACCGAGCTCGGCCTGGTCAAGGTCGTCGAACTGGCGACCGCCCAGGACGTCGGCAAGGCCCTGAACATGCTCTCCGTGGTCGGCCAGATCCAGGGTGGCACCACCCAGGGCCTCGGCGTGGCGATCATGGAAGAGATCATCGTGGACCCGAAGACCGCGAAGGTGCGCAACCCCTCCTTCACGGACTACCTGATCCCGACCATCCTGGACACCCCGACCATCCCGGTCGACGTCCTGGAGCTCGCCGACCCGAACGCGCCGTACGGCCTTCGCGGTATGGGCGAGGCCCCGACCCTCTCGTCCACCCCGGCCGTCCTCGCGGCGATCCGGCAGGCGACCGGTCTGGAGCTCAACAAGACGCCGATCCGTCCGGAAGCCCTCACGGGAACCCTCTAGGACGGCGTGGTCCGGGGGTCGCGAGGCCCCCGGACCCCCTCAGACTCTCCGGGTGGTGCGACATCGGAACGTCACACTTCACAGCGCACCGCCCGGAGTACACGAAGTGCCGCACCGCTCGCGGTTCGCTTCACCCGGCAGCAACCCTGCAAGAACACCCCCAGCAGTACCGAAGTACCTGCGGTCACCCCGCAGTACCCGCAGTACGCGCAATGAAGATCCGCGTCGCCTCGGGCCGTCACCCCGGGTCGTGCAGCCAAACGGAATTTCCCAAATCCCGCGTCTCCAATCTTTATGCGGGTGCCCCTTTGAACCTTGGGAGTTAGGCACCATGACCCAGTCGTCTGTGGAGCCCAAGACCACCGCGGAAGAGGCCGGCGACGGCTCTCTCAATCCCGCCGGGCGTTCTTGGCTCGATCGGTACTTTCACATAACCCACAGAGGATCCAACGTCGGCAACGAGGTTCGTGGCGGTATCACGACCTTCATGGCGATGGCTTACATCCTCCTGCTCAACCCGCTGATCCTCTCCGGCAAGGACGTCGCCGGAGACACCATGAGCCAGAAGGCGGTCATCACGGCCACGGCGTTCGCCGCGGCCCTGACCACGCTTCTGATGGGCTTCGTCGGCAAGGTGCCGCTCGCCCTGGCCGCCGGACTCTCCGTCTCCGGTGTGCTGTCCTCGCAGGTCGCCCCCCAGATGACCTGGCCGCAGGCCATGGGCATGTGCGTGATGTACGGCGTCGTGATCTGTCTCCTGGTCGTCACCGGCCTCCGCGAGATGATCATGAACGCGATCCCGCTCGCGCTCAAGCACGCGATCACCATGGGCATCGGCATGTTCGTGGCCCTCATCGGCCTCGTGAAGGCCGGCTTCGTCGGCAACGGCGGGGAATTCGCTCCCCCCGTGACCCTCGGCGCCACCGGTGAGCTCGCCGGCTGGCCGGTCCTGATCTTCTGCGTGACCGTGATCGCCATCTTCATGCTGCAGGCCCGCAAGGTCCGAGGCGCGATCCTGATCGGCATCGTCGGCGGCACCGTGCTCGCCGCGATCATCAACGCCGTCGCGGACGTCGACCCGAAGGCCTGGCGCAGCGGTGCCCCCGAGCTCAGCGGCTCGGCGGTCTCCATGCCGGACTTCTCGCTCTTCGGCCAGGTCTCCTTCGGCGGGTGGGGCGACGTCGGTGTCATGACGGTCGGCATGATCGTCTTCACCCTGGTGCTCGCCGGCTTCTTCGACGCGATGGCCACCATCATCGGCGTCGGTACCGAGGCCAAGCTCGCCGACGACAAGGGCCGCATGCCGGGCCTGTCCAAGGCCCTGTTCATCGACGGTGCCGGTGGCGCCATCGGTGGTATCGCGGGCGGCTCCGGCCAGACCGTGTTCGTCGAGTCCGCGACCGGCGTCGGCGAGGGGGCCCGCACGGGCCTCGCCTCCGTCGTCACCGGCCTCTTCTTCGCCGCCTGCCTCTTCTTCACCCCGATCACGCAGATCGTCCCGGGCGAGGTCGCCTCCGCGGCCCTGGTCGTCATCGGCGCGATGATGATGCAGAACGCCCGCCACGTGGACTGGTCCGACAGCGCGACCTCGATCCCGGTCTTCCTGACCGTGGCGATCATGCCCTTCACGTACTCCATCACCGCCGGTGTCGCCGCCGGCGTGATCTCCTACGTGGCCATCAAGGTCGCGCAGGGCAAGGCCCGCGAGATCGGTGCCTTCATGTGGGCGCTGACCGTGATCTTCGTGGTCTTCTTCGCCCTGCACCCGATCGAGGGCTGGCTCGGGGTCAAGTAGCCCGGGCGGCGATTCGTAGCCGCCCTCCACGCATCCGATACTGGAAACCGAACCTCTCCGAGGAGGCCGCACATGCTGGACATCGCCGAAGAACTGGACCGGTGGGTCGAGCAGGGACGCGACTTCGCCGTGGCCACGGTCGTGGCGGTCGGCGGGAGCGCCCCCAGGCAGCCCGGGGCCGCACTCGCCGTCGACAGCGAGGGCACGGCCATCGGCTCGGTATCCGGCGGATGCGTGGAGGGCGCGGTGTACGAGCTGTGCCGGCAGGCGCTGGAGGACGGCGAGACCGTCCGGGAGCGCTTCGGGTACAGCGACGACGACGCTTTCGCCGTGGGCCTGACCTGCGGCGGCATCATCGACATCCTCGTGACCCCGGTCCCCGTGGGCTCTCCCGGACGGGACGTTTTCGCGGCCGGTCTGGCCGCCGCCGCCCGTGGGGAGGCGGCGGCGGTCGCCCGGGTGGCCGAGGGTCCGGCCGAGCTGATGGGCCGCGCGGTGCTCGTCCGCGCCGACGGCCCCTTCGAGGGAGGCTTCGGCGGCCACCCCGAGCTGGACCGCACCATCGCCGAAGAGGCTCGCGCCATGCTCGACGCCGGCCGGACCGGCGTGCTGGAGATGGGCGCCGACGGCCGGCTCTGCGGAGAGCCGCTCAAGGTGCTGGTCGAGTCCAGCGTCCCGCCCCCGCGGATGATCGTCTTCGGTGCCATCGACTTCGCCTCCGCCCTGGTGCGCATCGGCAAGTTCCTCGGCTACCGGGTCACGGTGTGCGACGCGCGCCCGGTGTTCGCGACGAAGGCCCGCTTCCCCGAGGCGGACGAGATAGTCGTCGACTGGCCGCACCGCTATCTGGAGACCACCGCGGTCGACGGCCGGACCGTCCTGTGCGTGCTCACGCACGATGCCAAGTTCGACGTGCCGCTCCTCGAACTGGCCCTGCGGCTTCCCGTCGCCTACGTCGGCGCCATGGGCTCCCGCCGCACCCACGAGGACCGCAACAAGCGGCTCCGCGACGTCGGTGTGAGCGAGCTCGAACTGGCCCGGCTGCGCTCCCCGATCGGCCTGGACCTCGGCGCCCGCTCCCCGGAGGAGACCGCGCTGTCCATCGCCGCCGAGATCGTCGCCAACCGCCGCGGCGGCACCGGCGCCGCCCTGACCGGCGCGCACATCCCGATCCACCCCGATCTGCGGGCCACCGCGACCACGGTGATCGGCCGGATCGGCTCCGTCGCTTGAAGAGCTGACGCCGGAACCTGAGGAAAGGGCGCGCCCGTAGGGGTTGCGCCCTTCTCGGGTTCCGCCTATTTTACCGGCCGGTAACAGGAGGCACCCTCTCCATCCCTTCCCCACACCGGAGTTGAACGGATGTCACGTACCCTCCGCACCTTGGGCGCGCTGGCCGCGGCCACCCTGCTGACCTCCTTCGCGCCGGCGGCCGCCGCGCCCGGAGAGGGCCTGCGCGAGGTGCTCTTCGTCGGGAACAACTGGGAGGGGACCGCCGACGTCCTCGCCTCCACCGGCGATCTCGCCAGGGTCGGCCGGATCAACGTCATACCCGACAAGGAGGAACGGCTCCGGGAGATCTACCTCAACCCCGTGAAGCTCGGCTTCTTCCTGGGGATCCGTGCCACGGCGGGCGAGGGCCACGACCAGTTCGTGGACGACATGTACACCACGCCCGACGGCTCGGCCGTCGTCGCCTCCCGGCCCAGCTTCGCCGACGTCGTCTCGGTCGACGTGCGGACGGGTCGGATCAACTGGCGCTTCCCCGTGGCCGGTTACCGCGCCGACCACATGGCCGTCTCGCCGGACGGCACCCGGGTCGCGGTATCGGCCTCCACCGCCAACACCGTGCACGTCCTCGACATCGCCACCGGCCGGCAGGTCGGCTCCTTCAGCACCGGCGACAAGCCCCACGAGAACAGCTTCAGCCGTGACGGCCGCTTCCTGTGGAACAGCTCCATCGGGGACGTGACCTCCGCCCTCGACGCGCCCTGGCTGGACTGGACGAAGGGCGACCGGAAGATCACCGTGGTCGACGCGCAGACCTTCCGCACGGTCCGGGTGATCGACATGCGGGAGCGGCTGGACGCCTTCGGCCGCCCGGACCTGTCCGACGCGGTACGCCCCGTCTCCTTCAGCCCCGACGAGTCGAAGCTCTACTTCCAGGTGTCGTTCTTCAACGGATTCCTGGAGTACGACGTGGCGACCGACCGGATCACCCGCCTCAAGACCCTCCCCGAGAACCCCGCCACCGCCACCGACCGCACCACATGGGTCAACGACTCCCGCCACCACGGCATGTCCATGAGCCCGGACGGCACCAAGCTCTGCATCGCGGGAACCATGGACGACTACGCGACGGTCGTGGACCGGGCCACCCTCGCCGAAGGGCCGCTCGTGCCCGCCGACAAGCCGTACTGGGCGACCGTCGACGGCGACGGCTCGGCCTGCGTGATCTCCGAGAGCGGGGCCGACCGGGTCACGGCCATCGACTTCGCCACCGGCGCCAAGCGGGTCTCCGTCCCCGTCGGCGACCACCCGCAGCGGGTCCGCCTCGGCCGTGTCCCGGCGGGCTGGACCGGCCCCGCCGCCCGCTAACGCGGACATCACCCGTTCCTCCCGTCCGTCCCGTCCGTCCCGTCCGTCCCGCCCGTCCCGTCCGTCACAGACGCGACGGCCGGGACGGACGGACCGGACGGCGTGGCCGGGCGCGGGTCAGGGGTGAGGGGTCAGGGGCCGGGAAGGCAGTGAGATCCGGGCCGCGGACATGCCGAAGTCCGCTCCCCAGACCCGGGTGGACAGCGCGCCGGGCAGTGCGTGGAGGTCCTCCTCGCGGTAACGGCGGCACTTCTGGTGCCAGTTGAGGATGCCCGCGAGCCAGTCCTTCAGCTCGCCCACGTAGGCGTCGAGCCCGGCCCGCGCGTCCTCGTCCAGCTTCCAGTCGTCGTAGAGCAGCGGCAGCTGGCTCGCGACGATGTGCTCGAACTCCTCGGTGCGCTGCGTCATCAGCGCATGGCAGATGTGCAGGGCCTGCGGGTATCCGATGTCGAAGAAGTTCCGGGTGACGAGCACGTAGTTGTGCACCTCGCCTTCGACCTCCACCTCCTTCTGGTACGAGAAGATGTCGTTGAGCATGCAGGCGGTGTCGGCGGCCGCGTTCTCCAGGGACCGGATGGTCCCGGAGGCGTAGATCTCGTCGGGAATGCCCCGTCCCGCCTGTCCCAGCCGGCACAGGTACATCGTGAGGTGCGAGCCGAAGGTGTGCCGGCGCATCTCCGCGTAGTCCACCGGGTCGGGGATGCGGTTCAGGATCTGGTTCTCCGCCTCCCACACCCAGCTCTCCAGCATGTGCACGAGGGTGGCCCGGAATTCGGCGCGGATGGCCGGACCCATGTCCCGGCTGGTCCGTACCCACAGGTCGGCGAGGGAGCGCTCCATCGCCGTCAGCGGGACGCCCTGCTCGGCGTGGTCGACGGGGATCATGCCGATGAGCCGCGCCGTGGTCGCCTTGGCGGCGGCCAGGTTCTTGGCCTGGGCGAAAACCACCGGGTAGTAGTCGTCCCCGTACGTCCCCCAGGTCAGCCAGCAGGCGTTGAGGAGCAGTGCCTCGGGCGTGGCGTCGGGGTCGATGCCGGCCGAGCAGAGCGCGAAGTCGTAGCCGCGCAGCTTCTGTTCGTCCCAGATGACGGATCCGGGGTCGCCGGGCTGCGGATCCAGCAGGCCCATCCGGCGGGCCCAGGCGACCGATCCCTCGCGCGCGTGCTCCAGGTGCGGGCTGAGCGAGAGCGTGAACGGCATGTAGACGTCCGGGATCACGGACGGGCCGGTGCGCTCGAACGGGACGTGCGTGAAGGACCGGCGCCGCATCTCCATCGAGCGCTGTGTGAAGACGGACCGGAGGTCCAGCGCGGTGGTGCCGAGCCCGGACGGGAGGAAGGGCAGGGTGAGCGGGACGGTGGCCCGCGCCTCCTTGTTCATGTAGCGGCTGGAGACCATGTGCCATGCGTGGCCGCCGGACTGCCAGTCCTGGAGGCCCTTGGCGTAGGCGAGGACGGCCGTGATCTCCGCCGGGTTCATGGCCTGGTCGGCGAAGAGCTGGGGGAGCTCCGCGAGTGCGGTCTGCTCGAATTGCTGCAGGCGCGAGGTGAGCAGGTCGTTGGAGGCCTCGGCGGCCTCCTGGGTGGTGCAGCCGAGGAAGGTCTCCAGCACCAGGACGGCGTTGGACAGCTCACCCTCGTCGGCGACCTCGCGCTGGTAGGAGAAGATGTCGTTCCTGATGTGCACGGCGTCGGAGAAGGCGTCGCGCAGCACCCCGAGCGGCCGCGAGTGCGCGACGCGCGCCGGGACCTCGGCGGAGACGTATTCGATCAGGCCGGCCGACCAGGGTGCGCCGCCCACCTTGCGGCGCATCTCGATGTATTCGAGGGGGTTCGCCACGCGCCCGATGTTGATGTTGGCCAGTTCCCACATCGACTCGTTGAGGAGGTTCTTCGTGGACTCGGAGAATCGTTCCCGCCAAGCCGCCGACATCGCCGGCACGGTCCGCTTCCACAGGTCCGCGAGCCCCGCCTCCACCGGGTTGGTGGGCTCGGGGAAGCCGTCGGCCAGATCCATCGGCATGAAGGCGGCGAGCCTGTCGAGGTAGTCCTTGGCGCCGTCGCGGTCCTGCGAGCGCTTGTACATCTCCAGGAAGTGGTCGTCGAAGAAGAAGACCCAGACGTACCAGTCGGTGACCAGGGACAGTGCCTCGCTGTCGCAGTCGGGGTGCGTGTACGAGCACAGCAGCGCGTAGTCGTGGGAGTCGAGGTCGCTTTCCTCCCAGACGCCCGACCCTTCCAGCATCCCGAGCGCGCGGGCCCATTGTTTGGTGTGGACCCGCGCGTCCTCCAGGTGGGGGTTCAGTCGCGCCGGATAAGGCACATAGAAATCCGGCAGTTGGAACGGCTGCGTCACGGCGGGGTCGGCCTTTCGTCCGTGGGTGCGGGGCCGGTGGACCGGTCCCCGCACGAGATCAGCAGGGCCCTACCCCTGGTGCCGCCGGGATAAGGGGGAGTTCACCGCTTCAGGTGACGGACGGGTCGTTCCGCGCCGCCGGGCCCCGGCACGGGATACGGAACCGCGGTGCGGGCTCTTCGGCCGGGCGTGGTCGTGGCCCGAACCGCTCGGCGTCGCGTCCGGCCCCCTTCGGGGAATCGGGTCGGTGTGGAGGCCGTGGAGTGTCGCAAGGCGGGATGATTGTCCGATTGAGTTAGGTTTGCCCGCGTATACAACTCCGGCGTTCCGGGAGGGACACCCATGGCGATCGATCTGGACAAGGTGCTCGACAAGGCGTGGGCCGACAAGCCGCTCTCCGAGGTGCTCGCGGCGCCCGTGGCGGCGCTCAAGGGCGTCACCGACAAGGACGGAGAGCTGTTGCACGAGGCGTTCGGCGTCAAGACCGTCGCCGACTTCGGGCAGCTGAAGTACGTGCGGTGGGCACAGGCACTCGTCGCCCTCAACCAGACCGTCAAGGCGTAGCCGGCCCGACGGCGTACGGCCCGCGGTCCGGGCGGGCCGGCGAAAAGGCCGTCCTCCTCACCCTTCTGCCTGTGGGTGAGGAGGACGGCCTTCGTGCGCGGGCCGGGGGACCGGCTACTCGGCCTCGCCCTCCAGGTTGCCCTCCGTGTCCAGGTACACCTGGCGCAGGGCTTCGAGGATCTGCGGGTCCGGCTTCTCCCACATGCCGCGGGACTCCGCCTCCAGCAGGCGCTCCGCGATGCCGTGCAGGGCCCAGGGGTTGGCCTCCTCCAGGAAGGCGCGGTTCTCCGGGTCCAGGACGTACGTCTCGGTGAGCTTGTCGTACATCCAGTCCGCGACCACGCCCGTCGTGGCGTCGTAGCCGAACAGGTAGTCCACCGTCGCGGCGAGCTCGAAGGCGCCCTTGTAGCCGTGGCGGCGCATCGCCTCGATCCACTTGGGGTTGACCACGCGGGCGCGGAAGACGCGCGAGGTCTCCTCGACCAGGGTGCGGGTCTTGACCGTCTCCGGGCGGGTGGAGTCGCCGATGTACGCCTCCGGGGCCGTGCCGCGCAGGGCGCGGACGGTGGCCACCATGCCGCCGTGGTACTGGAAGTAGTCGTCCGAGTCCGCGATGTCGTGCTCGCGGGTGTCCGTGTTCTTGGCGGCGACGGTGATCCGCTTGTACGCGGTCTCCATCTCGGCGCGGGCGGGGCGTCCCTCCAGACCGCGGCCGTACGCGTACCCGCCCCACACCGTGTAGACCTCCGCGAGGTCGGCGTCCGTACGCCAGTCGCGGGAGTCGATCAGCTGGAGGATGCCCGCGCCGTACGTGCCCGGGCGCGAGCCGAAGATACGGGTGGTGGCCCGGCGTTCGTCACCGTGCTCGGCCAGGTCCGCCTGGGCGTGGGCCCGCACGAAGTTCCGGTCCGCCGGTTCGTCGAGCGAGGCGGCCAGCCGGACCGCGTCGTCGAGGAGGCCGATGACGTGCGGGAACGCGTCGCGGAAGAAGCCCGAGATGCGGAGCGTCACGTCGATGCGCGGACGCCCCAGTTCCTCGAGCGCGATCGCCTCCAGACCCGTCACACGGCGCGAGGCCTCGTCCCAGACCGGACGGACGCCCAGCAGGGACAGCGCCTCCGCCACGTCGTCGCCCGAGGTGCGCATCGCGCTGGTGCCCCACAGGGACAGGCCGACGGAGGCCGGCCACTCGCCGTTGTCCGTGCGGTAGCGGGTCAGCAGGGACTCGGCGAGCGCCTGCCCCGTCTCCCACGCGAGGCGGGAGGGGACGGCCTTCGGGTCCACCGAGTAGAAGTTCCGGCCGGTGGGCAGGACGTTGACCAGGCCGCGGAGCGGGGAGCCGGACGGGCCTGCGGGAATGAACCGGCCGTCCAGGGCGGCGACCACGTGGGCGATCTCGTCCGTGGTGCCGGCCAGGCGCGGGACGACCTCACGGGCGGCGAAGTCCAGTACCGCCGAGACGTCCGCGGAATGCGCCGAGGCGACCGAAGCCACCGCCGACGGGTCCCAGTTCGCGTCCTCCATCGCCTGGACCAGGGCGCGGGCCTGCTCCTCCACGGCGTCCGCGGAGGTGCGGGTGGCCGCGGACTCGTCCAGGCCCAGCGCCTCGCGCAGGCCCGGCAGGGCCGTCGTACCGCCCCAGATCTGCCGGGCCCGCAGGATCGCGAGGACCAGGTTCACCCGGGCCGCGCCCGTCGGGGCGCCGCCCAGCACGTGCAGACCGTCGCGGATCTGGGCGTCCTTGACCTCGCACAGCCAGCCGTCGACGTGCAGCAGGAAGTCGTCGAAGCCCTCGTCGTCCGGGCGCTCTTCGAGACCCAGGTCGTGGTCGAGCTTCGCCGCCTGGATCAGGGTCCAGATCTGCGCGCGGATGGCCGGGAGTTTCGCCGGGTCCATCGCCGAGATCTGGGCGTACTCGTCCAGGTGCTGCTCCAGGCGCGCGATGTCCCCGTACGACTCCGCGCGCGCCATCGGCGGCACCAGGTGGTCGACCAGGGTGGCGTGCACGCGGCGCTTGGCCTGGGTGCCCTCGCCCGGGTCGTTGACCAGGAACGGGTAGATGAGCGGCAGGTCGCCGAGCGCGGCGTCGGGCGCGCAGGCCGCCGACAGACCGGCGTTCTTGCCCGGCAGCCACTCCAGGTTCCCGTGCTTGCCCAGGTGGATCATCGCGTCGGCGCCGAAGCCGCCGTCCTGCGCGGCGGCCTGGATCCAGCGGTACGCGGCCAGGTAGTGGTGCGACGGCGGCAGGTCCGGGTCGTGGTAGATCGCGATCGGGTTCTCGCCGAAACCGCGCGGCGGCTGGATCAGGATCAGCAGGTTGCCGCGGCGCAGGGCGGCGAGGACGATGTCGCCCTCGGGGTTGCGCGAGCGGTCGACGAACATCTCGCCCGGGGCCGGACCCCAGTGCTCCTCCACGCTGCCCCGCAGCTCGGCGGGGAGCTCGGCGAACCAGCGCCGGTAGTCGGCGGCCGGGATGCGGACCGGGTTGCGGGCCAGCTGCTCCTCGGTCAGCCAGTCCTGGTCGTGTCCGCCGGCCTCGATCAGGGCCCGGATCAGCTCGTCGCCGTCGCCCGAGACCAGGCCGGGGATCTCGTCGGCGGGGCCGAAGTCGTAGCCGCCGGCGATGAGGGTGCGCAGCAGCTCCACGGCGCTGGCGGGGGTGTCCAGGCCGACCGCGTTGCCGATGCGGGAGTGCTTGGTGGGGTAGGCGGAGAGGACCAGCGCGACCTTCTTGTCGCGGCGGTCGATGTGCCGGAGCCGGGCGTGGCGTACGGCGATCCCCGCGACCCGGGCGGCCCGCTCGGGATCGGCCACGTAGGCGGGCAGGCCGTCCTCGTCGAGCTCCTTGAAGGAGAACGGGACGGTGATCAGACGGCCGTCGAACTCGGGCACGGCGACCTGGGTGGCGGCGTCGAGCGGGGACAGGCCCTCGTCGTTCTCCTCCCAGTTGCTGCGCGAGCCCGTCAGGCACAGCGCCTGGAGGATCGGCACGCCGAGCGCCGCGAGCGCGCCCGCGTCCCAGGACTCGTCGTCCCCGCCCGCCGAGGCGGTGGCGGGCCTGGTGCCGCCGGCCGCGAGGACGGTGGTGACGATGGCGTCGACCCCCTCCAGCTCGGCCAGCAGCTCCGGTTCGGGGGTGCGCAGCGACGAGACGTAGAGCGGGAGCGCCTGCGCGCCCTTGGCCTCGACGGCCTCGCACAGGGTGTGCACGAAGGCGGTGTTGCCGCTCATCTGGTGGGCGCGGTAGTACAGCACGGCGACCCGGGGGCCGGACGTCCGCCGTGCGGTGCGCTCCAGGGGGCCCCAGGTGGGGGCGGCGGCGGGCGGCTCGAAGCCGTGGCCGGTGAGGAGGACCGTGTCGGACAGGAAGCGGGCCAGCTGGCCGAGGTTGGCGGGGCCGCCGTGCGCGAGGTAGCCGTGGGCCTCGGCCGCGATGCCGATCGGGACGGTGGAGGCCTCCATCAGCTGTGCGTCCGGGGCCTGTTCGCCGGTCAGCACCACGACCGGGCGGCTCTGGCCGGGGGCGAGGAGCAGGTCGAGGCCGTCCTGCCAGGCGCGCAGGCCGCCCAGGAGGCGTACGACGACCAGGTCGACGCCGTCGAGGAGGCCGGGGAGGTCGTCGAGGGGAAGGCGGGAGGGGTTCGCGAACCGGTACGGGACGGGGCCGTCCGCGGCGCGGGCGCTGAGCAGATCGGTGTCGGACGTCGACAGCAGCAGGATCATGCGGCGGCAGGCCTTCCTCGGGGTTTCCGCGCCCCGGGCAGTGAGGACGGCGGGAGTTCCTGACTCACCCCGGGGGTCGTTCCGCGGGGTTCACAGTGGCGGGACCGCGCCGGAATCTCACCGGGCTTCCTCCCATGTCGCCGTCCTCGGCGATGGCGGGCCGAGTGGTCCGCCGGGGCCATCCTAGGGGGCCTTTGCCCTGGCCGGGAGTGGGGGTGCCGTTGCGCCGCGCTCGCTCGGGCGGGGTGCGTTCGGGTGCGGCGCCGTTGCCGGGGCCCTGCCCCCGACCCCGCGCCCCAAACGCCTGCGAGGCCGGAATCGGCTGGACTGCGCTGGTGGGAGGGTTGAGGCGGTGGGAGGGGGCTGGGTGGTGACGGACACAGGTCGGGCGAGGTGAATCGTAGGTATGCTCGCCGCCATGCCCCAGCCCCCTGCCGCCGCATCGCGGGACGAACCCGTCATACGGGAGCGCGGTGACGCCTGCCCCGGCGCACTGCGGCTGCACCCGGCCGACGACGGCTTCCTGGCGCGGGTCCGGATCCCGGGCGGGCTGCTCGGCGCCGCGCAGGCCGCCGCGCTGGCGGACGCCGCCGACCGGTTCGGGGACGGCCATCTGGAGCTGACCTCGCGCGGGAACGTGCAACTGCGCGGGCTTTCCGACGGCTGCGGCGCCGAGCTGGCCGAACTGCTCGGCACGGCAGGGCTGCTGCCCGCGCCGGGCCACGAGCGGATCCGCAACATCGTCGCCACCCCCCTCGCCGACCCCGCTCCGGTGCGCGCCCTGGACGAGGCGCTGTGCGCCG
Source organism: Streptomyces sp. NPDC056224 (assembly GCF_042267665.1). NCBI lineage: Bacteria > Bacillati > Actinomycetota > Actinomycetes > Kitasatosporales > Streptomycetaceae > Streptomyces > Streptomyces sp. NPDC056224. Next base: position 355,382 of record NZ_JBHJTK010000003.1, read on the forward strand.
AACCGAAGGCCGCCGCCCTGTCCGGCCGGTTCCTGTTCGCCGTCGACGACGGGCGCGGCGACGTGGCCGCCCTCGACCCCGACGTGACCCTGCTCGCGCAGCCCGGCGGCCGCGTACTGGTCCGGCTCGGCGCGGCGCCCGACGCCGTCGACGTGGCCGCCGCCGAGGCCGCGCGGGCCGGGCTGGAGGCGGCCCTCCACTTCCTCGACGCGGCTGCCGCCGCCGGCACCCGGGCCTGGCGGATCGCCGAGCTTCCCGCCGGACACGCGCTGGACGCACAGGAGTTCACCACCCGGCTGAGGGGCAGGGGCATCCGCGCGCGGTACGTCCCCGACGCGCCCCGCCCGTACGCGGACCCGCCCGCCCCCGGAGTGCACGCGGGGGCGCTCTGCGTACTGGTCCCGCTCGGCCGGCTCGGCACCGCGCAGTGGCGGGAGCTGCCCGGCGACCTGCGGATCACCCCGTGGCGCAGCGTCATCGTCACCGACACCGCCGCCCGCCCCGCCGGGCTCGTCACCGCGCCCGACAGCCCCTGGGAGTCCGTCACCGCCTGCACCGGCCGCCCCGGCTGCGCCAAGTCCCTGGCCGACGTACGCGCCGACGCGCGAGCCGTCGCCGGGCGGGCGCGGGGGCCGCTGCCCGTCCACTGGTCCGGGTGCGAACGCCGCTGCGGGCGCCCGCGCGCCGCCGCCTGGGTGGACGTGGTGGCCACGCCCGACGGGTACCGGATCGGCGCCGACCCGGTGGCACCCCACGCACTCGCGACGGCCCTCGCCGCCGCCCGCAACCAACCCCCAGTGTCCGAAGCCGCAGTGAAGAAATGAGCGAGTACACCGTGTTCGAGTACGAGAAGGACGGCGCCGCGATCTACCGCCAGTCCTTTGCCACGATCCGCGCCGAGGCGGACCTCTCCGGGCTGCCCGCCTCGGTCGCCCAGGTCGCGGTGCGCATGATTCACGCCTGCGGGATGACCGACCTGCCCCGCGACCTGGGGTACACGCCCGACGTGGTGCTGCGGGCCCGCGCCGCCCTGGAGGCGGGCGCGCCGATCCTGTGCGACGTGCAGATGGTCGCCAGCGGGGTCACCCGCAAGCGGCTGCCCGCCGGCAACGAGGTGATCTGCACCCTGTCCGACCCGGCCGTGCCGGACCTGGCCGCGCGGATGGGTACCACCCGCAGCGCCGCCGCCCTCGAAGTCTGGCGCGACCGGGGCCTGTTGGAGGGCTCCGTGATCGCCGTCGGCAACGCGCCGACCGCGCTCTTCCGGCTGCTGGAGATGATCGAGGAAGGCGCTCCGCGACCGGCCGCGGTCATCGGCGTTCCCGTCGGCTTCATCGGCGCCGCCGAGTCCAAGGACGCCCTGGCGGCGCACCCTTCGGGGCTCGACCACCTCATCGTGCGCGGCCGGCGCGGCGGCAGCGCCATCGCCGCCGCGGCCGTCAACGCCATCGCGAGCGTGGCCGAATGAGCGCCGGACGCCTCTACGGGGTGGGGCTCGGGCCCGGTGACCCCTCCCTGATGACGCTGCGCGCGGTCGAGGTGATCGCCGGGGCCGACGTCGTCGCCTACCACAGCGCCCGCCACGGCCGGTCCATCGCCCGCTCGATCGCCGCGAAGCACCTGCGCGCCGACCACGTCGAGGAGCCGCTGGTCTACCCGGTCACCACCGAGACCACCGACCACCCCGGGGGCTACCAGGGCGCGATGGAGGAGTTCTACGAGTCCGCCGCCGCACGCCTCGCCGCACACCTGGACGCCGGCCGGACCGTCGCCGTGCTCGCGGAGGGCGATCCGCTCTTCTACAGCTCGTACATGCACATGCACAAGCGGCTCGCGGACCGGTACGAGACCGAGGTGATCCCCGGTGTCACCTCGGTGAGCGCCGCCGCCGCCCGGCTCGGCACCCCGCTCGTCGAGGGCGAGGAGGTCCTGACGATCCTTCCCGGAACGCTGCCCGAGGACGAACTCGCCGCCCGCCTGGCTGCCACCGACTCGGCCGTCGTGATGAAGCTCGGCCGGACCTTCCCCGCCGTGCGCGGGGCGATGGACAGGAGCGGCCGGCTCGCCGAGGCGCGCTACGTCGAGCGCGCCACCATGGCCGGGGAACGCACCGGAGTCCTCGCCGACGTCGACCCCGGGTCCGTCCCGTACTTCGCCGTCGCCGTCGTCCCCAGCCGGATCGGCAACCCGGGCAGCGTGCCGTCCGGCCCCGGCGAGGTCGTGGTCGTCGGCACGGGCCCGGCGGGCCCGCTGTGGCTGACCCCCGAGACCCGGCGGGCGCTGGCCGACGCCGAGGTGCTGGTCGGCTACACCACCTACCTGGACCGGGTCCCGGCCAGGCCGGGACAGGTCCGGCACGGCTCCGACAACAAGGTGGAGTCCGAGCGCGCCGAGTTCGCCCTCGACCTGGCCCGGCGCGGACAGCGGGTGGCCGTGGTCTCCGGCGGCGACCCCGGGGTCTTCGCCATGGCCACGGCGGTCCTGGAGGTCGCGGCGCAGGCGGAGTACAAGGACGTGCCCGTACGGGTCCTGCCGGGGGTGACCGCGGCCAACGCGGCGGCCGCCGCTGCCGGGGCCCCGCTCGGCCACGACTACGCCACCATCTCCCTCTCCGACCGGCTCAAGCCCTGGGAGGTCATCGCGGAGCGGCTGCGCGCGGCCGCCTCGGCCGACCTGGTGCTCGCCCTGTACAACCCCGGCTCGCGCAGCCGGAACTGGCAGGTCGCGCAGGCCCGCGAGCTGCTGCTGGAGCTGCGTTCGCCCGCAACCCCGGTGGTCGTCGCGCGCGACGTCGGCGGCCCGGAGCAGTCGGTGCGGATCGTCACCCTCGCCGAACTGCAGCCGTCCGAGGTGGACATGCGCACGCTCCTGCTGATCGGGTCCTCGCAGACCCAGGTCAGCGAGCGCGCCGACGGCTCGCGGATCACCTGGACCCCGCGCCGTTACCCGTGACGGGCTGAACGGCGCGGGCCGGGGCGGTGCCGGTGTCCGGTACCGCCTCAGTCCTGTGCGCGCAGCCAGTCCACGGCGGCCCGGACCGAACGGGCCTGCGCCACGCCCGGCGGGACCGCGGGGCGCCGTACGACCAGGACCGGGATGCCCGCCTCGCGGGCGGCGGTGAGCTTCGGGGCGGTCGCCGAGCCGCCGCTGTCCTTCGTCACCAGGACGTCGATCCGGTGCCGGGCGAGCAGCTCCCGTTCGCCGTCGAGGGTGAACGGCCCCCGGGCGAGCAGGACTTCGAGCCGTGGCGGCACCGGCGCCTGTGGAGGATCCACCGAACGCACCAGGAACCAGGTATCGGCGAGGTGCGCGAAGGTGTGCAGGCCCATCCGGCCGGTGGTCAGGAACGCCCGGCCGCCGAGCGCGGGCAGCAGGCCGGCCGCCTCGGCGAGGGAGTCCGCGAAGGTCCAGTCGTCGCCCGGCTCCGGCGTCCAGCCGGGGCGCCGCAGCGCCAGCAGCGGGACACCCGTGAGGGCCTGCGCCTCGGACGCGTGGAAACTCATCCGCTCCGCGAAGGGGTGGGTGGCGTCGACGACGTGCGTGACCCCGTGGGCGGTGATCCAGGCCGCGAGGCCCGCGATGCCGCCGAAGCCGCCGATCCGGGTCTCGCCCGGAGGGAGCACCGGCGCGGCGACCCGGCCCGCCAGCGAATTCGTCACCCGGTACGCGGGGTCGCCCGCCAGGGCCTCCGCGAGCCGGCGGGCCTCCGTCGTGCCGCCCAGGACCAGGACGTGCCGCCGGGGCTCCGGTTCAGCAGACATGCCGGTCGCGTTCGGGGGAGTAGAGGTGGCTGTCCCGGAACTGCTCCGCCCCGAGCGTGCGGCCCACCACGATGACGGCGGTACGGACCAGCCCGTGCTCCTTCACCTGGGCCGCGATGTCGGCCAGGGTGCCGCGCAGGATCAGCTCGTCGGGGCGGCTGGCCATCGCCACCACCGCCACCGGGCACTCGGCCCCGTAGTGCGGCAGCAGTTCGCCGACGACCCGGTCCACGTAGCGGGTGGCCAGGTGCAGCACCAGCAGCGCGCCGCTGCGCCCGAGGGTGGCCAGGTCCTCGCCGGGGGGCATCGGGGTCGCCTGCTGGGCGATCCGGGTCAGGATCACCGTCTGGCCGACGGTGGGCACGGTCAGCTCCCGCTTCAGCGCCGCGGCCGCCGCGGCGAAGGCCGGTACGCCCGGGACCACTTCGTACGGGATGCCGGCCGCGTCGAGCCGCCGCATCTGCTCCGCGACGGCGCTGAAGATGGAGGGGTCCCCGGAGTGCAGCCGCGCCACGTCCTGGCCCGCCGCGTGCGCCCGTACGCACTCGGCGACGATCTCGTCGAGGTTCAGCTGCGAGGTGTCCACCAGCCGCGCGTCCGCCGGGCATTCCGCCAGCAGTTCGCGCGGGACGAGGCTGCCCGCGTACAGGCAGACCGGGGCGGCGGCCAGGGTCCGGGCACCGCGCACCGTGATCAGGTCGGCGGCGCCGGGGCCCGCACCGATGAAGTACACGGTCATGTCAGAGATCCTTCTCGTTCGTCGACTTCGTCACCGACCACTGGGTGACCGGCATGGCCTGGCGCCAGCCCGTGAAACCGCCGACCGGCACCGCGTGCGCGACCGAGAGCTTCACCAGTTCGCCGCCGTGGCGCCGGTAGCGGTCGGTGAGGACCGCCTCCGACTCCAGGGTGACCGTGTTGACCACCAGCCGGCCGCCGGGGGCGAGCGCCGCCCAGGCCGCGTCGAGCAGCCCCGGCGCGGTCAGTCCGCCGCCGATGAACACCGCGTCGGGGGCGGGCAGTCCGGCGAGGGCGTCCGGCGCGGCGCCGACGACCACGTGCAGGCCGGGCACGCCGAGCGCCGCAGCGTTGCGGCTGATCCGCGCCGCCCGTTCCGGGACGCGCTCCACGGCCACCGCCCGGCAGGAGGGATGCGTGCGCATCCACTCGATGCCGATGGAGCCGGAGCCGCCGCCGATGTCCCACAGCAGCTCGCCGGGGGCCGGGGCCAGCGTGCACAGGGTCGCGGCCCGGACCCGGCGCTTGGTGAGCTGCCCGTCGTGCTCGTACGCGGCGTCCGGCAGGCCGGGGGTCGCGCCGATCCGGGGCGCCGGGTGGGAGGGGTCGCGGCGGCAGTCCACGGCCACCACGTTCAGGGGGTCGCCCGGCGGGTGGTCCCAGCCGTCGGCGAGGCCCTCGTAGGCGTCCTCACGCTCGGAGCCGAGCTGCTCCAGCACCCGGATCCGGCTCGGGCCGAAGCCCCGCTCGCGGAGCAGGGCGGCGATCTCGCCGGGCGACGCCGCTCCGGCGCTGAGCACCAGCACGCGCCGCCCCTCGTACAGCGCGGCCGCGAGCCGGGCCACCGGGCGGCCGACGACCGTGACCACCTCGGTGTCCTCGACCGGCCAGCCCAGGCGGGCGCAGGCGTACGACACCGAGGAGGGGTGGGGGTACACCCGCAGGGCGCGTGGCCCCAGCTCCTGCGCGAGGGCCCGGCCGATCCCGTAGAACATGGGGTCGCCGCTGGCCAGCACCGCGATCCGGCGCCCCGCGTGCTCAGCCATCAGTTTCGGCACGGCCGGCCGCAGCGGGCTCGGCCACGCCACCCGCTGTCCGGGGCACGGGCCGGCCGGCAGCAGGTCCAGCTGGCGCGGGCCGCCGATCAGCACCTCGGCGCAGGACAGCGCCGAGCGCGCGGCGGCGCTGAGCCCGGCCCAGCCGTCGGCGCCGAGGCCGACGACCGTCACGGGGATGGGGGGCGGTGCGGAGCTCACTGCGCGGTACCTCGGAACGGGAAGGGGAAAGCGGAAGGCGGGCGGACCGCAGCCTACTGGCCTGCGCGTACGCCTGTCCGTACCACCCCCGCTCCGGCGCCCTGCCCCCGCCCGTCTACCTCTGATCTTGGCCAGTGCTCCGCCCTTCAGGGCGGGGGTGAAGGCCATCCTTGGCCCGGAGGCGCGGAGCGCCGGAGTGCTTTGCGTCCGCGGGGTGACGGTCAGACGGGACGTTGCTGGTTTTCGATGTACTGCTTGACGACGGTCAGGGGCGCCCCACCGCACGATCCGGCGAAGTAGGAACCGGACCAGAAGTGTCCGCCCCACAGGTACCGGCGGACGTGGCTGTCGTACTCCTGGCGCAGCCTGCGGGAGCTGACGCCCTTGAGGGAGTTGACCAGCTTGGAGAGCTGGACTTTCGGCGGGTAGTGCACGAGCAGGTGCACGTGGTCCTGTTCTCCGTTGAACTGTTTCAGCTCAGCCTCGAAGTCGGCGCAGACCTCCCGCATGATCTCTTCGGTGCGGGTCAGCATGGAGTCGGTGAACGCCTTCCGCCTGTACTTGGTGACGAAAACCAAGTGAACGTGCAGGTTGTGGACAACATGGCGACCGGTTCTGACCTCGGGATTAGGGTTCCAGCGCGGTGACATAAGCCAATGCTAGGTTCTCGATTGTGAGTCAAGACACACTGATCAAGCGGCAGTTCGGGCACCGTGCCCGGCTTGCGCTGTCGCCGGCCGGGGTTCACAAGGCCGATGATCAGGCGCACGCGGCCCGCACCATGTGGAACCTGCTGCACGCCTGGTGGCGGATGATGCCGAAGGAGAAGCGGACCCTCGGACACGCGGACGCCGCGATTCGCCAGGCCCGCGAAGACATCGACTTTCTCGCTGTTCTTCCCGCACAGGCCGCGCAAGCGGTGCTCAAGACGTACTTCCAGGCGTGGAAGAACTGCTGGGACGGCCGCGCCGACGCTCCGAACTTCAAGAGCCGGTTCCGCACGGTGATGTCCGTGGACATCCCGCAGGGCCGGGACCTGAACATCACCCGCGTGCACCGCCGGTGGGGGCCCGCGCACCCCGGCTACGCCTCGTCCAACCTCCACGCCGGAGCGTCGAAGCTGGAGGGCCCCACCCTCAACTCGCGCGTGGCGGCGTTCGGCAACGCGGTCGTCGCGCAGCCCGCGTCCTCGGGCGCGCTGCCCACGCTCTACGCGGCCACCGCGCCCGGGGTGCGGCCCCCGACGACTTCATCGGGCCGCGGTTCGGCTGGCGCGGGGCGCCCGTCCGGTCCTGGAGGGCGAAGCGGACCTTCGATGACAACTCCGGCGAACTGCTCTGGGCCGCCTCCGAGAAGCTCACGGGGATCTCGTACGCATCCCTGCCGCGCTGACCGGGCCTGCGGCGCTGACCGGGCCCTGCCGCGCTGACCGGGCCCGCGGCGCCGACCGGGCCGCCGCGCTGCTCGGTCCGGCGCGCCGATCCGCCGGGCGCGCGGAGCCGTCACCGAGCGCCCCCGGCCGCCCCCGCACGCCGCAGGGCGCCCCGAACGGCACCTGACCACGACGCCCCGGCCGCCGGACAATCGGCAGCATGGACGACACTCCGGACAACCACCCAGTCGACTGCGGTGACCGGCGGGGTCCACCGGGTCACGGCCCCCGGCACGGCACCTCGCCGCGTTGCCGGACCGCGCCGGTACGCCCGTACGAACCGCGGCCCCCGCCTTGCGGTGCACCGCACCTGCGGCCCCTCCCTGGGGGTCCCACCCGGACGGAGTCTGGGGGAGGTGGCGGGGGGAACGCCGCGACCCGGCACGCCACCCTCGCGGCCGCAGCACCTGGCTAGTCGGGGCGCAGGGAGCGCCAGATGCGGTCCGGGAGATAGCGCGCGGCTTCCGCCAGGTCGATCTCGTAGGTGCTGGAGAGCCAGCGGCGTGCGACCTCGGTGAGCGGCCCCATGACCATCACCTCGACCACGGACACCGGGAGGGGGGCGATCTCGCCGCGCTCCAAGCGCGCGCCCAGCCACTGCATGATGGCCGCGAACTTCTCCGCCTTGGCCGCGCCGATCTCCTCGGCGTGGGCCACGAGGTAACCCGAGTAGGCCGAGGCGTGCAGGAACAGTGCGACGTCCCGGTGTTCCTCGGTGAAGCGCAGGTAGGACGTTACCCACGCCTGGATGCCGGTGCGCGCCGTCCGGCACCGGGTCAGCGCGGCCACCATGTCGTCGCACAGCTGGTCCATGCACCGGATGTACAGGGCGGCGGCCAGGCCGTCGAAGCTGCCGAAGTGGTGGTAGAGGCTGCCGAGGCTCACACCGCCGGCCGCGACGACCGCGTTCACCGTGAACCCCTGCTGGCCGGATTCGGCGAACACGCGCAGCGCTGAGGTCAGGATCAAGTCGACGGTGGCCTCGCCGCGTTGTTGCTTAGGAGACATGAGGGGTCCCGTCGGTGTCCGTCGCGGTGTGTGCGTGATCTGTGGGGCGCAGAGAGCCTAGCAAGACTGGAACTAGAAGATCGTTCTAGAAAGACCCTTCATCGATCCGGTCGGCGCGCCACACTGGGCAGTCAGCCGGATCCGTGTGCACCCGCCCCCTCATCCCCTGGAGCAGCCGGTGTCTTCGCAGGAGATCCCCATCCAGCTCACCCCGCAGCAGGCGGCTCACGGTGTGATCCTCACCGTCCAGCTGCCGGCCGGCCCGACGCGTGTCCGTATCCCGCACACCCGGGACGGAGACCTCGTCCGGACCCGGATCGGGGACGCCGAGGTGCTGCTGCGCATCCGGGTGGCCGGAGCCGGAGCCGGAGCCGGAGCCGGATCAGGGGGAGGGGAAGGGGCTCCGGGCGCGTCCCGGTCCGCAGCGGCCCCCACTCAGGGCGGCCGCGGCTGCCTGGTGGCGCTGGCGGCCCTGGTGGTGCTGGTCATCGGCATCGTCCTCGTGCAGAGCGGCGGGGACGACGGCGACGGCAAGGTGTCCTCCGCCTCCTCCTCGGCCTCCTCCTCGGCCTCCTCCTCGGTGGAGTCCACCGCGTCGGCGGGCGCGACGCCCACCGTCTCGCCGAGTCCCTGGAGCACCGAGCCCGTCGCCCCGTCCAGCCGGGCTGCCCTCCCGGAGCCCGGCCCCGCCTCTCCCAGCTCGGAGCCCACCCCGTACGACCGCGGCACCTGCCTCAACGGGAGCCTGCCGGACTCGACGACGGCCCAGCGGGTCGACGACATCGACGAGGTCTCCTGTTCGGCGTCCGACGCCCACTACCGAGTGGTCCAGAGCATCCCCTTCACGTCGGACCTGGACCGCTGCAACGACAACCCCAAGACCCAGTACGCGTTCTCCCACCGCTACACCATCAACGGCAGGGTCATCAGCGAGTACGTCTACTGCCTGGTCGGCCTCGGCCCGTACGCCCGCTAGAGCCCGCCGCCCGGGGTACTGCGCGACGTCGTGGCGCGCTCGTACAGGGCCCGGACCCCGTCGCCGAAGTAGCTGCTGTACGAGGTCTCGTCGTCGCCCCCGCCATCGAGTCCGCCGATCACCCCGATCAGTGTCTGCCCGTCGGTCAACACCGGGCCGCCGCTCGTGCCGTTGGGTACGTCCGCGCAGTCGAGGCGCAACTGCGTCGGCCCGGCGGCCCGGGCGGTGTTGCGGCAGTCCAGCGGCTGCTCGGAGGTGTTCGGATAGCCCACGAGCCGGGCGGGCGCGGGCAGTTCGGGCCGGAAACCGATCTCCGCGGCGCCGGTGACGTCCTCCAGGCGCCGGCCGGGGTACCCGGGCCGGCGCAACCGGACGAAGGCGACGTCGTGGTCGGGGTCCTGGTCCTCGGTCCAACGGGGGTCCACGTCGATCCGGGTCGGCACCCAGACCCCGTACGGAGCCGCGCCGTCCGAGTAGCCCGGGGCGAAGGCCAGATTCGTGCGGAAGCCGCCCGTGTACACGCAGTGGGCGGCGGTGGCGATGAGGTCGCCGCCCTGGGAGTGGACCACCACGCCCGAGCAGTGATGGTCGGGGTCGCCGTCGTCGCCGGGGGAGAAGAGCGCTCCCACGATGGGCTCGGGGTTCGCCGGCCGGGCCTCCAGGGGGTCCGAGGGCTTCCACCCGGCCGACCTCCAGCGCACCGCGGGCCCGCTGCCGGCGAAGGCCTTGCCGTCCGCCGGAGCATCCGGAGCCTCGTGCACCATGCCGTCCAGCACGGCGGCCGCCGTCCGGTCGGCGCGCTCGGGATCCTGCTGGTAGACGCCCTGCGCGGCATCCCCGTCCGCGCGGTGGGCGGCGACGCCGCGCAGCTCCCACACGTACCCGGCCCCCACGACCAGCGCGCCGAGGACGCCGACGGACACGGAGGCCCGTACGGCCCGCCCGTGAACCTTGCTGAACATGTGGCACTCCCCGCCCCGCCTACGCCTCCGACGCTCCGTTCGATGGGGAGATCGGCGGCTCGGGTTCCGAAATCCGGACGTGGCGGTGCTCACAGCGGCTCCCGGCCGTCGCCCCCGCGCCGCTTCCCGGTCGTCCGGATGTCATCCAACTCGCCTGCGCTGCAAGCCACATGAGCCGGAAGCATGAGACGGCGCGAACGGACGGCGGGCGCGCACCGGGCACCGGGCACCGTCACGGCCACGGCCGGAGCGGCGCACAGCGGCGCGGGTCGTCCCCCCGGCCGAGCCGCGCCCGCCAAGCGCTCAGGAACCGGTGTGGGAGGCCTCCAGCTGCCGGGCCGGCGGGGTGTGCGTCGCGGCGAGGCACGCCTCGATCTCGTCCAGCGCGCGGCGGGCGGTGGCGATCCGCTCCTTGACGTCCTGCCCGCCCGCGTCCGGGTCCGGGGCCGGCGCCGGAACGCGGCCGGCCTCCGCCTCCATCTCCCGGGCCTCGTCCAGCGAGTTGAGGACGACACCGATGAGCACGTTCACCAGCACGAAGGAGGCCAGCAGGGCGTAGGAGGCGTAGTAGACGATGCTGAGACGGGAGATCTGCAGCCCCGCGCGGACGGCGTCGGTGAGGCCGTCGAGCGTGGTCAGCAGGAACAGGGTGAGGGCGGCACGTCCCACTGAGCCGTAGTGCTGGGGGTCGGAGTCGGCGAAGCAGACCCAGCCGACCATGGCGTACACGTACAGCACCAGCGCGCCGACGAACAGGAAGCTGGCGGTGCCCGGCAGGCTGCGGCCGACGGCGATCAGCAGGATGCGCAGGTGCGGCAGGAACCGCGCCGTGCGAAGGACGCGGGCCAGCCGCAGCATCCGCAGCAGCGTGGTGTTCTCGCGGACCATGGGGACGAAGGCGGAGGCCACGATCGCGAGGTCGAAGAGGTTCCACGGGTCGCGGAAGAATGCTTTCGGCTTGTCCGCGTGCGCGCCCACGCGCAGCAGCATCTCCACCGTGAACAGGACGAGGCAGCCGTCCTCCGCGGCCCCGAGCACCTGCCGGTACTCCACGGCCAGCCCGCTGTAGGTCTCCACCCCCATCAGCGCCGCGTTGAGCAGGATCACGCAGAAGACGGCCAGCCCGAAGGCGGGGGCCTCCGTGGCCACCCGGCATCCGGCCGCCAGCTTCACGCGGCCGCGCCCGGCCGGCATCGGGACTCTCATCTTGCTCCTCGTACTCGTATCACCGCAGGCCACGCCCGGCGGGGCGCGGCGGTCCGTCCTTCTAACGCCCCACATCCGTTCGGGTTTCACCCTGGTGTCACCGGCGAGCTGTGCGAGCTGCGCACGACTGTGCCCAGGTCCCCGGGAGCGGCCCGCAGGGGTGAATGTCCGGGATTAGGGGCGGCTAGGGGATCTGCGGCGACCGGGCCAGGCCGTAGGTTCCTGCCGGAAACCGATGGGCACCGAGCGAAGGAGCACCCCCATGGCCGAGGTCAAGGAGACCCCCGAGGCGTGGACCACCCCGGACTTCATCGCGTACGAGACGGCCTTCGAGGTCACCGCGTACGCCGCACGTCTGGAGAAGTGAACCGACTGTCGGCGGGCGGGAGTCCGGGCGACCGGCTCCCGCCGTGGCGGGAGAACATATGACGGCAATACTGGACGAGACCGAGTTCATCGGCGCGCTGCGCGCGTTGTCCTCCTCCTACTGGGGCGGCCACCCCTTCCACCGGCGGCTGCACGAAGGCGAGCTCGACCGGCGGGCCCTGCAGCTGTGGGCCGCCAATCGCTGGTACTACCAGCGGATGCTGCCGCAGAAGGACGCGGCGATCATCAGCAACTGCCCGCTCCCCGAGATCCGGCGGGCCTGGGTGGACCGGCTGGCCTACCACGACGGGACCCCGGACGACGAGGGCGGCATCGCGCGCTGGCTGCGGCTGTGCGAGGCCGTGGGTCTGAGCCGCGAGGAGGTCGTGGACGAGCGGCACGTGGTCCCCGGGGTTCGTTTCGCGGTCGACGCGTACGTGAACTTCGCCCGGACCCGGCCCTGGGCCGAAGCCATCGCCTCCGGGCTCACCGAGATGTTCGCCGGGCACCTGATGACCCGCAGGGTCGCGGACATGCTCGCGCACTACGACTGGATCCGCCCGGAGCACCTGGCCTACTTCACGGACCGCATCGAAGCCGTGTCCGGCGAGGGCAAGGGCACCCTGGACATCGTCGTCCGGCACTGCACGACGCGCGAGCAGCAGGACGCGGCCGTCGCCGCGCTCGCGTTCAAGTGCGACGTGCTGTGGCAGATGCTGGACGCCGTCGAACGCGCCGCAGCCACCGACCAGTAGTCAGCGACCCGTAGTCAGCGACCGTAGTCACCGACCAGTAGTCAGCGACCAGTTGCCACCGGACCTGCAAGAAGGAGTGGCCGTGGACCGGCCCGTGCTCGGCCGCGGAGTGCGGCTCATCTACGACAACACGCGGCAGACCCATGTCGTGCTCCACCCGGAAGGGGTGCTCGTGCCCAACGGGACGGCCGTCTCGGTACTCGAACTCTGCGACGGGGCCACGACGGTGCCGCAGATCACCGAGGCGCTGGGCGCCCGGTACGCGGGCGTCCGCGAGACGGAGGTCGGCACCGTCCTGGAGCGGCTGTCCGAGAAGGGCGTCGTGCGATGGATCTGACCACCGCCGCCTGCCCGGGCAGCCCCGGCGCGGCTCCGCCGCTCGGGCTGCTCGCGGAGCTCACCCACCGCTGCCCGCTGCACTGCGCGTACTGCTCCAACCCGCTGGAACTCATCGAGCGCGAGCGTGAGCTGACCACCGGTCAGTGGCTCGAGGTGTTCACCCAGGCGCGCGAGATCGGCGTGCTGCAGGTGCACCTGTCCGGCGGAGAGCCGCTCGCCCGCCCCGACCTGCCCGAGATCGTCTCGCACGTCAGCGGCCTCGGCTGCTACGTCAACCTCGTCACCAGCGGCCTCGGCCTCACCGAGGCGCGGCTCGCGGACCTGGTCGAGCGCGGGCTGGACAACGTACAGCTGTCGGTGCAGGGCGCCGACGCCGCGCGCGCCGACCGGCTCGCGGGGGCCAAGGCCCACCACCACAAGATCGCCGCCGCCGCGCTGGTCCGCAAGCACGGCCTTCCGCTCACCGTCAACGCCGTACTGCACCGCGCCAACCACGACCAGGTGGCGGGCTTCATCGACCTGGCCGAGCGCATGGGCGCGGACCGGCTGGAGCTCGCCAACACCCAGTACTACGGCTGGGCGCTGCGCAACCGGGAGGCTCTGATGCCCACCCGCGAGCAGCTGGCGGCGGCCGAGCCGGTCGTGCGGGAGGCCATGGAGCGGCTGAAGGGCACGATGGAGATCGTGTACGTGCTCGCCGACTACTACGAGCCGTACCCCAAGCCGTGCATGCACGGGTGGGGGGCGATCCAGCTCACGGTCGCCCCCGACGGCGCCGTGCTGCCCTGCCCCGCGGCCGGCGCGATCACCACCCTGGAGCTCGACAACGTCACCGAGAAGCCGCTGGCCGAGATCTGGTACGAGTCCGGCTCCTTCAACGCCTACCGCGGCGAGGAGTGGATGCCCGACCTGTGCCGCAGCTGCGACCGGCGCTCCGTCGACCACGGGGGCTGCCGCTGCCAGGCCTTCCTGCTGACCGGGGACGCCGCGGCCACCGACCCGGTCTGCTCGCGTTCGGATCAGCGGGGCACCGTGGACCTGCTGCTGGCGGGCATCTCGCCGAACCCTCCCGAGCTCGTGATGCGCGGACCGGTGGTGGGACGCCGATGAGGGCCGTCCTGCTCGGCACCGCCGCCGGGGGCGGCTGCCCGCAGTGGAACTGCGCCTGCCCGGTCTGTACGTCGGGTGCGCCCGCGCGGGGCCAGGACGGGCTCGCCGTCAGCGCCGACGGGGTGGGGTGGTACCTGGTCAACGCCTCGCCCGACATCCGCGCGCAGATCCTCGCCACCCCCGAGCTCGCCGCGGGCCCCGGGCCGCGCGACACGCCGGTACGGGGCGTGCTGCTCACGGACGCCGAGATCGACCACACGCTGGGCCTGATGATGCTCCGCGAGGGGGCCGGGCTGCGCGTGTGGGCGCCGCCGACGGTGCTCGGGGCGCTGGACGAGGCCTTCCCGGTGCGGGGGATCCTCGGCGGCTACAGCGGCTGGGAGTGGTCCGAGACGGCCGTCGGCGAGGAGCAGGACGTCGGCGGGCTGCGGGTCAGCGCCTTCGCGGTCGGCGCCAAACGCCCCAAGTACGCGCGCTCGCTGCCCGCGGACGGGCCGGGGGACGGCCCGTGGGTGGTCGCGTACCGCTTCGAGGACCCGGCCACGGGCGGCGCCCTCGTGTACGCGCCGTGCCTGGCCACCTGGCCGCCCGGCTTCGACGAGTTCACCGCCGGGGCCGGTTACGTCCTGCTCGACGGTACGTTCCACTCGACGCGGGAGTTCGGTGGGGCCACGGGTTCGGCCGGGGCGACCGGAGCGCAGGCGGCGATGGGACACCTGCCGGTGACCGGGGAGGGCGGGAGCCTGGCGCACGTCCGGCGGCTGCGTGCCGGGCGGCCGGGCACCCGGTGGGCGTACACCCACCTCAACAACACCAACCCGATGGCCGATCCGCGCTCCGGGGCCCACCGCGAGGTGTGCGCGTCGGGCGCGGAGATCCCGCCGGACGGGACGCGCGTGGAGCTCTGAGGCCGTCGGGCTCCGGGGTCACACGGGGTCACACGGGCAACACGGGGTCACACGGCGAAGGGTCAAATTTAGTGGATAAGTCTTCAATTTCTCTGCGGTGCTGAAGCAGCTGATACGATACACCTTCATCTGCTTTTTTAGCCAATTTCCGTTCAAGCTCTTGCAGGCGGTCTTCTACATCAGTGACGTGTAATTGCTGCTGAATGAGCGCTTTCACTTGTTTTTCTAATGCTTCAATCCGCTGTATAGAGATATCAGCTTCGACGGCAGGTGCTGATTGACGAACGGTTTCCTTATGGATTGGCAGTTGAATATCTTGGAGGATCACACCTTCACTCATTTGGTGTTTGACCTCTTTGAGCAGCTGTACAATATCTTCATGAAATTCATAATGTCCAAGTTCATTCCGGGCGACAGGGATGTTGAGCTGTTTGACCCAACGCTGAATCGTCTTTGAAGAAACACCAATTTCCTTTGCAACCTCATTTGTATTCAAACCAAATGCCCTCCCTTTTTTCAATTACAAGTACCATTCTCTTTAAGGA